>NZ_AZFO01000017.1 GCF_001436305.1 Lactobacillus ultunensis DSM 16047 | reverse complement strand
CCACTTTAGTGGGATTGTATCATTTGAGACGGCTTTTATGTATTAAGATAACAAAAAAGCAACGCTTTTAAGCGTTGCTATTCTAGTGATCCGGGTGAGATTCGAACCCACGACCCACAGTTTAGAAGACTGTTGCTCTATCCAGCTGAGCTACCAGACCATCTGTATGTTTGTATGTCCTCAACAGAACATAAATTATTATAGGGAATTTAGATTTAAAATGCAAGGGTATTTTTGAAAAAAATTGTTTTTTAGTTGAAAATTGCTTTTTCAATTATAATTAATATTGAAAAGTATGGTTAGAAAAGAGAAAAATTATGGAACTTACCGATAAGATTAGAAAGTACGTAACTGAATTTCGCGAAGGTGCTAAGCAAAATGATGATGCGCGTGATAGCGGACTTCCACATGATATTCCAGAAGTTGAACGTATTAATGATTTACAATATGGTCCAAATGAAAAGTGGAATACTTTAGATGTTTACTTACCTAAAAAAGAAGATAAACCATTTCCTGTAATTATTAATATTCATGGCGGTGGCTGGGTATATGGCACTAAAGAAGTTTATCAATATTATGGTATGGGTCTGGCTAAACGCGGTTTTGCTTTTATCAATCCTAATTATCGTTTAGCTCCAGAGAATGCGGAATTTCCTGATGAATTAGATGATGTTGATCGGTATATGCACTGGGTTGATGACCATGCCGAAGAATACCGACTGGATCGTAATAATGTATTTATTATTGGTGATAGTGCTGGCGGTCAAATGGCAGAGCAATATGTAACAATCTTGACTAATCCTGATTATGCTAAGCTTTTTTCTTACAAGCCACTTAATTTAAAAGTTAGAGCTGTTGGTTTAAATTGCGCTGCTTCTTTTGTTCTGACACCTGATAGTTTGGCAGGATTAGAAAGTGCATATTTTACACCCAGATCTGTTAATAAATATCATGAACAGTTAGATGTTGAAAAGTACATTAATTCTGATTTCCTACCAACTTTCTTGATTACCGCCAATAAAGACTTTTTACATGATATGCAATTTACGTTATTTGGATTTCTATTAGGCAGGGGCGTACCAGCTATTTGCAAGTCTTATGGTGATGAAAAAAATCCTCGTGGACATGTTTTCTTTGTTAATCAAAAAGATGAATTAGCTGATATTGCCAATGATGAGGAAATTGAATTCTTCAGAGAACATATGAGGAAGGATTAGTATGATTAAATTTTATGGATATAAACGTTGCTCCACTTCAAAAAAAGCTCAAAAATGGCTGGATAATCATGGAATAAAGTATGAATTTCAAGATTTAGTTGAACAGCCACCTAAAAAAGAAGCTCTAATCAATTGGATGACCAAGTATCAAGATCGTGGATTAAGATATTTCTTTAATACAAGTGGTCAACATTATCGTCAACAAAAATTAAAGGATAAGGTTCCTACAATGAAGATTGCTGAAGCTGCTGAGATGATGTCTAAAGATGGTAAATTGATTAAACGTCCGCTGGTAGTTGATAAAAATAATTTGACCTGTGGCTTTAAAGAGGATGTTTTTGCACAAACTTGGCTGGAAAAATAATATTTCATTGTATAATACAAAAATGTAACAAATATCTTACATCGAGCTATTTTTATTGACTAAATTTTAAAACGATACTATTCTAAATTTGATTTCATATTTTGAGAAGAACAACTAGTGTGAATTTTAAATTTTCACATGAGTGGAGGAAGAGAAGATTGACTAAAACTAAACAATTTATTGCTAAATTAGCATGTGCGACTGTAATAGGTACGGCAGGTATTGCATTGACTCAGATTAACCGACCAGTAATTACTGTTAATGCATCTACCACATCAGTAGCTGCTCGTGCACTGGGTGTTGATGTTGCCAGTTATCAAAGTGCTGACTTGTCAAGTCATGCTAGAGCTGGCGCACAATTTGCAATTGTTAAAGTAAGTGAGGGGACTTCTTATCGTAACCCTAAGGCTTCAAGCCAAATTTCAACAGCGTTATCAAATAATATGATGCCAATGGCATATCATTTTGCCACATTTAGTTCGAATGCAAGTGCAGCAGCTGCTGAAGCACAATATGCAATCAAGGCGGCTCAAGCTTTTGGTTTGCCAAAGGGTTCATACATCGCTTGTGACTATGAAACTGGACAGGGCAATAATATTTATGGTGGTAAGACGCCTACTGCTAACGCAATTATTGCTTTTATGGATCAAATTAAAGCAGCTGGTTATCAACCATTGCTTTATGCAAGTTCATCAGTTTTGCAAAATCAAATTGATACTAACAGCGTAGTTGCTAAGTATCCTAATTCATTATGGGTAGCTTCATATGCTATCTCAGGTAGAATTGATAATCCTAACTTTAATTATTTCCCATCAATGAACGGAGTTTCAATTTGGCAATTTACTGATAATTGGCGTGGTTTAAATGTAGATGGTAATGTGACCGTTCTTCCTTTATCGATTAATGGTAATGTTACTTCAAATAATGGTGCTATTTCTCAAGCTCCATCCTCAAATGCTAATAATACATCTACTACAAAGAAAGAGGATAAAACCGACAGTAAGCCTGCTAGTTCAACTCCAAGTGAATCAGCAACTTCAGCATTTGTAATGAAGAAGGCTTATGTTTACAACAAGAAGGGTGAACGTCAAAGCGGTTCATATGCAGCCTACACTCGTATCACTTACTATGGCTCTACCACTAGACTTGATAATGGAAAAACGGCTATTAAAGTAGGCGATGACCGTTACGTAATGGCAAGCAACGTGTTAGGCAATTCTCGTGTAATAAGACATAATGCTTATATTTATAATCATGCAGGTAGACGTGCTAACTGGAGAGTTTTGAGAAAGGGTACGCCAGTTAAGACTTATGGCTCAAGATTCCACATTAATGGCAAGTCATATTACCGTATTGGTAAAGGCTTATACGTTAAAGTAGCCAACTTTTAAAATTAAAGATTAATATATGAAAAGTGTGAGTGATTCTGCTCGCACTTTTTTTGTATAATAAAAGTATCTAAGAAACGCTTAGGTGTTTTATTAAAGGTGAAATTAATTTTGAAAAAAAGAATTATAACAATACTAATAGCAGGTCTATCAATTTTTTTGACAGGCTGTACAATGAACAAAAATGTACAAAAGAAAACAGGCTCAGTTAAAACGACTAAAGTTCATCATCAAAAAAAGAATAATAATTCAAAAAAATATCAAGTAGTTGAACAAGACTGGAATATTCAACAAAATGGCGTAAATATTTATGGTCGCCTATATTTGCCCCAAAATTTAGTTGGTAAAAAGAGAGTCGTTATTCTGTCACATGGTTTAGCAGGAAACTATCGCGATATGGTGAGTTATGCTAAGAATTTGGCTAGTCAAGGTTATCTGGCATATGCTTTTGATTATCCTGGTGGTGCTAAGAATGACCAAAGTAGTGGTATTAATCAACTAAATATGTCAATCTTTACTGAAGAACAAAATTTAGAGACGGTTTTAACTGCTATAAGAAATCGACCTGATGTTGATCATAATCAAGTATCTCTTATGGGTGAGAGTCAAGGAGGAGCAGTTTCTGCAATGCTTGCTTCCAAGTTTCCTAAGAAGATTAGATCATTAATTCTACTGTATCCAGCATTTTCAATCACTGATTATACGCAGCTTGCTTTTAAATCGATTAAAAAAGTACCAAAGACCTTTAACTTATTTGGGTTCACGGTTGGAAAAGCTTATTTTGATAAATTGTTTAAATATAACTTGTTAAAGTCGGCAACCAAATATGACGGACCTGTTTTAATTATTCATGGTTCTGACGATATTATTGTGCCAGAAACATATTCTGAAAAAGCAAATAAAAAGTTCAAACATTCACAGCTTTACATTATTAGGCATGCAGGGCATGATTTTAAAGGTAAATATAGAACACGTGCTAATAATTTAATTGATAGTTTTTTAAGAAAAAACGAGGATAAGAGATGAAAAAGAAATTCTTAAGCTTAATTAGCCTATTAAGTTTGCTTAGTTTTTTAGCCATTTTTACCCAACGAGCAAATGCCGATGTTAATTATGACATTAATGATATGGATGTTACAGCTGAAGTCAATCGAGACGGTTCTTTAATGATGCATCGTGAAATTTACTACGATTTTGATAGTGATGCACATGGCGTATTTTATACGCAGAATCTGGGTAAGAAACAAAGTTTATCGAATATTAAGGTTAAAGTTGATGGTAAAAATATTGTACCTGCTAAAAATGGGGATAATAATACTTATCAATTAACTAAGGACGGTAATTCATATCGCTTCAAAGTATTTCACAGTATTAATGAAGATCAAAAAGTAAGGGTGGAATATTCATATCGGATCTTAAATGCTATTACAAATTATAAAGATACAGCTGAATTGAACTTTAAGATTATTGGTAATGGTTGGGATACAGATATTAATAATGCACGAGTAACTGTGCTTTTCCCGGGAAAAGTTAAAGGGCTCAAAGCATGGGCACATGGACCTCTTAATGGTCAGACTCAGGTTTTACCAAATCAGGGTAAAATTATTATGACGGTTGACCATTTATCAGGTGATACAGGAATTGAAGTGCACTCAATTTTTCCGCCTGCAATAACATCAGCTAATATGAATTTTGTTAATAAAAACAGGAAAAAAGCTGTTGAAAAACAAGAAGCTATTTTGGCTAATGAGGCCAATCAAAGAAGGCAAGAAGGCAACGTTATTAATGTTGATTTGCTTATAATTGTTGCTATAAGTAGTATATGGGTTATTATTTCAGGCTTCTTTGGCAAAAAGATTGGTAGTCGTCCAAGAAAATGGAAAGAATTGGTTCACAATTATGAAATTCCAGATATCAGTCCTGTTGCTGCACAAATTTTGGATGAAGCAAGTGAGCCAGATACAAAAGCTTTTACTGCGTATTTGATGCAGCTAGCTGGTAAACACAAGATTAAGATTGAAGATTATCGTACTAGAATACGCAAGAAGACAGCCTATCGAATTACGGTAGTCGATGATAGTATTCTACAAGATGATTTATTAAACTTTTTGTTTAACAAAGTTGGCGATGGAAAATCATTTACTACTAAAGACTTACGTGATTACACTTCGCGTAAATTAGGCAAAAAGTATGAAAAATGGCGTGATCGACAGTATAAACTAGTTGAAGATGCTAACTTTTTTGATGCCAAATTAGAAACTCGAAAATATCATCGCCGTATGTTTATGATTAGTGGCGTTATTGTTAGTGTAGTTGCCTTGGTGCTCGCTTTATACAGATCCGATGATTTTCCTCCAATATTAGATGTTGCAGTTGTATGTGGAATGATTTTAGTCGTTTTAGAATTTATTGCTTTCTTTGTTGGTAATAAACGAATGAGCATCTATACTCAAAAGGGTGCTTTAGAAACTGATAAAGTACGAGGATTTAAAAAAATGCTGGATGATATCGGTAACTTTAAGATGAAGGACGTGGGTGACTTGATCTTATGGGAAGATATCATGCCATATGCTGTTGCTTTTGGCTTATCGAAAAAGGTTTTGAAAGAGCTGAAAGTGGAATTTAGTGATGAAGAATTAGCGAATACCCCATTTATACTTTATGGGCCATTTTATAGCTCAAGTAGTGATGGTTTCGCTAGAAGTTTTGATAATAGTTTCTCCTCGGGAGTTTCTGTAGGGTCATCATCATCTGTATCTGGTGGATCAGGTGGATTTTCAAGCGGTTCATCAGGCGGATTCGGTGGTGGATCTGGCGGTGGAGCATTTTAAAAATATTTTGTATAATTTATAAAAAAGGAGGCAGAACTATGCCATTTGTACATATTGAATTAATTAAGGGTCGTTCAGACGAACAAATTACTAATTTGATGAAGGATGTTACTGAAGCAGTTCATAAGAATACAGGTGCTCCAAAGGAGCATATTCATGTAATTATCAATGAATTGGGTAAGCACTCATATGGTCAAGGCGGCGAATGGAGAGCTTAAACTAAAAAAGATCTTTGTGAATTTTGAATTTCACAAAGATCTTTTTGTTTCTCTTGAATTAACTTAATTTAACGGTCCAACCATATTTGTCGTCCAGATCGCCAACTTGAATACCAAATAATGTATCATAAAGTTTTTGCGTGATAGGTCCAGCTTCTGTTTCACTGCCAAAGACATATTTCTTGCCTTGATAAGTCAAGGAACCTACCGGAGAAATTACAGCAGCCGTACCCATTGCACCAGCTTCAGCAAAGCGATCAACATCATTAATTGGAATTTGGGTTTCAGTTGGATTAAGACCAAGATCTTTAGCAATTTTCAAAATTGATCGTTTGGTAATTGAAGGTAAAATTGAGTCTGATTTTGGTGTTTGGAATTGTCCCTCTTTAGTAATGCCATAGAAGTTGGCACCACCGAATTCATCGATGTATTTGTGTTCTTTTGGATCAAGGTAAAGTGCATCAGCAAAACCATTCTTCTTGGCAATTAATGATGGCATTAAGCTACTGGCATAGTTACCAGCGGTTTTAGCTTGACCAGTGCCAAATGGAGCAGCACGGTCATAATCGCTGACTTCGTAAGGCATTGGTTTGAGGCCTTTGATATAGGCACCAACTGGAGTAGCGTAAATTCTGAATTCATAGGTTGCTGAAGGAGAAACGCCAACAATTGGTTGAGTTCCCATCATGAATGGACGAAGATAAAGCGTGCCACCTGAACCATATGGAGGCACAAATTCCTGATTTGCTAGAACTACTTCTTTTACAGCTTTAAGAAATTCTTCTTCAGGGTAAGGCTCCATCAAAAGTCGCTTAGCTGAGTTAGCCATTCTTTTAGCATTTTGGTCAGGTCTGAAAAGGTTAATACCACCATCTTTTCTGCGATATGCTTTTAAGCCTTCAAAGATTTCCTGGCCGTAGTGCAATTCTTCAGCAGCTTCGTTAAAGGTAATAGTAGAATCTTGAGTTAAATGACCACCTTGCCACTTACCATCTTTGAATTCATCGACCCAGCGATATGGAAGATCATGATACTTAAAGCCAAGATTATTCCAGTCTAAGTCTTCAGGACGAGTTTTTGTCATAAGTTGTTCCTCCTTTGGAATAAGTAGTATTTTTGATTAAATTATATGAAGGCATGGCTTTAAACGCAAAAGATTTGATATTTTATTTTTAATTATTAAAAGTAAGCAATATAATAAATAGGCATGATCAAAATGAAAAAAGTGGTGAAAAAATGTACGATTATCGAAACAATATCAAAATAATTTTAAATAAAACAGATTCAGATGATAGAAGTTTAGCCAATAGTTTAAATGCCATTAAGGCAATTATTGCAATGGCTGAAGGTGAATCGACAGAGTCTAAATCGAAAAAAATAGTATCTAAGCCTAAGAAAATGGCCAATACGCAATCAATTGCACAAAGAAATGCGGATTTAAAGCAATTTAAACAATTATTGATGGGCTTAACTGAATTAATCGAAACGCCTGGCGATGATAACGCAAAGAAAAAATCACTTTCAGCTTTGCATAAACTTACATTTGTACCTGGCGTAGGTAAACGTTACGGCAACGTTTTAGGAAAATTGGATCAGGCAATTCAAAGATCTAAGACAACTAGAGAAGCTGTAAATAAAAAGATTTTTGAAGATGCAATGAAACCCAAGAAAGAGCCTAAGCGTGATTATCGAAAAGGTAAAAGATACACAGTTATTCGGACGCTTTCTGGTTGTAATTTGATCAACGATAATGGTCAAATTGTTTATCGCATTAAAGAATCTCAAATCCATTCTTTAAATCTTAAAAGTGGTGACATTGTTGAAGCTTTAGAAGATAAAGACAATCCTCATTATGAAGCTGAAATTTTGCGTGTTGTTGGTTATCGTAAGTTGAGAACTCGTGATTATGATCCAATTGAAGAATTTCGTTATGCGGTAGTCCAAGGTAAAACGGGCCAACTAGCAATTACTCGTAACATTAAAGGTGAGAAATTACGTATTCGTGGAAAAGATATTACTATTCCAGTCGATTCTAGTTACTATCAAGGTGAAGATATTCACTTAGAAGATGGCTCGATTGTAGATTTGGCATGGTATACAGGGGATGTCAGAATAAAGAAAAATCCAAGCGAAGCTGTTCAGATTCGTTGGATTTATCAAGTTGATCCACCTAAACAATCTGATTTATCTTATAAGAAGAAAGATAAGAGTAAAAAAGAGCAAGAAGAACTTACTAAGTTAGACATGAATCTTCACTATCAGAGAGTAGGAATTGCTATTGGTGATAATCAAAATGAAGGTATTTTAGAAGGAATTGTTACTCGCTATAACGGCATCCCTATTCCAATTGATGCTTTTGAAGGTAAGAAGAAGATTATGGAAAGACAGATTAAAGATCTAGATATTGTGATCCTAATGACTGCCTATGCTGCTCATGATGCCACTTGGAACATTCAAGAATTTGCATCTAAATATGGCGCTAAATTTGCCGTTTCTTCATCTAAAGGCTATCGTTCCTTTGAAAGAGCATTATACCGAGCTGAAAATGGATTGCCTGCTTATGAAGGTACACAAACAATAGAATATAAGGAAGCGAAGGAATAAAAACTTTAAAATTATTGATATCCGTTGAAAACCGTTGTATTATATAAGAGTTGTATTTGTGGAGACCTCCACATCTGCAACCGCACGGCTAGAGGTTAGAAGTCTTCTTGGGTAAGGAGCACCCCAGTTCGGCGAGTCTAAGTATTTTTTCGGAGGTGTACAAATGTACGCAATTATTAAGACCGGTGGTAAGCAATACAAAGTTGCAGAAGGCGACAGCGTATTTGTAGAAAAGCTTGATGCTGAAGAAGGCAGCGAAGTAACTTTTGAGGAAGTTATCCTTGTTGCTAATGGTGACGACGTTAAGGTTGGTACTCCATTAGTAGATGGTGCTAAGGTAACTGCTAAAGTTGAAAAGCAAGGTAAGGAAAAGAAAGTTGTAACTTTCAAGTACAAGCCTAAGAAGCACTCACACAGCAAGTATGGTCACCGTCAACCTTACACTAAGGTTACAGTTGAAAAGATTGAAGCTTAATTCAGAGGTGAAATGATTATGAATATTTTAGGTATGAAATTATTTGCCCACCACAAGGGTGGCGGTTCTACTGCCAACGGTCGTAACTCAGCTGGTCGTCGTTTAGGCGCTAAGGCTGGTGACGGTCAAACTATCCACGCAGGTACTATTATTTACCGTCAACGTGGTACTAAGATTCACCCAGGCAAGAACGTAGGTCAAGGTGGAGACGATACTTTATTTGCACTTGTAAATGGCGTTGTTAAGTTTGAACGTCTTGGCAAGTACAAGAAGCAAGTTTCTGTATACCCAGCTGAAGAAGCTAAGTAATTCAGATAGACAAAAGAATGAGGCGAGTAGCTTGAGCCACCCGCCTTTTTTCATGGCCTTTTCTAGCTATTAGGGGCCTAAATTTAGTATAATTAATAGAAATTGTATGCAAAGAAGGTCTCTGATATGGAAGAAAAGCAAGAATTATTAACGTTGATCAATCGAAGAATTGATCAAGTTGCAGCTTTGATTAAAAAACATAATGCTGATGCAATGATTATTTTTAATCAAGCCAATTATCGTTATCTAACCAATTTTACCGGTGAAGAAGCTCAATTGATCTTGAGTGCTAATGGTGATCGGACACTTTTATCAGATTCTCGCTTTGCTGGTCAGATTAAAGCACAGGCTCCAGGTGAAATGGATGTTGTAATGAAACATTCAAGTGACTATGAAGAACTAACTAAAGCCCTTAAAAAAATGAATGTTAAAAGAGTCTTAGTTGAAGGTGAATTCGTTTCTGCCAGTGAATACGTTAAGCTAAAGGATTTAAATCCTGATGCTGATTTTGAAATAGTTGAGGAACTTGTTGAACGTGTAAGAAACGTTAAAGATGAATTAGAAATTGCCGCTTTACGTAAAGCAATTGATATTTCAATGGAGAGTTTCAAAGCTATTTTGCCTATGATTAAGCCAGGTGTGAAAGAGCGAGCTATTGGTGCTAAGCTAGATTATTTATTCAAAGTCAATGGCGGAGATGGTCCAGACTTTGATACAATTGTTGCTTCAGGGGTACGTTCTGCTTGGGCTCATGGAGTAGCTAGCGATAAGGAAATTGAAGAAGGCGACATGATAGTTATCGATTTTGGTAGCTTTTATCATGGTTACGCTGCAGATATTACTAGAACAGTGTCCTTAGGTACAGTTGATGCTGAGATGCATAAAATTTATGATATTGTGCATGAAGCACAACGTCGTGGAATTGCAGCTGCGGTGGTAGGAAATACTGGTCATGACGTTGATAAAGCAGCTCGGGATTACATCACCGAACAAGGCTATGGTCAATTTTTTGGGCATGGTATTGGTCACGGCATAGGTTTAGAAATTCATGAACTGTGTCAACCAGCTTTACCATTTAGAACAACTAAACTTGTTAATAATATGGTACACACTGTTGAACCAGGAATTTATCTACCAGATAAAGGTGGCGTTAGAATTGAAGATGATATTTTAGTTCATAATCAAACGCCTGAAACTTTATCGACTTTACCTAAAGATGAGTTGATTTCTCTTTAGTTTAGATTTTAATGGGTCGAAGTTATAGCCAAAACGGTTTAAGATTGGTAAGATATTAATGTAGAAATGAGGGACTTAATATGACAATGATTTCAGTTAACGAATTCAAGAATGGCTTAACTATTCAATACAATAACGATTTATGGCGCATTGTTGAATTCCAACACGTAAAACCAGGTAAAGGTAGTGCTTTTGTACGTTCAAAGTTAAAGAGCTTGAGAACTGGTGCTGTACAGGAATATACTTTCCGTTCAACTGCTAAGGTTGAAACTGCAGATATTCAAACTAAGTCAATGCAATATTTATACAACGATGGTTCAAGTTACGTATTTATGGATACTTCTACTTATGACCAATTAGCTATTCCTAATGAACAAATTGGTGACGAATCCAAGTACTTACTTGAAAACATGGTTGTTAATGTAATTATGCACGATGGTGAAACTTTAGGTATTCAACTGCCTAACACAGTTGATTTGAAGGTTGCTAAGACCGAACCTAATATTAAAGGTGATACTTCATCAGGTGGTGGTAAGCCAGCAACTATGGAAACTGGTTTGGTAGTTAACGTACCATTCTTTATTAATGAAGGTGACGTTTTAACTATTAACACTACTGATGGTACATACGTATCTCGTGCAAATAAGTAGTTCTTTGAGGTAACAAAATGGCAGATAGTTCAAAAATTCTCTTAAGTGGCGAAGAAAACAGCGAACAAATTAAGATTGATCCAAGTGTGCTTGAAGTTATTTTGGGTATTGCCGCCGAAAAAGTAGATGGCGTCGCTGGAATGCGTGGTAGTCTTAAATCTGGACTTAATTGGGTTCTTGGTCGTGAGGATCATGGTAAAGGTGTTAATGTAAAAGTCGATGAAGATAATAAATTAATTGCTGACGTTTACGTATACCTTGAAAGTGGTGTGAACGTTCCTAAGGTCGGTATGGAATTGCAAAAAAAGCTAAAAGCACAATTGTTGCAAATGACTGACCTTGAACTTAAAGCAATTAATGTTCATGTTGTAGGTCTAGCTTTCCCAGAAGATGAAAAAGACACTGAGGAGACTACCTCAGAGCTGTTTCCGGAGGATGAAGTAGAGAAATAATGAACCAACACGAAAGTCGCAAAGTTGCTATGCAAGCAGTATATTTGGCTAATCAAGAGCCAGATTTAAATGCTGAAGAGGTTGAAGCAAAAGTCGTCGCAACGCTTAATTTAAAACAGCTTTCTGCCTATTCGAAGAAACTAATCGAAGGCGTACTTAAAAATCGTGAAGATTTACAGTCTGAATTAACTAATCATTTAAAAAAGGGCTGGCGTCTTGAACGTGTAAGTCAAATTGTGGTTGCTATCATGGAAGTTGCTCTTTTTGAAATTAAAGAGAGTGATGAAATTGATCCTAAAGCCGCAGTTAATGAAGCTTTAAATTTATGTGACGAATTTGCTGAGCCAAAAGAAAAACCATTTATTAATGGCATGTTAGCAAACTTTGTTTAATAACGATAATAGCCGGCATTTTTTTGCCGGCTATTTTTTTAACAGTAAGGAGAAATTAATTGGGAAAGATTCTTGATGGAAAAGCAGTTGCAAATCTGTTAGCGCAAAATCTTAAAGAAAAGGTTAAGAAACTAAAAAGTGAAGGAATAGTACCCCATTTTTGCGTAATTAATATTGGAGACGATCCTGCTAGTAAAATTTATGTACGTATGAAGAAACGGCGTGCAGAAAAAATAGGAATTGTGCAAGATGTTTATCAATTAAGTGCGGATACTAGTCAAGAAGAAGCACTGAAACTAATTGATAAGTTAAATTCTGATCCTAAAATTAATGGTGTAATGGTTCAATTACCGGCACCAGATCAAATTGATGCAGATGAATTGCTTGCAAGAATCAATCCTGATAAAGATGTTGATGGTTTGACTCCAGCTAATACAGGCCGTTTGTGGATGGATAATCATTTTGTTGAACCAGCAACAGCTGAGGGAATAATTGAATTATTGAAGCACTATCACATCTCTTTAGCCGGTAAAAATGTAGTAATTATTGGACGTAGCAATATTGTTGGCAAGCCCCTTGCCGCTTTGATGTTAGAACAAGATGCTACTGTAACGATTGCTCATTCTAAAACTCAAAATTTGGAAGACCTAACAAAACATGCTGATATAGTCGTTTCAGCTACGGGACAAGCTTTCTTGGTCACTGCTGATATGATTAAGGATGGAGCAATTGTAGTTGACGTAGGTATAAATCATGTGAATGGTAAGTTAGTAGGAGACGTTGACTTTGAAAATGTTAAAGAAAAAGCTAGCTACATTACACCTGTACCTGGCGGCGTTGGCCCTCTTACTGTACAATTCTTGATGGAAGCAGTAGTTAAATTGACTAGGAGACAAAATGACCGAAGATAAATACTTAACGGTTACAGATTTAAACTATTATATTACTCAAAAATTTAAAAATGACCCGTA
Source organism: Lactobacillus ultunensis DSM 16047 (assembly GCF_001436305.1). Classification (GTDB taxonomy): domain Bacteria; phylum Bacillota; class Bacilli; order Lactobacillales; family Lactobacillaceae; genus Lactobacillus; species Lactobacillus ultunensis. The sequence continues at coordinate 30,584 of NZ_AZFO01000017.1, read as the reverse complement.
TCTACACAAGGTTTTTTTGCAGGGTGAATTATCTAACTTTCGTTATCGGCGAAACTCTCATCAATATTTTTCACTGAAGGATGAGAAATCTAAAATAAATGTGGTTATGTTTCGTTCATATTTTGATAAAGTAAAGTTCAAGCCTGAAGAAGGAATGAAAGTCTATGTTGTTGGTTATGTAAGTGTTTATGGCCCACAAGGTTCATACCAATTCTATGCAGAAAGTATGGAACCAGCAGGGTTAGGCGCTTTATATGAGCAACTTAAGCAGTTGCAGGCTAAATTAGCTAAAGAAGGTTTATTCACCAATCCTGAACATAAGAAAAAACTACCACGTTTTCCTGATCGAATTGCAGTGGTTACTAGTGCCTCAGGTGCGGTTATTCACGATATTATGGTAACCGCTAATCGACGTTTCCCTCATGCTGAAATTGATTTATTTCCTGCTCAGGTTCAAGGAGATACAGCTGCTGATTCATTAGTTAGTGCTATGCAACAAATTGCGGCTCAAGGTGACAAATATGATGTTATGATTATCGGTCGAGGCGGTGGCTCACTTGAAGACTTGTGGCCCTTTAATGAAGAAAAAGTGGTTCGACAAGTTTATGCAATGACAATGCCGGTTATTTCCTCAGTTGGACATGAAACTGATACCACTTTATGTGATTTAGTTGCTGATGCACGAGCTGCAACACCTACTGCAGCTGCTGAATATGCAACTCCAAATCTAGTAGATGAATTAGCGGGGATTCAGCAATTACGTAGTCGGTTATTTTCTAGTATGCAAGCTATAATTCGTGAAAGGCGTGATCGCTTGAATCGAATTAAAAACTCGGTTATTATGCGTGAACCCACAAGGTTGTATGATCAACAAATTGAAACAGTTGATCGTTTAAAACAACGCTTAGATAATAGCATGAAAAATCAACTAAATCGCTCAAATCAAAGCTATCAGTTATTGAAACAAAGACTACTTAGTGTGAATCCAGATAAGCAAGTTCACCAAGTGAAGCAACAAGAACAGTTTTTGATTAAACGTTTAGTGGATAATATGCAACACTATCTAAAAGATAAACGCAGCGGCTTTGCTAAAGTCGTCCAGCAGTTAGATGATTATAGTCCACTAAAGACGCTTGAACGTGGCTTTGTTTATACTACCGATGAGCAAGGGCGTACAATTAGTTCTATTAAACAAGTTAAGACAAAGGATCAGTTAAATTTGCATTTTAAGGATGGTCAAGCAGTAGCAATAGTTACAAAGACGAAGGAAGATAAATAATGCCAACTAAAAAGAATAATTTTGAAGAACAATTAAATAATTTAGAACAAATTGTTACCAATTTAGAAAATGGTAACGTTCCATTGGAAGATGCTTTGAAGCAATTCCAAGAAGGAGTAAAAATTAGTCGTGATTTAGATAAAAAGTTAACTAGTGCAGAGGAAACTGTGGCTAAGTTGATCGATAGTGATGGTACGGAACATAAATTAGACCCTAATAATGCATCAGCTCCAGAGGAATAAAATGACAGAATTTACTTATTTTAAAAATGATTGGACACCAGTAATTGATGATTATTTAGCAAAGCATTTGGCAGATGAGGTTGAAGATCCGAAAATTAGTCAAATTATGGCTTATTCTGTCATGGCAGGTGGTAAACGATTGCGTCCTTTGCTTTTCTTAGCAACATTGAATGTTTTAGGTAAAAAAATTGAAGAGCCTGAAATTCGAATTGCCTGTGGAATTGAATTGATTCATACTTATTCGTTAATCCATGATGATTTACCAGCAATGGACAATGATGATTATCGTCGTGGTAAATTAACTAGTCATAAAAAATGGGGCGAAGCTGAAGCGATTCTAGCTGGGGATGCACTTTTGCCAATGGGTATTCAATGGATTGCTGAAGGTAGCAATTCTGCTAAATTAGCAGCAATGATTACCAAAGCTGTCGGCCCTAATGGCATGGTTGGGGGTCAATATTTAGATATTGATTCTACTAATAATGCTAGTGTGGCTGGAGATGCAAAATTTATTAATAAGATGGAATGGTTGAAAACTGGCTGTTTAATTCAGGCTAGTGTAGAAATGGCAGCAGTGTATGCTAGAGCTACTGATATTGAACAAGTAAAATTAGTAGATTTTGCTAAGGCTTTTGGGCGTTCTTATCAAATTTATGATGATTTAGTTGATGTAGTTGAAACAAGTGAAGAAGCTGGTAAAGCAACTCATAAGGATGAAGAAGAAGGCAAGAACAATACATTAACTTTGTTAGGAATTGATAAGAGTCGGAAAGAACTTAAAAATTTAATCAAGCAAGCTAAAGATGACTTGCATGGTTTAAATGGGAAAATTTTATCTGGCTTTTTTGATCTATATCAAAAGGTGTTATAAATGGCAAAAAAGAGAGCAGATATTTTGTTGGCAGAGGAGGGAGTTTTTCATTCTCGTTCTGCTGCACAAAGAGCAATTATGGCAGGATTAGTTTCTGATCATAATCACCAAAGAATTGATAAAAGCGGAACTAAATTTCCTGAGGGAGAGAAGTTCTATGTCAAGGATGATGGTAAAAAATACGTTTCTCGTGGTGGCTTCAAGTTGGAAAAAGCTTTAAAGGTTTTTCAAATTGACTTGAATAACAAGATTTGCTTGGATATTGGTGCTTCTACAGGTGGTTTTACCGACGTAGCTTTACAAAATGGAGCTAAAATGGTTTATGCATTAGATGTAGGATATAACCAACTTGCTTGGCAGTTACGTGATGATCCACGTGTAGTAGTAATGGAAAAGCAAAATTTCCGTTATTCTAAGCCTGAAGATTTTAATCAAGGCTTGCCTGATTTTGCCATGACTGATGTATCCTTTATTTCTTTGGATTTAATCATGCCACCAATGTATGACATCTTAAAGGATAAATGCGATGCTGTTTGTTTAATTAAGCCGCAGTTTGAGGCAGGTCCAGAAAATGTTGGTAAACATGGTATCGTACATGATCATGAAGTTCATAAACAAGTTATCCAACACACAATGCAAAAAGCACTGGATATTGGATTTAATGTTTTAGGCGTAGACTATTCACCAATTAAGGGTGGTAAAGGAAATATTGAATTTTTAATTCATTTGCAAAAAGATGAGACCAATGGTGGTCAAAATCTTTGGCATGGAACACCTGAAGAAGTAGTTGAACGTGCCGTAAACGGTCTTTAGGAGTGAAAGTATGTTAGTCGAACTGGATATTAAAAACTTTGCAATTATTAAAAGCTTAAAGGTTCGCTTTCAAGAAAAAATGACGGTCATTATCGGTGAAACTGGTGCTGGTAAGTCAATTATTATTGATGCAGTTTCTTTATTGATGGGTGGTCGTGGTCAAAAAGAGATGATCCGTTCAGGTGAAAAGAAAGCTGTAATTACAGGATTATTTGAATTAGATGACCAAAAAGATAAGATTGCTGAATTATGTGATAAATACGGTTTACCACATGATGATGATCAATTAGTAATTAGTCGTGAATTAGCTGTAAAAGGCAGAAATGTAGTTCGAATCAATGGGCAATTAACAACAATTAATGTTTTAAGAGAAATTGGCCATTATTTAGTAGATATTCATGGACAGCACGATCAACAAATTTTAATGGATCAAGATCGCCAAATAGATCTAGTCGATAATTATGCACCAGCAAGTTTTAAAGATGATTTGAAAGATTATCAGGCAGATTTCGTCAAGTGGCAGAATTTAACTAAAAAATTGCGTCATCTTCGTCAGGATGCTCAGGAGTTAGCACAAAAACAGGATATTCTTCAATTTCAGAACAATGAATTAGAGTCTGCGGATTTAGAAGATCCTCAAGAAGATGATAAGTTAGAAGAAGAATATAATGAGTTGAATAATTATCAAAAGATTGCTGATACTGCCAATTATTTCGTGCAATTGTACGACGATGACGAGCATGGAATTGCAACTTTATTGGGGGATGCTCAGAATGCGGCAACTGATCTGACTGAATTTGGCTCAAAGTTTAAAGATTTTGCTAAAACGGTAGACGATGGTGTCTATGCTTTAAATGATGCACGAAGCGAATTATCAAATTTAATGGATCAAATGGATTTTGATGAAGAACGTTTTCAGTACGTTACTAATCGCCTAGATACGCTTAATTCTTTGAAGAAAAAGTATGGTCCGACCTTAAAAGATGTTTTTAACTTCTACGCCAAGGTACAAAAAGAACTTGGTCAGTTTGAAACTGGTGGTTTAGATGAAGAGAAAATACAAGCGGAAGTAGCTGAAGTTGAAGAGAGATTAACTAAAAAAGCGCGTAAACTCCACTTAATTCGTGAAAAAGTAGCTCATACTTTGGAAGAACAAATTAAACAAGAGTTAGCTGATCTTTACATGGAAAAAGCTCGATTTTCAATCAACTTTGAGGAAACTAAGACTTTTACTGATAAGGGTACCGATTCAATTGTGTTCTTGATTGCACCTAACCCTGGTGAGGACCTGATGCCATTGGTAAAAATAGTTTCTGGCGGTGAACAATCTAGACTTATTTTGGCTTTAAAATCAATATTTAGCCGAGTTGAACCAGTAGGTACCATGATCTTTGACGAAATTGATACTGGTGTCTCTGGACGTGTTTCTGCTGCTATTGGTAAGAAAATGCATTCTATTGGTCATAATAAGCAAGTTATTGCTATTACTCACTCCCCACAGGTTGCTGCAGCAGGTGATCAACGTTATCTAGTAGCTAAACAAGTTAAAGATGGGTCAACCTTTACTCAAATTGGACCTTTAAGTAAAGAAGAAACCATTACTGCTATTGCTCAAATGATGGCCGGACAAGATGTAACAGATGCAGCTAAACAGAATGCTGCGGATTTAATTAAAAGTATAAAAGATGAATAGTATTAATAAATTTTGGAATGATTTTTGTCAGAAACATCAACTTAGCCCCGCTGCATTAGAAAGTGCGGATGCTTATGGAGCTAATAGTCATGATGCAGATGTTCTGAGTGATCTGATCAATCGTGGAATTAAAACGGCCACGACTAGTATTTATACTTCTCAAGAAGATCTTCCGACAGTAGGAGCTTATTCGATTGTTTTAAATGGCAAAAATGAACCAGTTTGTGTAATTAGAACTAAAACAGTAGAAATCATGCCTTTTAAAAAAGTCTCACCGGAACATGCCTATTTAGAAGGAGAAGGCGATCGTTCTTATGAAACTTGGCGTGATATACATGAAAAGTTTTTTACTTGGGAATGTCGTGAGGAACTTGGAAAAGAATTTACGGAAAATACAGAAGTAGTGTGCGAAACTTTTATTAAAGTTGAATAAGAAAAAAGAAGGCAATTGCCTTCTTTTTTTATAGGTCAATTCTAAAAATGTCGTCTATATCGACAATTCGTAATATTTTTTGATCAATATCTGATAGAACAAAACGTCCTGCAGACAAACGTTTAGAAATTTTGCCGATTTCACTTGTACCGTCGCGATAGGTAATCATTATGTAGTTCTTATGTAGAATTGCGTAGGTTAAGTAAGCTAAAATCTTACCGGAGAATTGACTATAGATACTAAGCTTGTCAGTATTATATTCGAATAGATAGCGGTATGCCTTTTTGAATTGTTTTTCTAAAAAATTAGTCATATTAATCATCCTTTTGTGAACCATTGTTCCATAAAACAAGCGTTTGGTATATACAAAATAAATAAAAATTGAAAACTTGAAAAACTAAGCAATTTAGTGCAAACTAGATATATTAATAGTTACTAAGAGGAGTTCAGCATGGCAGATAAAGGTTTATTACTTGTACTTTCCGGTCCCTCAGGAGTTGGAAAAGGGACTGTTAAAAGTGCTATAGTTGAAAACAAAGTCTTTCCATTTGAATATTCGGTCTCAATGACAACCCGTAAACCTCGTCCAGGTGAGGTTGATGGCAAAGACTATTTCTTCGTTAGTGAAGAACGTTTTCAAGAAGCTATTAAAAACGGTGAGTTGTTAGAATATAATGAATATGTCGGACATCATTACGGAACACCCCTTGGTCCGGTAAAGAAGATGCTTCATGAAGGCAAAGATGTTCTGCTCGAAATTGATGTCAATGGTGCACAAAAAGTGCGAGAGAAAATGCCTGATGGCGTATTTATCTTTTTGACCCCACCAGATTTACATACCTTACATTTACGACTTGAACACCGCGGTACTGAATCAGAAGATGTTATTCGTGGTAGAATTAAACAAGCTCGAAATGAAATCTTGGAAATGGAAGACTATGATTATGCAGTAGTAAATGATACAGTAGCTAATGCAGTCGACCATATTAAGGCAATTGTTGATGCAGAACATGTCAGCGTTAAACGTGTAATTGATGACTATCGCAAGATGGTCAAGGAGGACTAATTATGAGAATCACTTATCCATCAATTGATAAATTGTTATCACGTGTTGATTCACGTTATTCATTATCTGTTCTTGCTGCTAAGAGAGCACATGAACTTGAAGCAGGTGATCCACCAACTTTGGAAAAGTTCAAATGTGATAAGGCTGTTGGCAAGGCACTTGAAGAAATTGCTGCTGGTAAAGTAACAGTTGACCCAGCTCATGCCGAGGTTAACCTCGAAGATTAATTGATTGACCTTCATCCTATGGGGTGGAGGTCTTTTTTACAGGTGATTAGATGATTGCTCAGGTTATTGTAGATGTAGCCGCGCGGCAGACTGACCGTGCTTTTGAATATCATATTCCGTCCGATTTAGAAAAAGATATTAAAATTGGCTCTAGAGTGGTTGTTCCGTTTGGCCCGAGAAAGGTTCAAGGCTTTGTTGTAGGGTTATCAGAAACCAGTGAATTTAAGGGTAAGTTAAAAGATCTATTAGTGGTAGTAGATGAAATGCCGCCTCTTACACCTGAGCTGGTAAAATTATCTGCTGATCTAGCTAAAAATATTTATTCATACCGTATTAAAATCCTGCAGGCAATGTTGCCGTGGGTGATGCGTGCAGGGTATCGAAAATTATTGCTTCCCAATAGTAGTCAAGCTCAAAAGATGCAATTCTTTAAGGGTGATCCGATAGATTTGAATAAAGTTACTGATCCAGATCAAATTAAGCAGATTCGTAAACTACTGAGAAATGACGATGCCAAGATTGAATATGTTGTCGAAAACAAAGCAAAAAAGAAAAAAGAAAATCAATATGACTTAGTCTTGGCTCCGTCAGAATATGAAAAGATTTATAACACTTTAAGACAAAATGCTGTTAAGCAAAAACAACTTTTAATGGATATTGTTGAAAATTATAAAGCTTATCCTAAGAGTCAATCTAATCTTGAAAATAAATTGGATTTAACATCTAGTGTGCTTAATTCGGCTGTAAAAAAAGGTTGGTTAAAACGTAAAGCAGTCGAAGTTTATCGAGATCCATTGGCTGGGTTTGATGATCATAAACCTGCTAAAATTACCTTAAATGATGAACAACAAAATGCACTTGATCAGATAGCTCAAAAAATTGATCAGCAAAAGTCTAAAACTTTTTTATTAGAGGGAATTACAGGTAGCGGCAAAACCGAAGTTTATTTACATGCGATTAGTGAAGCGTTAGCTCAAGGCAGAAATGCCTTAATGTTAGTGCCGGAGATATCTTTAACTCCACAAATGGTGCGACAGGTAAGGGCTAGATTTGGTCAAGAAGTTGCAGTTCTGCATAGTGCTTTGTCCGAAGGTGAAAAATATGATGAATGGCGACGTATTCGTCGTGGTGAAACTAAGGTAGTAGTGGGCGCTAGAAGCGCTGTGTTTGCTCCACTTGATAATATTGGATTAATCGTAATTGATGAAGAGCATGAATCTTCATACAAGCAAGAGACAGATCCACGCTATAATGCACGTAATGTGGCAATTTGGCGTAGCAAGTATCATCACTGTCCACTTGTTTTAGGAAGTGCTACACCCTCATTAGGTAGTCGTGCAAGGGCACAAAAACATGTTTATCAACTATTACGCTTAACTAAGAGAGCTAATCATAAGGAACTGCCACAGGTTAATTTAATTGATTTAAAACATGTTCAGTTTGCAGGAGGTCAATTTGATCTTTCAGTTAATTTAGTAAATGCGATTAAGGATCGGCTTGAGAAAAAAGAGCAGGTCATTTTAATGCTTAATCGGCGAGGATTTGCTAACTTCATGCTATGTCGAGAATGTGGGTTTGTTTTAAAATGCCCTAACTGCGATGTTTCGCTGAATTTACATAAAGATACTAATAGTATGCAATGTCATTATTGTGGTCATACTGAACCGATTCCGCAACGTTGTCCCAACTGTCAAAGTTCACAAATTAGATTTTTAGGTACTGGAACTCAGAAAGTTCAAGAAGAATTAGAAGAACTTTTGCCAGGTGCAAGAATTTTACGAATGGATGTGGATACTACCCGTAGAAAAGGTAGTTATAAACGAATTTTAGATGCTTTTGGAAATCATGAAGCAGACATTTTGTTGGGTACTCAGATGATTGCCAAGGGATTAGATTTCCCTAATGTTACTTTGGTTGGGGTTATTAATGCTGACACTGGTTTATGGATTTCAGACTATAATGCATCTGAGAAGACTTTTGAGTTATTAACTCAAGTTGCAGGTCGAGCAGGCCGAGCTGAAAAAGAAGGCGAGGTTATGATCCAAACTTATAATCCAGATCACTATGCAATTCAATTAGCTAAAACGCAAGACTATGAGCGTTTTTATGCTTATGAAATGAACGTTCGTCATGCTGGTAATTATCCGCCATACTTTTTTACTGTTTTAATTTCAATTGCGTCAAAAAAAGAACAAAATGCTGCTCGTGAAGCTTTCAGAATTAAACGCTTCTTAATGCAGAGATTGCATCAGGAGACAATTATTTTAGGTCCCTCGCCAAGTGCAATTTCTCGTGTAAAAAATCAATATTATTATCAAATACTGGTAAAATATAAAAAAGAACCAAATTTAAATGAATTATTGCACCATGTTCAAGATTCCGCACAGGAAGCTAAGAAATATGGTTTAAGTATTTATATTGATAATGAGCCAGAAAGAATAATGTAAGGAGATGCTGTGATGACATCAATAATTTTTATGGGAACACCAGAATTTTCAGTTCCAGTACTTGAAGGTTTAATTGACAATAACTATGAAATTAAGGCAGTAGTAACACAACCAGATAAAAAAGTGGGACGTAAGCAAAAGATTGCCAAGTCTCCTGCAAAAATAGCGGCAGAAAAACATAATTTACCAGTTTTCCAACCGGCAAAGTTGTCTGGTTCAGAAGAAATGCAAAAATTAATTGATATGCATGCTGACTTAATTGTAACTGCAGCTTATGGTCAGTTTTTGTCAACTAAATTTTTGAATTCTGTAAAGATTGCAGCTGTTAATGTACATGGTTCGCTTTTACCAAAATATCGCGGTGGTGCGCCTATTCAATATTCATTAATTAATGGTGATCAAGAAACTGGTATTACAATTATGGAAATGGTGAAGAAAATGGATGCCGGTGATATTTATGCTCAAGAAGCAATTAAGATTGAGCCAGATGACAATGCTGGTAGTTTGTTTAACAAATTATCAATTGTTGGACGTGATTTACTTCTTAAGACTTTGCCAGCAATTATTGACGGCACTGTTAAGAAAATTCCGCAAGATCCTGATAAAGTTATTTTTTCGCCTAATATTACCAAGGCACAAGAAAAAATCACTTCTGAAATGACTGCTACACAAGCAAATAATATGATTCGTGCTCTTAATCCAGATCCTGGTGCTTATATGATGATTCAAGGCAAACGTTTTAAGATCTGGAAGGCAGAGGTTGCTGATGATCATACGGATTTAGTTGCAGGATCAGTTGTGGCAAAGAAGGGAAGATTTGCCCTTAGTTTTGCTGAAGGTACAGTTTTGAACTTACTTGAAGTACAACCTAGTGGTAAGAAGAGAATGGATATAAAGAACTTTTTGAATGGACAGGGTAACAAGTTTACCTCAGGAGAAGAAATTGTCGACAAGTAAGAGTGCTCGTGCAATCAGCTTAGCAACATTAATTAAAGTTTTAGAGGATGGTTCATACTCTAATATTAGTTTGAATAACAGCTTTAAAAATTCAAATCTTTCAGTTGCTGATCAGAATTTAGCAACAAGAATCGTTTACGGTACGATTCAGTATCGTCTTTTCTTGGAATATCAGTTGAAAGGATTAATTAGAACCAAGTTAACGGAAAGATATATTAATCCTTTATTATTGATGTCGCTTTATCAAATCATTTTCTTAAATAAAGTACCTAATCGGGCAGTTTTGGATGAAGCTAATAAGCTAGCTAAACAGTTTGGTAGACATCATTCTTCTGGTTATCGCATCGTTAATGGAATTCTGCGTTCTTTTATTCGACGAGGCGTAATTTTGCCTAAAGAAAACAATAAGTTAGAATATCTTAGCGTGAAAGAAAGCGTGCCGGAGTGGTTGGTTAAATACTTTGTGAAAAATTTGGGCATCGAACGTACGCAATCAATTTTAACCAGTATTAATAAACCAGCTAAAAATTGCGTACGCATTTCTTCATTAGTCAATGCAACTGAGGTCTTTCAGCGATTAAAAGATGAGGGTTACCAGCCTAAGTGGTCAAATTTATCAGATCATGATGTAACTTTGAAACATGGTGGCATTGGTCAAAGCGATTTATTTAAAAAAGGTCAGTTGACAATTCAAGATGAAGCCGCTAGCTTAGTGGTAGAGGCTTTCGATTTTGATAAAACGCAAGTGGAACATGTTCTTGATGCTTGTAGTGCACCAGGTGGTAAGACTGTTCAAATAGCAGAAAATCTTGCAGATGGTGACGTAATAGCGCTAGATATTCATGAGAAAAAGTTACGTCTGGTTGCAGAAAATGCTAAGAGAATGCATGTAGCAGACAAGATTAAAACTCAAGCTTGTGATGCACGCAAAGCTGGAAAGATTTTTAATAAAGGTGAATTTACCAAGATCCTAGTTGATGCACCATGTTCTGGTTTAGGACTACTAAGACGCAAGCCAGAAATACGTTATACAAAGAGTCTTCAGGATTTGCATAGTTTACAAAAAATTCAATTAGCGATTCTGGATTCTGTTAGCGTACCTCTACAAAAAAATGGCGAATTAGTTTATTCGACTTGCTCTATTTCAATGGAAGAGAATGAAGAGGTAGTTAAAAAGTTTTTACAGAGGCATTCACAGTTTGTATTGAAACCATTTAAGTTGAGTAAATTAGAATCTAAGACCGGGATGTTAAAGATTATGCCTGATCAAAATGGCAATGATGGATTTTTCATTGCAAAATTTAAAATGCGAGGTTAGACTTTTGATTGAAACAGCATATGCTTCAAGTATCGGTAAGGTACGAAAAAGCAATCAAGATTTTGTACAAGTTTTTAAAAATCGCAAAGGGATCACTTTAGCTATCGTTTGTGATGGTATGGGTGGTCATCAAGGTGGGGACGTAGCCTCTACTATGGCAGTCACTCATCTGGGACACAATTTTGGTACGACTGATTTTACAGATGCCAATATTGCTCATAAGTGGTTAGATGTACAATTGAATTCTGAAAATGAAACTATTTTGAAGACCGCTGATAAGTTCCCTGATCTTAATGGGATGGGAACAACCATTGTTTTGGCTTTTGCCTTTGAGAACAAAGCATTAATTGCTCATTTGGGTGATTCTCGCGCTTACAGCTATTCTGAAGGTAAATTTGTGCAATTAACTGAAGATCATTCTTTAGTTAATGAGCTAGTAAAAATGGGTCAGATTACTAAAGAACAAGCTAAGCATCATCCTCAAAAGAATATCATTACTCAGGCATTAGGAGTTTCTAGTACGATAGATCCAGAATTTGATGAAATTAAATTGGCCGATAATGATATTGTTCTGCTTTGTACTGACGGTTTGACCAATTCACTCAGTGATCCTCAAATCCAGCAAATTTTAGCAACCAAGGAATTAAGTTTAAAAGAGCGTTGCAATAAATTAATTAGCGAAGCTAATCGATTAGGTGGTGGTGATAATATTACCGTCTGCCTACTTTGGAACAAGGAGGACGAAGGCAGTGATCGATAAAGGTTATCTGCTTGGTGAGCGCTATCGCATAATTGACACCTTGGGTGAAGGTGGCATGGCTAATGTTTATCTTGCTGAAGATATTATTCTACAGCGAAAAGTAGCTGTAAAAATACTGCGATTAGATTTACAAAATGAACCACAAACGCAAGCACGTTTTCAAAGAGAAGCTTTAGCTACAAGCGAATTAAGTCATCCTAACATTGTATCAGTATTGGATGTTGGGACAGATCATGGTTTGCCATATATGGTAATGGAATATGTTGATGGTCCAGATCTGAAGGAATATATTCGTAAGAATTCCCCTCTTGATTTGCGTGAAGTGATTCGCATTATGGATCAAATCCTAAGTGCAGTTGCTCTTGCTCACAAGCACAATGTAATTCATCGTGATTTAAAACCACAGAACATCTTGATGGATAAGCGAGGCAATATTAAGATTGCTGACTTTGGTATTGCTGTCGCTCTTAATCAAAGTTCGATTACGCAAACTAATTCTGTAATGGGATCAGTGCATTACATGTCGCCTGAGCAGACAAGAGGTGGTCTGGTTACTAAGCAATCAGATATTTATTCTCTGGGAATTATCCTTTATGAGTTAATTACTGGAAAAGTACCTTTTAATGGAGATACACCGGTTTCTATTGCTTTAAAACATGCACAAGAACCAATCCCATCTATTAGAAAGAAGGATAAAAGCGTTCCTCAAGCTTTAGAGAACGTGGTTTTAAAAGCTACAGCCAAAGATCCTCGTGATCGTTATGCATCTGCACAAGCTATGAAAGCTGACCTTGATAGCAGTCTTGATCCAGAACGTAGTGATGAGCCTGTCTTTGTTCCGAATCATGGTAATAGCAATGATAAAACTATTGTTTTGCCAGGATTTAAGCCACAAAAAGCTGAATCTGCTGAAGAACCTAAAAAAGAAGAAAAAGCTGAAGCGGAACCAATTAAGGAGAAAAAGAGTTTTTGGCAAAATGTTAAAGACCACAAATGGTGGTGGATCTTTTCAGTTATTGCAGCTGGATTGATTATCTTTATTATGATTTTTGCTTTAAGCGGCAATAATAAGAAACCACAAGACGTAAATATACCTGATGTAACAAACATAACTGAAAAAGCTGCAGAAAATAAATTAGAAGCAGCTGGTTTGCAGGTCGGTAAGATTATTAGACGTCAATCTGATGATGTTAAGAAAGGTTATGTTATTGCTTCAAAGCCGACAGCAGGAAATAGTGTAAATCGTGGGAAGTCTGTGAACTTAATTGTTTCCAGCGGTTCAAGCATGGTCAAAGTACCTAATGTGGTTGGTCATGATTATGATAAGGCAGCTGAAAAACTCGAAAATCAAGGCTTTGATGTAATTAGGGAAGATCAATATTCTAATAAAATTCCACCTAATGACATTATTTCTCAGAGTATTGCAGCTGGAGTTGAAGTTAAACCAACTCAGACTACGATTACTTTGGTTGTTTCGAAGGGAAAATCTCCGCGTCAAAGAAATAATAGTGTAACGTTAAAAGATTTACGCAACTATTCGTTAAAGGGTGCACAAGATTATGCCAAAGAACACGGCTTAACATTACAGATAAATCAGGAATATTCTGATGATGTGGAAAAGGGCTTGGTAATTTCAATGGATCCAGGTCCAGGGACCAAAGTAGATCGCGGTTCAACGATTACTATTAAGGTTTCACGAGGCCCAAAGAAGGAAAAAGAAACCACTATCACTAAGACTTTCACAGTTAACTATGTTGGTGACAATGTCAATAAGAATGAAAAGCCAGATAACGATAAAGATAATAGTAGCTCATCTAGTGAGTCTAGTGAGAGCAAGGGAGATCATGTTCAGATTTATATCAAAGACGATGATCACTCTTTAAGCAATATTTATCGTGATTATACATAAAGCGAGATATGAGCTTCTCAATTCCATTCTCTATTAAAAATGGTAATGGACAGTTGAGAGTCGTTCGTAATGGTGAAACAATTTTAAATGAAAAGGTAACAAAATAAATGAAACTAGCAGAAGGAACCGTTATTGGTCTAATTGCTGGTTATTATGACGTGGAAACCGCTGCGGGTATCGTGAGAACGCGTGCTCGCGGCGTTTTTCGTCAAAAGAAGCAAAAACCAGCGGTAGGAGATCATGTAGAAATTCAAATTGATGATAAAGGAATGAGTTATCTAGTAAAGATTTTGCCAAGAGTTAATCGAATTGGTCGTCCGGCTGTAGCTAATGTAAGTCATGTTTTACTAGTGATTTCGGCTATAGAGCCTGATTTTTCTTTGGAGTTGTTAGATCGATTTTTAACCTTCTTTTCTTGGCAAAAAGTGCGTGTGACAATTTATTTGTCGAAGGCTGACTTAATCGATGATAAAAAGTTTGAACAAATTTCAGATTTGTTGTCTTATTATCAAAAAATTGGATATCCAGTTTTTACCAATTACCATGACGTACAAAAGCAAATTCCGGGTATGATTGATAAGGATCAGATTTGGACTCTAGCTGGACAATCTGGGGCAGGTAAGTCAACTTTACTTAATCATTTGAAAAAAGACGCAAATCAAGCAACAGGCGCTATTTCAACTAGTTTAAATCGGGGAAAGCATACCACAAGAAAAGTTGAGTTATTTAAATTAGGAAAAGGCTTTTTGGCAGATACGCCTGGGTTTTCATCTATTGATCTGACACCAATTAAAATCAATGAGCTATGCAATTATTTTATTGAGTTTAAACGTGCCAGCAAAAATTGTAAGTTTCGAGGATGTCAGCATTTAAAAGAACCAAAATGTGAAGTTAAAAAATTGCTGGAAGAAGGCAAGATTATGCCAAGCCGCTACGATGATTATTTGGCTATGCGTATGGAGATTACAGAAGGTCGTATGCCTGAGTATTTGAAATGAGATAGGAGTGAAATTATGATCATTGCGCCATCTATTTTGAACGCAGATAATCTAAATTTAGAAGCGAATATTAAAGAAGCAGTTGAAGCAGGAATTAGTAGATTTCATATTGATATCATGGATGGACATTTTGTGCCTAATCTTTCTTTTGGCCCACAGCTGATTAAAGACTTTAAACGAGAATTTCCAATGACTGAAGCTGAAATTCATTTAATGAGCAATAATCCAGATGATTTGGTTCCAGCGTTTGTTGATGCGGGAGCAGACTCTATTGAATTGCATTATGAATCAATGAATGAATCTCAACTTAATTACTGGCTTGATTACTTAGCTTCCAATGGAGTAAGTGCTAATTTAGCTATTAATCCAGATACACAAGTTGAAGTAATTGAAAAATTTTTGACTAAAATTAAACAAGTATTAATTATGTCAGTTCATCCTGGTTTTGGCGGTCAATCTTTTATTACAAAAACTACTGAAAGAATTCAAAAGACAAGAGACATTGTCGATGATATGCCAATTGAGGTTGATGGGGGTATCAACGATCGAACTATTAAGATGGCAAGGGATGCAGGTGCTGATGTATTTGTTGTAGGTTCATATCTTTATGAAGATGGTTCAATTGCCAAACAAGTACACAAATTGGAGAAGGCTATTAATTAATGAAAGCATATGCGTTGTTAGGTGGTCCAACAAATTTATGGCCAAAGAATATAAAACAAACTCTAAAGAATGTACAGGATGATTTAATCGTTGGAGTTGATCGCGGTGCATTGTTTTTAGAAGAAATGGGAATTTTGCCCGACCTCGCAATGGGTGATTTTGATTCCTTACAGAAAAATGATTTAGCTTGGATAGAGAATTCTGTACCGGATGTGCGTTACTCTAATCCGGTGAAGGATTGGACTGATTCTGAATTAATGTTACGGACAGTTTTTCAAGATTATCATATCGATCATTTGACTATTTTCGGAGCAACTGGAGGCCGTCTAGATCATTTTTTAATTAACTTGTTCATGTTGCTTAATCCAGTCGTTCGTCCTTATGCCGAAAAAGTATCACTTATTGATATGCAAAATGTCGTATGCTTTTTTAATGCAGGTAAACATGTTATTTCTAAAAGAGAAGACTATCCTTATATTGGCCTTGCAAGTTTGAGTACAATACAGGATTTTAGTATTCAAGGCGCGCGCTATGAATTAAAGAATTATTCAAGTAATTATCCACGTGTTTTTTCTTCAAATGAATTTCTGCCGGGTAGTAAAGCTTTTGAAATTTCTTTTAAAGATGGTCTGGTTGCGGCAATTTACTCAAAAGATATAGATCGCTTTCATAATCTGTAAAAAAGCGTGTAGAATATGAGTAAAGATATAGAAACGAGGAAGCAAAATGAAATATACTGATTTTGAAAAAGACGTTGCTGACTTTGAAAACGGTCGTTATGAAGCAAGACTTGATCGTGCTAAGAGAAATGTTGAAGATTATATGCATAAGAATCATGTTCATGTTTTTGACAAGAAAAAGAATAAAGAAGTTGCCACTATTAATGGCTTAGCTCGAAATGTTACTTACCAAGATTTAGGCTTGCCAACCAAGCTTGGTGAAATGATTACAGAGTATGCTTATACGCCAATTGATGAAAGAATGGCCGATGAAATTCCTGATGATGACAAGCATCATAATATTATGAAATAACGAAAAAAGAGGACAACTTTTAAAGTTGTCCTCTTTAATTTTTGAAGCAAATTTTTTGCAAAATAAAAACCTCACAGAAGATTCTGTAAGGTTGGTCTATTAGGCACGAGTAACTTTACCAGACTTCAAAGCCTTGGTTGAAACCCATACGCGCTTTGGCTTACCGTCAACAAGAATGCGAACTTTTTGAAGGTTTGGCTTCCAAGCACGACGAGCTGAGTTCATTGAGTGTGAACGTTTGTTACCGAATGTAGTCTTCTTACCTGTTACGTAATCTTTTGCCATTTGCTAAACCTCCTTTGTTTATGGTGTCATTCTTAATTAGAATATCATATGTTTTGGAGCAATTCAACTCTAAAAGAAATTTTTTGAGACGTATTTTGTTTATTGATTATGTTAGTACTATGATAAAATAATAAGCGTATATATAGATAATGAGACGGAGGACAAACATGGCTGTTAAGATCAAGACAAAAGATGGTTTGATTGATATTTCAAACGGTGTAATCGCAACTGTTGTTGGTGGCGCAGCTACGTCTAATTATGGCGTTGTGGGAATGGCTTCTAAGAATGCCATTCGAGATGGCTTTGACGGAATTCTTAATCGCGCAAACTACAAGCGCGGTGTTGTTGTTAAGTCAGAAGATAATGAAATTACTGTTGACGTGTACATTATTGTTGGATACGGACTTAAAATTTCTGAAGTAAGTAAGAATGTTCAAGACAGTGTTAAATTTAATCTTTCTAATCAATTAGGTATTAACACTAAAGCCGTTAATGTAATCGTTCAAAGTGTAAAGGTACTTGACGAATAACGTAAGCGGAGGTTATAAATAGTGGTTTTAAATGAGATAGATAGTAAGCAGTTTAGAGATATGGTACGTGTTGCCACTCATAGAATTGGTAAAAATGCAGAGTTTGTTAACTCATTGAATGTTTTCCCAGTTCCTGATGGCGATACTGGTACTAATATGAATTTGACTATTGAAAGTGGTGCTAAGGCTGTTTCTGAAAATCCAAGCACTAATGTTGGTGATTTAACAGAGAGCTTGGCTAAAGGAATGTTAATGGGTGCCCGTGGTAATAGTGGGGTTATTACTTCACAGTTATTCCGTGGTGTTTACAAAGCAACTCAAGGTATGAAGACCTTAACTGCTCAGGAATTAGCCAATGCCTTTTCAAATGGTGTTGCTACTGCTTATAAAGCTGTTATGAAACCTGTTGAAGGTACTATCTTGACGGTAGCACGTGTTGCTGCACAAGAAGGTGCATCTAAGGCAAATGACACTGATGACGTTACTGAAGTAATGAAGGCCGTGGTTGAGGGTGCTAAAAAGGCCCTTAAGTCCACCCCAGATTTACTTCCAGTATTGAAGCAAGTTGGAGTAGTTGACTCTGGTGGTCAAGGACTTCTCTTCATATACGAAGGATTCTTAGAAGGCTTGCTTGGTGAGAACTTTGCCGATCAATATCAACCTGATGAAGCTGAAATGGATGAAATGATCAATGCAATGCATCATCAATCATCTGTTCAAAGTCAATTAGCTACTCAAGATATTAAGAATGGCTACTGTACTGAGATTATGGTAGATCTTAATGCAGATGTACCTAACAAGAAGAAATTTGATTTGGAAGAGTTCAGAAAGCATTTATCTGGCTTAGGTGATTCTCTTCTTGCAGTATCAGATGGAGAAATTGCTAAGGTTCACGTTCATACTGAACATCCAGGTGATGTTTTCCAATATGGCAGTCAATTTGGTCAATTAGGTAAGATCAAGATTGACAACATGAGAATTCAACATGAGAGTATTGTTGATCAAGATGAGGAACAACAAGAAGCCGTTGATTTTGCTGTAATTGCTGTTGCTTCTGGGAATGGTATCCGCAAACTTTTTGAAAGTGAAGGCGTTAACCGAATTATTTCTGGTGGTCAAACTATGAACCCATCAACTCAAGACTTTATTGATGCTATCAAGAAGTCCGGTGCTAAAAAGGCAATTGTTTTGCCAAATAACGGTAATATTGTGATGGCCGCTAAACAAGCTGCTGAAGTTAGTGACATTCCGGTGGGTATCGTACCAAGCAAGACAATTTCTCAAGGTTTAACTGCTATGCTTTCATTTAACCCAGATGCTTCTGTTGATGAAAACGTAGAGGCGATGTCTGAAGATCTTGATACAGTAGTTTCAGGCGAAGTTACACAAGCTACTCGTGATACTGAAATCGATGATGTAGAAATTCATAAGAACGACTACTTAGGTATTATTGATGGAAACATTAAAGTTGATAATGCTGATTTGATTAAGACGACTACTGAAATGATTGAAAAGATGTTGGATGAAGACTCAGAAATTATTACGATTATGTTTGGTCGTGATTCCAACAAAGAAGAAGCTCAAGAAGTAGTTGACAAGTTGGAAGAAAATCATGATGATCTAGAATTTGAAATTCATGATGGTGGTCAACCTGTATATCATTTCTTAGTATCAGTTGAATAAAATGATAAATAATGCATTATTTGCTCCTGTTACAGATTTAAAAGGTGTAGGGACAAAGACTGCGGCTGATCTAGGAAGCTTAGGTATTTATAGTATCTATGATTTGCTCTTCTACTTTCCATTTCGCTATGATGAATTACAAACTTTACCATTAGATCAAATCATGGATGGTCAAAAAGTAATGTTAAAAGGAATTGTAGCTACTGAACCTTTTGTCAGTCGTTTTGGATATAAGAAGACTCGCTTAAGCTTCAAAATGAGAATTGACCATGATGTAATCATGGTCAATTTTTTTAATCAACCTTGGCTAAAAAATAAGATTGAGATCGGGCAAGAAGTAGCCATTTATGGCAAATATAATGTTGCTCGAGAGAGTCTGTCAGCCTTTAAATTTGTGGCAGCAAAAGAAAATGACAGTGGCATGGCGCCCATTTATCCTGTAAACCGTCATGTTAAACAGAAAAAACTGGTTAATCTGATCAACCTAGCAATCGATAATTTCTTAGATCAAGTACAGGATATTGTTCCGTTACAGATTAGAGAAAAATATCGTTTATTAAAAGATCAGGAAATTATTCAAAAGATGCATCGACCTAAAAATGGTCAGGAAGCAGAAATTGCTAAGAGAAGTGCAATTTTCCGAGAATTTTTCATTTTTGAATTGCAATTGACCTTATTAGCTAGTCATGATGGTAAGCAGGAGGGATATCCTAAGAAATATGATTTAAAAGAAATTGCAAATTTGACGAATTCATTACCGTTTGAGTTATCTAATGATCAAAAGCGTGTAGTCAATGAGATTTTTGCAGATATGCATTCCCCAGGTCAAATGCGGCGTTTGCTTCAAGGAGATGTAGGGTCAGGTAAAACTGTAGTTGCTGTTTATGCAATTTTTGCAGCTATCACGGCTGGATATCAAGCGGCTTTGATGGTACCTACCGAAATCTTGGCAACTCAGCATTTTAAAAAAATAGATGAATTACTTCGGCCACTTGGAGTTCGTGTAGCTCTTTTAACGGGAAATACAAAAACGTTGGAAAGACGGGAAATCTACCGTGAGTTAACTGATGGTACGATTAATGTGGTTATTGGTACTCATGCTTTGATTCAAAAAAATGTGATTTTCAAAAAATTAGGATTAGTTATTATCGATGAACAGCATCGTTTTGGTGTTGGACAAAGGCAAGCTTTGATTAATAAGGGTGATAGACCTGATATTTTAGCTATGACTGCAACGCCTATCCCACGTACATTGGCACTAACCGTGTATGGTGACATGACAGTTTCTGAGATCCATCATTTGCCTGCGGGGAGAAAGCCGATTATTTCTGCTTGGAAAACTAGTAGTCAGATGAAGGAAGTCTATCACTTGATGCATGAACAGCTAGATCAAGGCTTTCAAATTTATGCAGTTACGCCATTGATTACTGAGTCAGAAACCTTAGACTTAAAAAATGCAGAGGAGCTTCATAAAAAGCTAAGTCATGATTTTCCTGATCAAAAAGTTGTGCTTCTGCATGGACAGATGCCGGGACCTAAAAAAGACGAAATTATGACGGCATTTGCCAACGGAGAGATTAACATTTTGGTCACTACTAGTGTCATTGAAGTCGGAGTAGATGTGGCTAATGCTAATATGATGGTTATTTATAACGCTGATCGTTTTGGACTAAGTCAATTACACCAACTTCGTGGTCGGATTGGTCGAGGAATCACTCAGAGTTATTGTGTTTTTGTTGCTGATCCCAAAACTGATTCTGGTAAAGCTAGGATGAAAATTATTGCTGCTACCAATGATGGGTTTAAATTAGCTGAAGAAGATCTAAAAATGCGTGGTGAAGGCGATCTTTTTGGTAAGGCTCAATCAGGTTTGCCTGAATTTCGAGTTGGTGATGTAGTTAATAATTATAATACCCTTGTTGTAGCGCAAAAAGTTGCTCGTTCTTTAGTTAAAAAGGATCCTGAATTATCTGATCCAGAGCACAAGGCTCTTAAGCAAGTGCTAGAATATAAGCAACTGGAACAAAATAGAATTTAGAAAAGATTGTGGTGAGTTTATGAGAACAATTGCGATTGATGCAATGGGTGGAGAAAATGCCCCAGGAGCAATCGTTAAAGCAGTATTAAAAGCAAAAGGCGAGATGCCTGATACTAAGTTTCTACTTTTTGGTGATAAGGAACAGCTGCGCAATTTAATCCCAGCTGATCAAATTAATGATCAATTGGGGGTAGTACCAACGACTGAAGTAATTGCTGATGAAGATGAACCTGTTAAGGCAATTAGAACCAAAAAAGATTCTTCAATGGTAGTTGCGGCTCATTACGTAAAAGAGGGTAAAGCGGATGCGCTTTTATCACTTGGAAATACAGGAGCTCTACTATCTTGTGGCATTTTTATTATTGGTCGTATTAAAGGAATCGTACGTCCAGGTTTAATGCCTACTTTGCCTGTAAAGAATAGTGATGACGGTTTTAATATGGTCGACGTTGGTGCTAATGCTAAAAGTAAGCCAGAATACTTATTACAATGGGCTGAAATGGCCTCGTATTATGTAGAAAAAATTCGCGGTATTGAAAATCCACGCGTTATGCTTTTGAACAATGGAGCTGAAAGCGATAAAGGCGATGATGTTCACCAAAAAGCATATGAACTTTTGAAGAATAGTAAATTAAACTTTCTTGGCAATATTGAAGGTAACGAGTTGATGATCGGCAAAGCCGATGTTGTAGTCACAGATGGCTTCACTGGAAATGCAGCATTGAAGACTATTGAAGGCACATCAAGCGTATTGCTTCATCTCTTGAAAGATAGTCTTTTAGATGGTGGGGTAATGACTAAGCTGGGAGCTTTAATGATTAAGGGATCACTTGCTAGTCTAAAAAGTAAGTTTGATACTGCTAAGTATGGTGGTGCTGTCCTTTTAGGCGTAAATGCTCCAGTTGTTAAAACTCATGGTCGTTCAGATGAGCGTCCAATTTATTACACTTTAAAACAAGTCGACAAGATGATTAAAGAAAATCTTGTAGAAGATTTTAAAGACGAATTTGCTACAAAATAGTAAAATTATTTATTAAAAAGGAGGAAGTCAAATGTCAGAAGAAGAAATTTTTAATAAAATTCAAGGCCTTATTGCTGATAATTTTGATGTTGATAAAGATAAAATTACTGAAAATACCAATTTTATGAATGATTTGGATGCAGATTCAATTGATTTAGTTGAATTTATCTTGCAGCTTGAAGATGAATTTGGTGCGGAAATTCCAGATGATGAAGCTGAAAAGATTAAAACTGTTGGTGATGCAGTTTCATATATTAAATCTCACCAAGGTTAATTTCCTAAAAAAAGCCGGATCGTTATTTGCATACGACCGGCTTTGTGTTTATAATTAGAAAATAAATAGAAAAGATTAAACGGCTTTTAATGAATAAAGTCTTAAATGGAGGAATGACCTTTGGAAAAGCAGAGTGATCTATTGTTAGATATCCAGCACCTGCATACGGCTTACCGTTTGCAAGGGAAATTCTATGATGCTGCGGACGATATCAATTTAACTTTAAAACGCGATGAGATTCTGGCCATTGTTGGTGAATCTGGTTGTGGGAAGAGTACTATCGCTGCAAGTATTATTGGATTATATGACCATAAGAATACGAAAGTTACAGGGGACATTCTTTACAATGAATTAAACCTGGTTGGCTTGAATGAATCATTGTTTAATAAGATTCGTGGGGATAAGATCGGTATGATCTTCCAGGATCCGCTAGCTAGCTTGAATCCATTAATGCGTGTTGGTGATCAAGTTGCAGAAACTCTTTACTATCACACTGATATGGATGAAAAAGCACGTCATGCACGTGTAATTGAATTGTTTAATCAAGTAGGGATGCCTAAGCCAGAAGAAATGTATGAGATGTACCCACACGAATTATCTGGTGGTCTTCGTCAGCGTGTGGTAATTGCGATGGCTATTGCATGTAAACCAGAAGTTATTATTGCTGATGAACCAACTACTGCTTTGGACGTAACTATTCAAGCTCAAATTTTGGATCTACTTGAAGACATTCAAAGACAATCTCATTCAGGTATTATTTTAATTACGCACGACTTGGGTGTTGTAGCTGAAACTGCTGATCAAGTTGCAGTTATGTATGCTGGTCAAATTGTTGAAAAATCTGACGTTAAGACAATTTTTGAAAATCCACTTCATCCATACACCAGATCACTTTTGAACTCAATGCCTCAATCAGATGATAATGATGAGGATTTGCATGTTATTCACGGTACTGTACCATCTCTTAAGAATATGCCTCGTAAGGGTGACCGTTTTGCAGCAAGAATTCCATGGATTCCTGCCAGTGCCCATGAAGAAGATCCACAGGTACATGAAGTTGCACCTGGACATTGGGTGAGATGTACTTGCTGGAAGACATTCCACTTTGAGGACCAGGATAGTACACAAACAGTAACAGCAAGTGGGGAGTAGTTTATGGCAAAAGAAATAATTCAAATCAAAGATTTAAAAGTCTATTACCCAATTCGCTCCGGTTTTTGGAACAGAATTACTGATTATGTTCGAGCTGTTGATGGTGTTAACTTTTCAATTGGCGAAGGTGAAACCTATGGTTTGATTGGTGAATCAGGTTCTGGTAAATCAACTACTGGTAAAGCGATTGTTGGGGTTGAAAAAGTTACGAGTGGTCAAATTATGTACAAAGGCTTGGACGTAACTAAGGCAAGCAATCGTAAGAAACTTGACTACAACAAGGATGTCCAGATGATTTTCCAGGATTCAATGTCCAGTTTGAACCCAAGAAAGAGAATTGAAGATATTATTGCTGAGCCAATTAGAAACTTTGAAAATTTGACTACAGATCAAGAACGTGATCGTGTTCAGGAACTTCTTGATATTGTAGGGATGCCTAGTGATGCTATCTACAAGTATCCTCATGAATTCTCAGGTGGTCAGCGTCAAAGAATTGGTGTTGCTCGTGCCGTAGCTACTAATCCTAAGCTGATTGTAGCTGATGAACCAACAAGTGCTTTGGACTTATCAGTTCAAGCACAGGTTTTGAACTTCATGAAGCACATTCAACAACAATACAATATCGCTTATCTATTTATTTCTCATGACCTGGGTGTTGTTAAGCACATGTCAGAGAACTTAGCAATTATGCACCGTGGTCGTCTGGTTGAATTGGGCAGTCGTGATGAAATTTATAAGCACCCAATTCATATCTACACTAAGCGTCTTCTTTCTGCTATTCCAAAGGTTGATGTAGAGCATCGTGAAGAACACAAGAAGCACCGTGAACAGGTTGAAAAGGAATTCGAAGATAATCAAAGCAAGTGGTATGACAAGGATGGCCGTGTATATCCACTTCAAAAAGTTGCTCCAAACCACTGGGTAGCTTTACCAAAAGATATGGCTCAAGAAGCTAAGCTTGAAGAACGAGAAGAAAAGGAGAGTGATTAAGCATGTGGAAAACAATCTTACGTCGTTTGTTAATCATGATCCCTCAATTGATCATTTTGAGTTTGCTCGTCTTCCTGCTCGCTAAGATGATGCCTGGTGACCCATTTAGTGGATCAATTAACCCTAACACTGACCCTAAGCAAATTGATGCTTTGAGAAGAGCTGCAGGTTTGTATGATCCGTGGTATGTCCAATACTTTAGATGGGTGGGTAACCTGTTCCATGGTGACCTTGGTACAAGTTATATCCAACACGTTCCAGTAGTTTCATTAATTGCTGATCGTGCCAGCAACACCTTCTGGTTGTCACTTTTGACCACCATTTTGACTTATAGTATTGCGATTCCTCTTGGTATTACTGCTGGTCGTCACCAAGATGAATGGCAAGATACTTCTGTACAAATCTTTAACTATATTACTTTAGCTACACCTGGTTTTGTATTCTACATCTTAGGTTTGTGGTTATTCGGTTTTACTTTGGGTTGGTTCCCAATTTCAGGTTCTGTTTCAGCTAATGCATCCGGATTCTGGGGCGTATTTGGCAGTAGACTTTACCACATGATTTTGCCAGCTATCTTGTATGCTTTGATTACTACCACTTTTACAGTTCAATACTTGAGAACTGGTATCGTTGACAACAAGGTTGAAGACTACGTAAGAACTGCTCGTAGTAAAGGTGTTCCTGAAAATGTTGTATTCCATAAGCATATTTTGAGAAACTCACTATTACCAATCGCTGCATTCTTAGGTAACACTATTACCGGTCTTCTTAGTGGTTCAATGATTATTGAAAGTGTCTTCAGTTATCCTGGTATGGGTAAGTTGTTCCTTGACTCAATCAGTCAACGTGACTACACTACTTTAACTGCTTTGATTCTGATCTTTGGTATTTTGACTCTGATTGGTAACTTGTTATCAGATATCATCATGAGTATTATTGATCCACGTATTAGAATTCAATAGGGAGGAGAGAAGAAATGGCTGATAAGAAAGAAAACAAAAAAGATGTTAAAGAAAAGGCTACTCTCCCACCTTCTGGTTTTAAGGTAGCTGTACGTGAAATTTTACGTTCAAAGTCAGCTTGTGCTGCTTTGATTATCATTGTATTGATTTTATTACTCACTTTCGGTGGTTCACTCTTCTTGAATAGAGCACAAATTACTGAAATGAACATTGCCGATGCCTACTATGGCTGGGGTGAAGGCGGACACCTGTTAGGTACTGATGATGGTGGTCGTGATATTTTGAAACTGCTCATTATGGGTGGACGTAACTCTATCATGATTGGTATCTCAGTTACTGTAATTACTGAAATTGTTGGTTTAATTGTTGGTCTAGTTTCAGGTTACTACGGTGGCGTAATTGATGTTATTATCATGAGAATAGTTGATTTCATTCAGATTTTGCCACAAATGCCAATTATCATTGTTTTAACTACAGTTATTCCTCACTACAATGCCGTAACTTTGGTATTCTTAATTGCGATGTTCGGGTGGACGACGACGGCGCGTTACTACCGTTCATTCATTTTGTCACAGCGTGATCGTGATTATGTTTTGGCTTCGAAAACTTCTGGTTCATCCAACTTCCAAATTATGTTCCGTGAAGTTTTGCCAAACATTACATCAATGATTATCATCGACGTTGTTTTGACTATTGCTGGTAACATTGGTATTGAAACTAGTTTATCCTTCTTGGGTTATGGTTTACCAACTACAACACCATCACTTGGTACTTTAATTGGATTCGCTGATGACCCAGTTAACGTTATTAACCGTCCATGGCTTTGGCTCCCAGCCACAATTTTACTTTTGGTAATTTCATTGAGTATTAACTATGTTGGTCGTGCTCTTCAGCGTGCTGGTGATGCAAGACAACGTGAAAATTAATATATTAATAAATACATTAAAACAGCTCTATCGTAAGGTAGAGCTGTTTTTGCGTGATCATAATAATAAAGTTATGTTAGTAAAATAAAATAAAAATTAAAATTAATTTCATAAAACTATTGAAAAACTAATATAACGTGGTATTATTTAATCATCAACTTGATTCAAAAATTATAGAAAAGAAATAAGTTCATAGAAATATGTCCTAGATGGAGGAATAATATATGAAATTATCAAAAGTTTTAGGTTCCGTAGGAGTTGTATCTGCTGCTGCCTTAGCATTGGTAGCTTGTGGTAAAAGTGGACAAAATAATAATTCCAACGCTAAAGAAGCAAAGAAGTTCCCAACAGCAACACCAAAGAAAGCTACCAAGCAAGGTGGTACTGTTACAGTAGCCTTGGAAACAGATACTCCATTTACTGGAATCTTTTCTGATGAATTATCTACTTCAGCTTATGATTCAAGCGTAGCTGCCCCAGGTGAAGAATCATTGTTTGACACTGATGATCAATATAAGATTAATGATAAAGGTGCTGCTACTATGAAGCTTGATCGTAAGGCCAAGACAGTAACTATTACTGTTAAGAAGGGTGTTAAGTGGTCAGACGGTAAGCAAGTAAATGCTAAGGACCTTGAATACCCATACGAAATCTTGGCTAACAAGAAGACTCAAGCTCAACGTTATGATTCAACTCTTGAAGACATTGAAGGTATGAAGGAATACCACGAAGGAAAAGCTAAGACTATTTCTGGTATTGAAATGCCTGATGGCGAGAATGGTCGTACCATTGTAATTCACTTTAAGCAAATGAAACCAAGTATGTACTTCAGTGGTAATGGTTGCTTCTGGGAATCAGCTGCACCATACCATTACTTAAAGGATGTTCCATTTAACAAGCTTCAATCATGTGATCAAATTAGAAAGAAGCCTTTATACTTTGGTCCGTTTAAGCTTGATAAGCTTGTTCGTGGTCAATCAGTAACTTGGGTTCCAAACAAGTACTACTGGAGAGGTAAACCAAAGCTTAACAAGGTTGTTATTCAAGTAGTTAGTCCTAACTCAGCTTCACAAGCTATTAAGAGTCACAAGTTCGATATTGCTAGCGTAATTAACTCACAATGGCAACAAGTTAAGAATACTAAGAACGTTAACTGGGTTGCTCAAGTTCCATTAGCATATTCATACCTTGGCTTCAAGGTAGGTAAGTTCGATG
Organism: Lactobacillus ultunensis DSM 16047; assembly: GCF_001436305.1. Classification (GTDB taxonomy): domain Bacteria; phylum Bacillota; class Bacilli; order Lactobacillales; family Lactobacillaceae; genus Lactobacillus; species Lactobacillus ultunensis. Next base: position 2,800 of record NZ_AZFO01000017.1, on the reverse strand, counting down.
CCAAGGCTGGCAAGAACGTAATGAATAAAGACTCCAAGGTTGCTAATAAGTCATTACGTCAAGCTATTGCTTATGCAATGAACGTCGATGCAGTTAACAAACGTTATACTCAAGGATTGAGTTTCCATATCAAGACTTTGATTCCTGAAGGCTTTGGTGCTTACCACGATAGCTCAGTTAAGGGCTATGACTACAACCTTAAGAAAGCTAACCAATTATTGGACAAGGCTGGTTACAAGAAGAAGGGTAAGTGGCGTGTACAACCTAATGGCAAGCCATTAGTACTTCACTTTGCAACCATGTCAGGTTCACCAAACGCTGAAGCTATTGCTCAAAACTACTTGCAACAATGGCACAAGATCGGTCTTAACGTTAAGTTAACCGGTGGTCGTTTGATGGAATTTAACTCATTCTACGACAAAGTTCAAAATGATTCTAAGGACATTGACTTCTTCCAAGCTGGTTGGCAATTAGCTTCTGAACCATCACAAGGTAGTATGTACGGTGAAACTTCACCAATGAACTACGAACGTTTTGCAACTCCAGAAAACAACAAGTTGCTTGAAGAAATGAACTCACAAAAGTCATTTGATACTAAATACCGTGTAAAGGTATTCCATGAATGGCAACAATACATGAATGATCAAGCATTCGTAGTTCCATTGAGCAACTCATACAGCATTAATGCTGTAAACAGTAAGTTGACTGGCTACTCAACTAAACCATCACAAAACAACAACGGTCACCAATTATGGTACCAAGTTGGTTACGCTAAGTAATTTATCCAAATTAGTAAAAAATTCTCCAAATTCTAAACAATAAATAATCCTTTACATAAACTTTCATATTAAAATCTAATAACTAACATAAAAAGCGACAGATATCTTAAAAAAGATACCTGTCGTTTTCATGCTATTGTAACTTTTTTGTAATAGTGATAATATGAACTAGTCAACTTGTTCCATGTATTGGAGGAATTTTACTAATGAAAAAGGCAAAACTTTTTGCTGGTATTACACTTTTATCAGGTGTCGCACTTACATTAGCTGCTTGTGGTAAGTCAGGTTCTAATGCAAACGAAGCTTCAACTGCTGCTAAATTTAGTTCAGCAGTTCCAACTAAGGCTGCCAAGAATGGTGGTACTGTTAAAGTTGCTGTTGAAACTGATACCCCATTTACTGGTATCTTCAACGATGAACTCTCAACTTCTGCAACTGATACTGAAGTAATGCAATATGGTGCTGAATCACTCTTCTCTACTGACGACCACTATGTTTTCACTGACAAGGGTGCAGCTACTATTAAGATCGACCAAAAGGCTAAGACGGCAACTATTAACATCAAGAAGGGTGTTAAGTGGTCAGATGGTAAGCAAGTAACTGCTAAGGATTATGAATATGCTTACGAGATCATTGCTAACAAAGAATCTAAGTCGCAACGTTACACTGCTGCTTTAGCTGACTTAGTTGGTTTGGAAGAATACCATGAAGGTAAGTCTAATAAGATTTCTGGTATTGAAATGCCAGATGGTGAAAATGGCCGCAAGGTTGTTCTTCACTTTAAGACTATGAAGCCTGGTATGAACACCAGCGGTAATGGTTATATCTGGGAAGTTGCTGCTCCATACCACTACTTGAAGGATGTTAAATTCAAGGACTTGATGTCAAGCGATAAGATCCGTAAGAGACCTTTGTTCTTTGGTCCATACAAGCTTGAAAAAGTTATTCGTGGTCAATCTGTTACTTGGGTACCTAACAAATATTACTACAAGGGTAAGCCAAAGCTATCAAAGATCACTGCTTCTGTAATTAACCCTAATTCAGTTGCTCAAAGTATTAAGTCCAATAAGTTCGATGTTATTCAAGTTGTCAACTCACAATGGCAAAATGTTAAGAATACTAAGGGCGTTAACTTTATCGCTACTGTTCCACTTTCATACTCATACCTTGGCTTTAAAGTAGGTAAGTGGGATGCTAAGAAGGGCGAAAATGTTATGAATCCTAATTCCAAGATGAATAACAAGGCTCTTCGCCAAGCTATTGGTTACGGTATGAACGTTGATCAAGTAGCTAAACGTTATACTTATGGCTTAAGCTTTAGAGTTCCGACTTTAATTCCAAAGCAATTTGGTGACTACTTCGATAAAGATGTCAAGGGCTACTCTTACAATATTAAGAAGGGTAACGAAATTTTGGACAAAGCTGGCTTCAAGAAGAAGGGCACTTATCGTGTACAACCTAATGGTAAGCCTTTAACTATTCGTCTTGCTGCTATGACTGGTAGTTCTAACCAAGAACCAATCGTTCAAAACTATATCCAACAATGGAAGAAGGAAGGTTTGAACGTTAAGTTGACTGGTGGTCGTTTGATCGAATTCAACTCATTCTATGACAAGGTTCAAAACGATGATCCATCAGTTGATATGTTTATGGGTGCTTGGTCACTTTCAAGTGAACCATCACCAAATGACCTTTACAGTCAAAAGGCTCCAATGAACTATTCACGTTTCGTAACCAAGAAGAATAATCAACTTCTTGAAGAAATGGACTCACAAAAGGCCTTCAACCATCAATACAGAGTGGACAAATTCCATGAATGGCAAAAATACATGGATGACGAAGCTTACGTTATTCCAGTTTCAAATAGCTACACTATTACTGCAGTTAACAAGAAACTTACTGGCTATTCACTTAAGCCATCACATTCAATGGGTAATGGTTTCCCTAACTGGTACAATGTAGCTTACGCCAAGTAAGATAAAATATAAATTTTCTAAAAGTGTCTGGGAAAAAACTAACCC
>NZ_AZFO01000016.1 GCF_001436305.1 Lactobacillus ultunensis DSM 16047 | reverse complement strand
TCTGCCAGCTGAGCTAGCCACCCATTGGTTGAATCAACCAACAGATATCATTATGCTATCAATAGCTAAAAAATGCAAGGCTTTTTTAGAAAAAACTCGATTTTTTTGGCTAATGTTACAAAATTCAGTATAATGTAAGGGCAAAGGAGGCATTCCCGATGCCAAAAAAGATTCTCGTCGTCGACGATGAAAAGCCAATATCTGATATTATTAAGTTCAATTTAACTAAGGAAGGCTTTGATGTCGACACCGCCTATGATGGCGAAGAAGCTGTAAAAAAAGTTGACGAATATGATCCAGATTTAATGATTTTGGATTTAATGTTACCAAAGAAGGACGGACTTGAAGTAGCTCGCGAAGTTCGTCAAACGCATGATATGCCAATTATTATGGTAACTGCTAAAGATACTGAAATTGATAAAGTTTTAGGACTAGAAATGGGTGCAGACGATTACGTAACTAAGCCATTTTCTAACCGAGAACTAGTTGCTCGTGTTAAGGCTAACTTGCGCCGTCGTGATATTGTCAAAAAAGCAGAAGCTGCAACCCAAGAAGAGACCGACAAGAATATCAAGATCGGCAATTTGGTTATCATGCCCGATGCTTATATTGTTGAAAAAAATGGTAAGAAGATTGAACTTACTCACCGTGAATTTGAATTACTCTACTATTTAGCTCAACATATGGGACAAGTTATGACCCGTGAACACCTTTTACAAACTGTTTGGGGTTATGACTATTTTGGTGATGTGCGGACTGTTGATGTAACCGTTCACCGTTTGAGAGAAAAGATTGAAGATAATCCAATCCAGCCTCAAATTTTGGTCACCCGTCGTGGTGTCGGTTACTATGTAAAACAGCCAAATCAAGGATAATAAAGAAAGCCACAGAACTGAAAAAGTAGGTGGCTTTCTTTTTGTATTTTTAATGTTGAATGAGAACAATGAAAAGACTCAAGAAAAAGTTAAGTACTACATTTAATTCCATCAATATTAAATTAGCGATCGTGTTCATGTTAATGTTGCTAGCTACGATTGAAGTCATTGGTGCTTACTTCACTAGACAACTTGAACAAAGCAGTATTGAAAACTTTCAGTCTTCAATTCAGATTCAAACTATTGTAAGCAATCAATTGGCTAATCAGTTAGCTAGTGATAATAAAAATGCTAATGATCGCTTGAACCAGATCGTTAATGATTATAACAACGACTTAATCAGTGAAATTATCGTAGTTGACAACAAAGATACGATTCGAGCCGTTTCAAATTTAAATGATAAAAGCAAAATTGGTCAACGGATTAACAATACCGATGTTAAGCAGGTAATTTCAACGGGCCACCAGATTAATAAAGTGGTTGATGATCATGGCAATTACATGATCCAAATATCACCGCTAACTAGTGGTAATGGTTCTAATAACAATGTTGGAGCAATTTATGTAAAGGCCAGCATGCAAGATGTCTTTAATAACCTACGACAAATTTCGCTGACATTCTTAATTGCATCACTGATTGCGGCATTATTAGGTGCATTTTTAGCACTAGTAATTTCCCGGGCAATTACTCAACCAATTGAAGAAATGCAAAAACAAGCTTTGCATATTGCTGATGGGGATTATTCTAGTCAGGTTAAAATCTATTCTAACGACGAATTAGGTCAATTAGGACACGCTTTTAATACTTTATCTGTACGAATTGAACGTTCACAAGAAGAGTCTGATAGTGAACGACGGCGACTGGATAGCGTGCTATCGCATATGAGTGATGGAGTGCTAGCTACGGACCGTCACGGTAATGTTAGTGTGGTTAACCATACTGCGTTAAGCTATTTGAATGTTAAAGAAAAAGACGTTATTAACAAACCAATTGCGGAAGTTTTAGGATTAAAAGATAGATCATCACAGGATCTAATTTCTAGTCAAAAAGAGATTGTTATCACGATTGATGAAGGAACCCGTGATGAAATGATCTTGCATGCTAGTTTCTCCTTGATTAAGAGAGTAACAGGCTTCGTTTCTGGTAGCGTATGCGTTTTGCATGATGTAACGGAACAGCAAAAGAATGAAGATTCACAACGACAATTCGTTTCTAATGTTTCGCATGAGTTAAGAACGCCACTTACCAGTTTGCAAGCTTACATTGAAGCCTTAAATGAAGGTGCATGGAAAGATCCCAAGATTGCTCCTAAGTTCTTGGAAGTTACGCAGCAAGAAACTAGTCGTATGATTAGAATGATTAATGATCTGCTCAGTCTTTCCAGAATGGATCGTGGCGTTTCAAAGATGGATCTTGAATTTGTTAACTTAAATGATTTCGTTAACCATATCTTGAATCGTTTTGATATGATCGTTAAAACTGACAAAAACAAGAGTCACAAGAAGAAATATACTATCAACCGTGAGTTAGGCAGCCAGGCTCTTTGGGTAGAAATTGATACCGATAAGATGATGCAAGTAATCGATAATATTATGAATAATGCTATCAAATACTCACCTGATGGTGGTGTTATTACCGTACGTTTGACTCAAAATCAGAACCACGTTATCTTGAGTATTTCAGACCAAGGTTTAGGTATTCCACGAAAAGACTTAGGAAAGATCTTTGATCGATTCTATAGAGTTGATAAAGCACGTTCACGTGCTCAAGGTGGTACCGGCTTAGGTTTGGCAATTGCTAAGGAAATTGTTGAAGCTCATCATGGCCGTATCTGGGCTGATAGTAGCGAAGGTAGAGGATCCACTTTCTACATTTCTTTACCTTATGAACCAATGACAGAGGAGGATGACTGGGATGAAGTTTAAATTCAAATTCGGTGAATTCTTCTTAGGTTTAGGCACATTAATCGTTATAGTTCTATCTATTGTTTTATGGATTTTTATTATGACGAGTGATCAGCGCTTTAGTAATATTGGGCAAAATCAAAGCAATACTACTAAAGAACAGGTTCGTAATCGTAGTGCTAAATCTCTTTATGATTTGTACATCCCAACAACTTCGTTTGGCTTTTCTGATGGCAACGTATGCCAATTATATGATTCTAAGAACAATCTAACTTTGGAATTTACTAAGGAAATTAAGAAGGCTAATGCGGTTGACAGGATTAAAAAGATTGTAAAAACTAAAGTAAAATATGAGGAATATTTGAATAGTCCTAAATATGTTCAATTAGTTTACCCAGATGAGATTACATTCTCTTTGTTTAATCGTTTGAATAATTTAAGTACAAATAAACGTGAGTTTAACCGCTTCTTTGTTTCAAATTCAAATCATTGGATTTATTTTGGTAATGATCAGACTAATGAAATTTATCAAGTCAAAATCAATGGTGCCAACTTTAATAAGCTTCGTAAATACGCTCAAAATGCGAAGAGCAAGAATCCAGTACGTTTAGTTCGATTAAAAGAAGGGTATTCACCTTTCTATAGTAAGGCCATTAATAGCAAAGTTTATAGTTACTTAATTGACCATCAATCATACTCATACTTTGTTTCACGTTTGTTAGGAACTTCTGGTGTAACGAGTAAGACTAACAAAGATGGTCAAACAGTTTATTTACTCAACTACTATACAAGATTGAAAGTTCCTGAGCCTAAGTCAAGTAATCACAATTATATGTATACCCATTTTGAGAAGAATAAAATTCCTTCTGCAACCAACCGTTTGTTAGATAGTGTTTACTATGTTCATCAACTTGGGCTAACAGAACAAGATTTGCATTTCTTTGATGCAGATGGATCTGATGTGGGTTATCTGAACTATATTGAAGGTATTCCTGTATTTTTGAATCAACATGATATGCAAGTTAAAACTACTTTCTCAACAGATTCTATTAATGTAGCTTTCAACAGCATCAATTTCCAGATCCCGATCCCATTTGATGGTCAAACCAAGGAATTGAAGCCTACGAATGATGTTATTGAAGAATTATCCGCTCATGGTTTAAAGGAAGATGACATTCAACGAATTATTGTGGGCTTTAAGATGGAAAAAGATAATAGTCATCATAGTTTGATTAATTTGATTCCAACTTATTACGTAAAAGCTTACGATGAATGGAAAAGCGTTGGTGAATGGGAAAAGCAAGATTTAGTTGCTTATCGTAAATTCAATGAATCAGTTGACAATGGAGGGGGAAAATAAAAATGGATCATAAACGGATAGAATGGCTATTTTTCATCGTCTTCTTGTTGATTGATATTTATTTAGGAATTGAAATCTTGCGTTCCCCTGTTAGCTTGAGTAATGCGGATACTACTACGCAGAGCGTGGCTAATGTTCGTTCGGAAATGAAATCTGACAACATTGATTTGCCAGCGGAAATTTCCAACACGCCAGCATCTGGCTACTATTTAGCTACTAAAAATCGCGATTATTTGTCTTCTAAAGTGAGTGTTTTAACCAATGTTGATGCGCATTATTCTAAGACGGATAATATACTTTATGCGACACCAAAATTAGAAACGATTTTGGATAAAGATTCCAAGAAAGCTTTGAAACAAGTAATTGAGTTTAAGAATGATGCTAAAAATGTACCTTATGGTAAAGCATTTAAATATGAACCAGATATGTCGAGTTCAGATAACTATGTTTTTGTGCAGACGTCTGATTATGGTGAAATTTATGCCAATTCTGCTCAATTGAATATCAATGTAAAAGATGATCAAATTACTAATTATACAGAGACTTATATGGGTCAAGCAAGTCCGGTAAGAGAATTGCAGTCAACGATTAGTGCATGGCGGGCTATTCAAGCAATGTACACAGATCGCGAGTTAACCAACAATTCGCGGGTAACACAAATTAAATTAGGCTATTCTAAATTAACTGAAGTTAGAGGCAGTACGATTTTATTGCCAACTTGGTTGGTTTGGGTAGAAAATAAAACGACGAAGAATATTACGTTAAAGAGAGTTAACGCATATACAGCGCAAATGCTGCAGTCGAGTGTTTATAACGTGGAAAAGTAGAAAGGAAAAGAATGAAGGTAGCGAGCGGTTCAACCGGCAATACAAGTTTAATTATGACAGGCCAGCACAAGATCCTTATGGATGCTGGCCTTTCTGGTAAAAAGATAAAAGAATTGCTGGCTGAGGTTGGTGTAAATATTAATGATATTGATATGGCCTTTTTAAGTCATGATCACACGGATCATAGTGGTGGCTTAGGTGTATTGATGCGCCGTTACCCTAAGATCGATGCATTTGCTAATAGTGGTACTTGGCAATATTTATTAGATACGCAAAAAATTGGCAAATTGCCAGCAGAACAGATCAATACAATTGAACCGGGTCAGACTAAAACTTTTGGTGATTTAGATGTTACGGCTTTTGCTACGAGCCATGATGCAGCTGAACCTCAATACTATATTTTTACCAGTGGTGGTAAAAGAGTTGCTTTTTTGACAGATACTGACTATGTATCTGAAGAGGTTGAAGGTACTATTGAAGATGCAGATGCCTACATGATGGAGTTCAATTATGACACGATGATGTTGCGAGATGGTCCTTATTCTTGGCCATTGAAGCAGAGAATCTTATCGGATGTGGGCCATTTGTCTAATGATGAGGCAGCCCAAGCTTTGGTAGATGTAGTTACGCCGAAGACGAAACATATCTTTTTAGCTCATCGCAGCCAACATAATAATACTGAATATTTAGCACGTGAAACGGCGAAAGAAGTGTTGGTTGAGGGGGATGTAAATTTAGACGATAACATTAAAATAATTGATACTGAGCCAACTAAACCAACAAAATTAGTTGAAATTTAGTATTTTCAGCACCTTTTTTTCATATAAAGTTCAAATTTGATCGGTATGATAAAATCATTATGAGGGGAGAAATTGACGTATGATAGAAAATAATAATCAAATACCTAAAAGAAAAAATAGTAACAGTAAAATTGTCGCCACTGCAGCTATCGTTGGTGTAGTTGGTGGACTTGTTGGTGGTGGAGTTTCATATTATGCAGCTGATCAAATGAATAATGCATCTGTTAATAATGCTGCTCAAACTAGTATATCTTCAAGTAATAGTAAGGTTTCAGAAAAAAGTGCTAAGACTAGCGGTACAATGACCACCGCTTATAACGACGTTAAGGGCGCTGTAGTGTCCGTAATTAACTTAAAGCGTCAATCATCCGCAGGTGGAACAAATTCACTCTATAGTAGCTTATTTGGCGATGATGATGACAACTCTTCAAGTAAGAATTCTAAGTTAGAAACTTATAGTGAAGGTTCTGGCGTTGTCTATATGAAGTCAAATGACAAAGGTTATGTTGTTACTAACAATCACGTTATTTCAGGTAGTGATGCTGTTCAAGTTCAACTCGCTAATGGTAAAACTGTGAATGCTAAAGTTGTTGGTAAGGATAGTACGACTGACTTGGCTGTTTTATCAATTGATGCCAAGTATGTTACTCAAACGGCTAAATTTGGCGATTCTAAAAGCTTACAGGCTGGCCAAACGGTTATTGCTGTAGGTTCGCCACTTGGTAGTGAATACGCTTCTACGGTAACTCAAGGGATCGTTTCAGCACCTGCTAGAATGATTGCAACTTCATCAGGCAATCAACAAACAGTTATCCAAACTGATGCAGCTATCAACCCTGGTAACTCAGGTGGTGCTTTAGTTAACTCTGCAGGTCAGGTTATCGGAATTAACTCAATGAAATTGGCACAATCTAGTGATGGTACTTCTGTTGAAGGGATGGGCTTCGCTATTCCATCAAATGAAGTAGTAACAATTGTTAATGAACTTGTTAAGAAGGGTAAGATTACTCGTCCACAACTTGGCGTAAGAGTAATTGCATTGCAAGGTATTCCAGAAGGCTACAGAAGTCGTTTGAAGATCAAGTCTAACTTGAAAGATGGTATTTACGTTGCTTCTGTAAATAAGAGTGATTCAGCTGCTAATGCAGGTATGAGAAGCGGAGATGTAATTACCAAGGTTGACGGCAAGAAAGTCGAAGACGTGGCATCGTTACACAGTATTTTGTACAGTCACAAAGTCGGTGATACCGTCAATGTAACCGTGAACAGAAATGGTAGAGATATCAACTTAAAGGTTAAGTTGGAAGGTAACTAATAAGTAAAGAAAAAAGTTTACAAGCTAGAAAAAGGCTATATCATGCGCTTTAGACGTAGATATAGCCTTTTTATTAACTATTTAAGTGTGTAACAGCAGAAAGTTCGGCTTTGTAAGTTGTCAAATAGATATGCACCTGCTGATAAATGTGGATAACTTTGTGGATTGTGCATAACTGTGTAATCATAGCTTTATTCACTTGTGGAAAAATATTCAAAATTGTTGAAATATTTAGTGAAATTTATTTGTTAAAACGAATGTTCAAGTTGATATATCAATAAAAATTGAATAAAGTTTGTGAAAAAAGCCCTCTAAATTTAAAACGTGGGTAAGTTTTTTAGAAAAAATTTTAGAAATTTATGAGCCACAATCTGTTGAGCATAATTAAAATGATACCACAAAATATAGATTTTGTTTTCTGGAGAATGTGGAAAACTATTGGCTATTTTTGTAGTAAACTAGTTCTTATGAATATTAAGATTGTTTGTGTTGGAAAGTTAAAAAATATTTGTAAATTGAAGATTTAAAACGTGCAGGAACAGTCAAAAAAAGCCATCGACTCTACAATTACCGATGACTTTGGTCACGTTTGTTGCCGCTAATTATTTATCGAGCAAATTATTTAGTTCATGAAGCACTAAATGAAGCTCATGCAACAGAACGCAAATTAGGAATATGGATACGTTATTCACATGACTTGCCTCCTTCCCGCCCATCTAATAGGGAAAATTAAGCATGGATAGTCATGCAATTTCTATTTTATCATGTTCGTGCTATAATAAATTGAGGAATATGGATGCTTACATGACTTTAGTCGTGCCAAGCGTGGGCGGTCTTATGACCGTCTTTTTTTATTTTCTAGTGAATGTGAAAGACTATTTGTTGTTTTGTAGTAAACTAGTCTGTATGAATATTAAGATTGTTTGTGTTGGAAAGTTAAAAGAAAAATATTTTAAAGATGCAATTGCAGAATATAAAAAGCGACTTAGTCGTTTTGCAAAAGTATCGATTGTACAGGTGCCCGATGAAAAAGCACCTGAAAAATTCAGTGCGGCTGAAGATGAAAAAGTAAAGGAAATCGAAGGTCAGCGAATTTTAAGCAAGATTAAGGATAAAGAATATGTTTACGTCACTGCAATTAAAGGAAAGCAACGAAGCAGTGAGGAATTTGCGAAGGAAATTCAGGACCTGGCAACGTATGGCCATTCGGATATCACTTTTGTTATTGGTGGTAGCTTGGGAACAAGCGATGCGGTGAATAAGCGTGGTGATGATTTGATTAGTTTTGGCAAGTTGACGATGCCGCACCAATTGATGCGAGTGGTACTGATTGAACAGATTTACCGTGCGTTTATGATTAATTCGGGTAGTCCTTATCATAAGTAAAAGAACGTCTCTGAGAAGACAGGGACGTTTTTTGTACATACGAGGAGTTATAAATATGAAAATCGGTGAAGCCTTAAAAGAAGAAAGATTAAGGTTAGGATTATCAATTCGAAAAATGGCTCAAGGGATTATTGATCCTACTTTCTATTCTCGGGTAGAGCGAGAAAATCGTAATATTGGAGCAGAAGCTTTAGTAAAGATCTTGTTTGTGCATGAGATTAATATTGAAGAATTTTTCGAAAAAATAAAAGATACCTACGCCCCAAGTGAGATTATTGAAAAAGTAGCTTTGGAAGATAATATCTGTCTTGCATTTAATAATCATGATGTAGTTAAAATGCGACAATACATGCAAGCGGTTAATCAACTAGATGATGAAGTGCTTAAATTACGTGTGATTGTGGGAATTGCGTACTTGGAAAACAAGATTGAACATTTATCACCTGAAATAGTTAATCGAATATACTCGGAATTAGATGAAAATGATGAACTTAGTCGTAATATTAATGCAATTAGATTATTTACAAATGTAATGCCAGTACTGTCAGATGAGCAGCTTAATTACTTAATGAATATGTTGTTAACAGGAGCTAGTAGGATAAAAGATAAGACCGAGAAGTATGATGAAAGGATTGCGATCACTTGTACAGTTGCTGGCAAAGAAAAATAGAATCACCTGTAATTGATAAAGCGTATCTATTTATGATGAATCTGAAAGAACCACATTTGTTGATTTATAAACTTTTAGGTAGTCTGGGGAAGAATTTGATTGAAGGAAATAAGGAACAAGCAATTGAAATTAAACAAGAGTTAATAGATCTTAATTTTGCAAATATAGTAAAAAACTGGAATTTGTAGTTTATAGACTAGAAGATATTCTTGAAAAATTATGCTAAAGTCTAACCAACTTTGAACAAAAAGGTGGGACCAAATATGAAGGAGAACAAGTGGATACGTGCTAGAAGAATAGAAGAAAGAATGCTGATCATTGAAGCAATCTACGTTTTCAGCATGTTTCTTTCCTTAGTTTTTTGCTTTCCGCTTTTTGTCATTGAATTCAAAATTGCGATTATCTTCACTTTGCTAGTAATGGTTGAGGAATTATTTGAAATCAAGTTTAAAGCAAAGAAAGCAACGACAAAGTAATGATAGAAAACATGGTTTAAGGAAACCATGCTTTTTTATAAGGAGGGAAAATATGAAAGCAAGAAGTTGGGATAAGATACTGAATATTCAGTTAATTATCAATATTTTGATAGCAGGATATCTACTAGTGAATGTAGACAAACAGTTAAATATTCAACTTATATTTGATATTATTCTGTTGTATATAACCGTTGCTAGATTCTTAATTAAAGACCGACGGGTGAAAAAGATTGACTTGGCGTTAGAAATAATCTGCTTACCAGTTTTACTGACTTATTATCTAAATTGGCTAGTTATTTCGCTAACTCATTTTTTACCAGCATTAAAATTAGGAATTATTATCGTTTACCTAATATTGTTATTGCTGTATTTATTGCCAACCGTTGTAGTTGATTTTAGCAAAATTAAAAACGGATGTTTTCGCGTTATAACAAGTATTTATTTGTTTTTAGTTCTTCTATCTAGTATCAACACAAGCCTGTCTGTGAATGTGGATTTTATTGATAATTTACTAAAAACAAATGTTGTCTCTGGTCTAGCCTTTCTTATTTTGACTCCACTTTTATTAAAACAGTGGGGTTTCAAATCCCAGATGAATGTATTTCCTGGGAAACAAAAGAATTTTCAAGTATTAGTTTTGATTTTGTTAGTACTTTTTGCTGCTTGGCTCACATTCTTTAATACTTACGTTTACATTGCGACCGTACCAGAGCAGTTGTTCTTCAACTGGAATTTGAGTATTTTGGCTCCAACTCAGTGGACCGTACTAAGAAGTGCCGGTGCTGCGATTTTTGAAGAAACTGAGCGCTATTTGATTCTAGTTTTGCTTTTATATCTTGCGCGCAACTCCAAGTTTCAAGTTCAGATAGCTATTTTCTTCAGTGCTCTGCAATTTGGCTTGCTTCACTTAACTCACTTTTTAGATTCTGATGCTAATGCATCCAGTATTTTTTATGAGGTACTGTACACTTTCGGTTATGGCTGCTTTTTAGCCGTTCTGTATTTATACAGTGGTCAAATCTGGCTAACAATGTTGTCGCATTTTACATTGGATCTGGTTTCATATTCAGTTGGTAATGGTGGTGCTGGATTTTTATCGCTTTACGGGGATGCTGAAGCGATAGGTGCAGTACTGGTTTTAGTAGTTAATATGCTGGTTGTGGTTTTGATGCTTTTGGGTAAGCGGAAAAAAGTTATGCAGGCAAATGCTGCAAGATTGATTGAGAGAATATAATAAAAGAACCTCTATTTTTCAATTGAGAAGAATAGAGGTCCTTTTTCTGTATGATTGGAATTGTTTTCTACTGAAAAAAGAGTACTATATTAGATTATTAGTTGAAGGTGGGGAAGATAAATGCTAATTGTTCCACCGTTAAAAATTAAACCGCTACTAATAATGATAGAAAGTAAAAAGATTTTGAATTTATTATTTAACATTATGAGGTCCTTTCAGTGAAAAGAAGAAATGCAAAAATTACTAAAACGATTGGTCCAAAATTTAAAGAAATTAGAAAAGAAGCACATATTTCTCTTAAAGAATTAGCTAAAAAAGTTGGAATTGTTTCGCCATCTACATTATCTCGTTGGGAACGTGGAGAAGAAGGATTGCCCGTAGAAATCTTTGAAAAATTGCTTACTACTATGAATATTTCATATAACGAAATAATAGCTAATGAAGTAGAAGTTAAGCAAGTAATGATGAAAATCGAATTGCTTTATCAAAAAAATGATATAGATGGGTTAAAAAATTATGCTACGCAATTACTCAATGAATATTATCAAGAAAAAGAAAACTACTTACGTTTAGAATTGTTAATTAAGTCTGCAATTGCTGTCAATTTTTATATAGATTTGACGGGCATAGATATAACTAACAAAAAATATAAAATGTCATTAACTAAGCAATTTGAAAATATTAATTATTGGTTTAAGAAAGAAATAATTTTATTTGGTGATGTCCAATTGCTGTTAGATAATTCCACTGTTTATGAGCTATCTAGATCACTAATTAGTAAAATGTATGATAAATCCTTAGTTGAAGTAGTTGTTAGTATTTCACTACTTAATGCAGTATTTGTTTTAATAAAGAGAAAAACTCCTGATAAAGCTAAGATAATTCTGAATGCAACTGTTCATTTAAATTTTCCTAAAAATGATGTTGTGACTAAAGTAAGAATCAAATTTATGAAAGTTTTATTGAACTACGTTGATGCAGGTAAAGAATATCCAATCAGACAATTTCTGGATTCTTTAGACGATGAACACTTAAAAGAAAGCTGGATATTTGCAACTAAGCAGATAAGATTTTTTTAATTATATAATTTCGAAATAAGGTACACTTATTTTACGATAAAAATATTATGCCATTAGTTTCATATCAAGCAATATTAGATATGAAAGAAAGGACAAAATCATGAACAAGAGAACAAAATTAATCAGCTTAGCTGCAGTAGCTTTGTTAACAGTTGCACCTACATTAGCTTCCACTGTACAAGCTGATACCACAAGTACACAGCAATCAACAACGACTACCACTACGAACACTCAAACTACTAATACAACAGCAACTGCTACCACACCTGTTGCCACTACACCAATTTCTGTAGATTTTACTTTAAATGGTGAGACTCATACTGTAAGTCCAGATGGTTTGTATTTCCAAGTAGCGCCAAATTCAACTTTTAATCCAACAGATTTCACAGGTACTAGCGGTGTTGAATTTAAGCTTACTGGTGCTAAAGGGATGAAAGTAACTGTAGATTCTAATTCCGTAGACACCTCTAAGGCAGGTAGTACTGGCGTTGTAAAGTTGACTGCGACTGATGCAGCTGGTAAAGCAACATCGATTTCGTATACTGTATTTGTTAAACCTGAAGGTTTATTCCAATTGAATTTGCCAATGAATTATGCCCTTGGTTTAGGCGATACAGATACTGTTTATCAAGGAGAACAGTATTACATCACTAATAATGTGAAATTTGCTAGAGGCGAATTCTTTACTGGGATTTCCAAACAATCGCAAAATGCTAGCGCTACTAGCAATTCAGTAAAATGGATTGCCACTAAATACTTAGCCAATAGTAAGACACAGTTTCAGATGCTAAAACTAAGACAGCTACCATGAAGATTATGCATGCTGCACTTTTATACGATGAAAACGGCAAGTCACTCGGTGAAAAGTATGGTTCATACCGTGAGGTAACAGTGAACTCATCATTGGTTACTATTGATGGTACACAATACTATAAGTTAGCTGACAGGGATGCCTACATCAAAGCCACTAACATTAGTGGTCGAGGCCGTGTCCTAAAACGTAACACCTACGTTTACGCAACCAGCAAACGCCGTGCTGATTACACAGTGCTTAGAAAGGGCACAACTATCACCACATATGGTGGCTCTTACAAATTCAAAAACGGCAAGCGCTACTACCGTGTAGCTGGCGAAACAGCAACCAACAAACGCTATGTCAAAGTAGTGAACTTCGAATAGAATACTCATTATAGAAATAAAAGTGAGAAAAGCATTATGCTCTTCTCGCTTTTTTGATAAATACGTTTACTTTTTTGCTTAAAATTACTAAAAATATAAATATATTTACTTTTTTGTTAAAATAGAAGAAAAATGTAAATATATTTATCAAAATAGGTGAGCAAATGTTAGTTATTCCTAGACCTAATTATCTGAAGCGGTTGATACCAATGATTGATACCGAGTTATGATATCCGTGGAAAAGAGTATTTGGATGGTCCTGCTAAATATTATGTGGTTGATCTAGGGTTCATTGATTCACAATTGCATAAGTCTAATACAAATATGGGAGCTAGAATTGAAAATCTAGTATACCTGTCATTACTTGAACAGGGGTATAACGTGTTTGTGGGGCAGTATGAAGGCAAAGAAATCGACTTTGTTGCTACTAATCCTGAAAGGACAATCTATGTACAGGTAACGGACCATATTCCTGAAAATAGTACTCGTGAGACTGATAATTTACTTCATATTCCGACTGGCTATCAAAAGATTGTTGTCACAAATCGAAAATTTGATGAAGGAATGATCGATGGCATTCCAATCGTTTACATCACGGATTTTTTGAAGGGAAAGTTTTAATCCAAAATAAAAAAGACACCGCAGTGTCTTCATAATTAGTCATTTGCATCAAGCCATTTTTTAAGCAGGTCAATATATTCGTCAGTCTTTTGGACAAAGGATATATGACCACAATTTTCAAATAATTTCCACTTGCTGCCAGGGATGCTATCTTGCATCGTCTTAGCTACATATGGAGTACACAAATCATCAGTTCCGCTCGTAATTAGAGTTGGAACTTTTATTTTGCCTAATTTATCCGTGTATTCATAATCATGCAAGTTGCCCTCTGGCGTGTATTCATTTGGACCCCATGCTGTTTCATAAGCGACAATACCGCCATTTTTCTTGCGCATTACGCACTCAGGCCACTTCTTCGTCATGTCAATTGCATGCTGATTCATAAAGTGTTCGTTGGCCTTTAAATAGTCAGGTTCTGTAAATGTGTCAGTCAATTCAGCACGGTGAATTGCGGCTTGCTCCTCAATTGGCAAGTATTTAATCATGCGGTGAAGTTCCTTTGACCACAGTGAGGCAGAAGACAAAGTAGAAGCCAGAATTAAACTTTGAATACCTTCTGGATGATAGTCGCACATATAAATGATGGCGAGCATCCCGCCCCAGCTTTGACCTAACAAATGCATTTTTCGTAATGCCAAGTGCTCTCGTAAGGCTTGTAGTTCTTTAACCCAAGTTTCTTTCGTATAAAGTTCAGGATGATCGTCAAGGATGCTGCTATTGCCGCAACCTAACTGATCGTACATGATGATCCGGCGATCATCAATTTCTGCTAACTTGTCTAGAACTTCAAAATAATTGTGGCTTGAACCAGGTCCGCCATGAAGTAAAACTAGTGGCGGCTTTTCACTTCTTTTGCCTACAATGCGGTAGTAAGTTTCATAACCCATGAAGGGCATTTTTCCTTCAATAATTTCCATATTTTTCACCTACTTAAACAAGAATAATGAGATATTTGTCAAAATTAACAAACCAAAGAAGATCAGCCAATCTTTTTTAGTTAATGGAATTACAACTATTGTAGATCTTTTTTGATCTTCAACGTAGCCGTGTGATTCCATACCTTGAGCCAAATTGTCAGCTGAGTTTAATGCTACCAAGATGGCCTTGAAGTAGAGCACAGGTGACCAAAAGCTGAGGTACATGCCTCGCATCATAGCAGCGGCGCGAATCTGTTTAACTGCCATTCTCATCTTGGGAATGATATTGATCGCTGCCAGGACGCCATAGGCGAATTTGCTTGGCAGATGCAGGTTTTGCTCAAGCGAACGAGCAAAACCCGTCACTGTAACGTTGCGCGTCACGCATGCGATAGTTAATGTATAGACGTAGACACGTGTAGATAGATCCCAAGCGTAGTAGGGGTCAGACGCAGGTGAAAACCAATAAAGCGTTGCAAAAATAGTAAAAGCTGCAATGAAAGGCAAGATTATTAATAGTAACAATTCTTTAATCTTGATCCTAGTACAGATTAAGTAGATTAAAGCAAAAACGATTACCAGAATGTTGGTAGTTAAACTAGCTTTTAAAGATATTTCCAAGGAAATAATAAAAGCCAAAATAAATTTTAAACTTGGGTTCATAAGCTACCTTTCCACATATTTAAGCCGCTGATCGTCAAAAACAAGACGATAATCGCAAAAACTGGCAAGCTCGTTTACTTGATGACTAATAATTAAAAATGTCTGATGCAGCTTCTCTTGGCTTTCTCGCATTAATTCTAAAGTCAATTTGATAGAGTCATGGTCAAGACCGCTTAAAGGTTCATCAATTAACAAAACTTGGTGCCTAGTCATCAGCATTAATAGAATTTGCAGCTTTTTTTGCTGACCACCTGAAAGGGTGTAGACTACTTGATCTAAATGATTAGACAAAGCAAGCTTCTGTAGCCATTTATCAATCTTTTCATCAGTAAAGAAAGTATTTCGGTCCTTCTTGCTGAGCTCAATTTCATCCTTTACAGTAACGGTTAGGAACTGATCAGGTGCTTTTTGAAAAATTTGCGCTACTTGTTGTAGATATTTTCTACTCTTTAATTTGGCAATTTCTTGTCCTTGGTAAGAAAAACTACCCGTGTAAGGAATCATTTTAGTCATTGCCTTGAATAGTGAGGTTTTGCCTACACCATTTGGTCCGGTAATCAGAGTGCTTTTATTATAAATATTTAGACAAGGTTGATTCAAAAGAAGGGTATTCTGCGAAATTTTTGTATTTTTCAATGTGAAAACCGCGTCCCCGCTAGGGATAACAAAAGCATATTTTTGCTCATGTAGCTTTTTGTTTTTAACAAACAAGGTAGTTTTTTCACTGCCAGATAATTCATGCACGCTCTCATCTTTGAATTCAAAAAGATGGTCACACACATTCTCGTAGTCATCTAATACGTGATCGCTGAGGATAATTGTCTTTCCTGTTTTAGCTAGTCGTGCTAATTTTTTGATCAAAAAAAGGCGTGTTTCGGGATCACAACTAGCAAAAGGTTCATCCAACAAGAAAATATCGACGTCCATGGCCAATAAAACGGCTAAAGCCACGCGTTGCTGTTGACCACCCGAGAGTGTATTGATTTTTTGATCTAATAGATCATCGATCTGTATAAATTCCACAGCCTTAGCTAGTCTGACTTGATACTCTTTTGGATCAACTTGCAGGTTTTCTAAAGCAAAAACGATTTCTTCTCGAGGAGTAGCCATTGTAAATTGCTCAGCGGCGTTTTGGAACATCATTGCCGCTTTTTGCTGATGCAAGTCTACGGAACCAGTCATCTTACCTGCGTATTTAGGATAAAGACCAGCAAGAATCTTAAGCAAAGTTGATTTGCCACAACCAGTTGGTCCGATCAGTAGTGAAAAACCACCTGGGATATTCATGTTAAGTTGCTTGATTATAGGTACTTTTTCGTATGAAAAAGTAATATTATTAACTGTTATCATCATAAAACTGATTGTACAAAATGATTTTTTGACTGTCTATATACGAGAAGCTAGCTTTTTTCGGTACAAGAAAGCATAATTATACATTATTAATCAAAATTTTGCTTTATAATCTACTTATAGAACTATTACAAAACTTCAAACTTGAGGAAGGTGGACATATGGCAGCTGTTGCTTTAGACCAATATCTGGCTAGCATATTAAAATCGAATTCAACCGATAAAAATGAAATTAAATTAGAGGCTGGTAATCCAGATTTTGACCTGTTTGCTATCTACCTTGAAAATCATAATAAGGGAATTCATCTTTATCGGATGGATGTTTCGACAATCTTATATGTTGCTAAAAGTACTGTAACAATTAAAAGCGGCGAAAAGATTATTACGATGAAATCAGGCAATGTGCTCTTACTTACAGAGGGATGCAAGTATGAAGTCGTAGATCAAAAAGAAGATACGGTTTTGGCTAAATTGAAATTCAGACCAGGCTTTAAATACCGCAAGTACTTTAAAGACTTTAGTTATAAAGGCAAGCAGGAAAATAAGATAATTAATCAAATTGTTGATAGCCTTCAAAATGAACATGTCTTATGGCTGAAGAATAATCAAATAACTCGGGCTTCACAAGTGATGCAACATATTATTGGTGGCTATTTAAATAATGACTTATTTGCTAAAGCCTTAATTCAAGCTGAGCTAACAGTTATGTTGATTATTTCAATTAGAAATCAACGCATGGCAACGCCGAATAACTTGGATAAAACCAAATTTGAAAAGAAATCTTTGGATAATTATATTGATGCTCACTTTGCTGATGTGTCGCTGTCTGATGCCGCAAAATACTTTGGCTTTAATCCAAATTACTTCTCAAACATGGTTAAGACGAAGACAGGAAAGAGTTTTGTTGATCATGTTGATGATCGTAGAATGCAAGAAGCACGTGAACTTTTAGCTCAACCAGATATTTCATTAAAAGATATTATTGGTCGCGTTGGCTACTCTAGCAAGTCATTTTTCTATAAGAAATTTAATCAATATTATCACATGACGCCTGCTGCGATGCGCGAGGAATTATTCAAACAAGCAAATATCAATTTACGGTAAAGAAAAAAGATCTGAAATAAAATTCAGATCTCTTTTTATTACATTTTTTCAAGCCGTTTAATACGTTCTTCTGTAGGTGGGTGTGTATCGAATAAGCTTCCACTATGTTTAAAAGGATTTTCGATATACATGCCACTGCTTGAACGGTCAGCTTTTTTCATTGGCTGACTACCTTCGATTTTAGTCAAAGCAGAGATAAGTCCTTGCGGATTGCGTGTTAATTCAACTGAGCCGGCATCTGCTAAGTATTCACGATTGCGTGACAAAGCCATTTGAGCGAGAGTAGCTGATAACGGCCCTAAAATGAGTACGAAGACAATAGCTACAACTTTAAAGATCATTGTAAATGCATTGTTATTGTCATCATCGTCGCTGTTGCCACCGCCAAACCAGATAAAGCGACTGGCAATGCCTGAAAGAAAGGAAATTACTCCCACTAGGACAACTGCAATTGTCGATAAGCGAATGTCGTAGTTTCTAATGTGAGAAATTTCGTGTCCTAGAACTCCTTCTAGTTCTTCACGATCCATTAGATCTAACAATCCTTGAGTGACGGCAACGGCACTGTGATCAGGATCACGACCAGTCGCAAAAGCATTGGGACTCGGATCGTTAATAATAAAAACTCGAGGCATTGGAACACGGCCAACCATGGCCATATCTTCTACAATATGCCATAGTTGTGGATTATCTTGTTCATGAATCTCTTGAGCATGATTTAAGCTCATGACCATATTGGCAGGATTACGCATTACCAAAAAGAGGTAGATTAAGCTACCAATCAAGGCAATAGCAATTCCGCCCCACGGGGTATCGCTAAAAAGATAGCCGAATCCAGCTCCAACTAAAGTCAAAATAATTACAAAGGCAGCCATAACCAGGACAGTTTTGCGTTTATTACATGCAATTTGTTGGTATAGCATTGATTAACCTCTAAAATTTAACTTTTGGTACTTCTTTTTCTTCCGTAGGTGTCTCTAAGTAGTCCACCTTAGTAAAGTGGTGAAGCTTAGCTACAATATTTGATGGGAAAGTCAAAAGCTTTTGATCATATTGAGCAGCACTTGAGTTGTAAAGCTGACGTGAGTAAGCAATTTTGTTTTCAGTATTAGTCAGTTCTTCCTGTAAACTTAAGAAGTTTTGGTTTGCTTTTAAGTTTGGATAGTTTTCTGACAAAGCAAAAATTGTCTTCAATGAGTCAGTAATTTGATTAGAAACTTTTAATTTTTCTTCACGATCGCTAGCAGGAACTTGCGTTAATTGATTACGCAGTTTGACAACCTTTTCGAAAGTTTCGCTTTCGTGCTTGGCATATCCTTTAACGGTTTCTACTAAGTTAGGAATTAAATCATTACGTCGCTTAAGTTGAACATCGATTTGACTCCATGATTCTTCAGTGTAAACTTTTGCTTTTTGTAAACCGTTGTATGTCGTAATATAAATAGCTACGATTAAAACTATAATACCTAGAATTATCCAAAATAATGGTGACATAATAAAACCCTCCCAGAATGTTTACTTAATTTTATCTAATTGGAAATCTAAGGGCAATAAAAAAGAATGTCATTGCGACATTCTTGATGAAACTTTAAATTCTAAAGATTAATAGACCTAAACCAACAATTGTTAAAATGATTAATCCTGCAAATTGCATGATTGTCCATTGAATAAAGAATTTCTTTCGACTTACGCTGGCATGTTGGTTGAAGGTCTTAAGAACAAGCATGTTGGCCATAGAACCAATAGCAGAACCAAAACCACCAATGTTGGAACCCAAGAACAAAGCTTGAGCATAGTTAGTAAATTTACCAACTAAGATAGTTGATGGAACATTGCTCATTACCTGACTTGTGATGATTGAAGCGAAGTAAGTTGAAATCTCTGAGTGGACAGTTCCGTGAATTAAATTTACGATAGCGGGGATTTGCTGGATATCACTAATAAAGATGAAGAAGCCAGTGAAAGTTAATAGCAACGCGTAGTCAATCTTGAGCATGATGCGAGGATTGATTGCTAATGCTAAAACAACCGCCACGATTAAAGGCCAAATAATATTGACGATTCTGAATACGCCAAAGAAGAAGAAAATAAATACTACAGTTGTAATAATTGTAAGACGCCAACTGACGTTAATCATTTCAGTTTTTTGTGCAGGTATCTCTTTTTTAGGCACAAATAAAAAGACAACGCACATTAAAACACATGAAATTAGCAAGTACGGTACAGACCACTTAAAGAAAAGCAGTGGACTAACATCGAACCGGCTAACTAAGAAAATGTTGTGTGGATTACCCCATGGCGTAAATGCTGCCCCAATGTTAGCACCCATACCAATTAAAGTGACAGGTAAAATCTGTGGCAGCTTGTAACGCTTAGCAATATTCAAATACAATGGAATTAAGGTCAGTGCGGTAATATCATTGCCCAAAAACATCCCTGCAAGAACAGCTAAAAGCGTGAATAAAATGTTAAGCTTACGCGTATTGTCCGCAATGCTTGTCAGCTTGTACGCTAAAACATCCAGAACGTGCAGATAAGCATAGATCTGGATAATTGTTAACATTGCAGCAACGGACCACAATGTATGGAAGTTAATATCCGCAAATCGTGGTCTTGCAAAAAAAAGACTGACTACTGTAATAATTACGGTTATTTGTAAAATTCTATCTTTAGCAATATTCTTTAAGACGGTCATAAAAGGTCCCCCTTACGTATTACAATCGTCTAAAACCCTATGTATCATTTTGAGCCTTTTTATTGTAGCTTGCAATGATAAATTTGAAAAATCTAAAGAAAGAGTACATTTTTGAGCATATTTTTAGTGAGAAGAGGCTTACAGATGCTATATTTAAGTAAGTAATATATAGGCTGAAACGAGGTAATGTTATGGAAGAAAATTTTTCAATCAATATTAAACCTGACGCAGTAGAAGCAATTAAAAGCAAAATGGATCCTGATCACCAAATCGTTATCTTAGCTTTAGATGATGGTTCCAACAAGTATTCTAAAAAGGGAGGTACTTGTACTATTGGCGATAGCTTCCAATTTGTAGTTTTAGCTAATAAGGACCCTAAATACAATATTAAACTTGAGAATAACGCTGGTCTTGATCTGTATACTGCTCAACCTGAAACGACTTTCTTTGAACCAGGATTAGTAGTTAATGCACGCAATTCAACTTTAAGTCTGTCATCAGATAGTGGCATTATCGATGGTGGTATGACTGTATCGCAATTTAAACCAGAAGCTGTTACTGAAGATGATTTAAAGAATGGCGGTCAATGCTAAAAAACTGAATATTATCTGAAGCGAGGGGATTACCCTCGCTTTTTAGTTTAGAATAGAAAAAGTGATTAGATATTGAGGAGAGAAAAATGGATTTTTTTAAAGAACTAAGAATCTATACTGAAGAGTTCAAAAAGCATTGGCTAGGATACTTGATGCTTTTTCTCAGTTTAGATTTATTGAATCAGTTTATTGTCATTCCTTTTTTCCATTACATTACTACTTTCATCTTGCAAGCTAGTGCAATTCCTTTTGTTTCTTATCAAAACGTAGTGACGATCATAACTACGCATACTTTTATTTTTATCATCTTGATTATAGAATTGCTATTTTTGCTAGTGGTAATCTATGCTCAGTTTGCTTATTTGCTTCATGGGATTCACGACATTTGTAATGATTCTTTTACTTTAAAGCATAGTTTTATTCAAACTTGGCAAAATATTAAAAAAATACGCTTAAGTTCGTTATTACTTTTATCTATTTATTTCCTATTAATCGTTCCTTTCGCTGACATTGTTTTCCGGACGCCATTATTGGCAAAAATTCAGATCCCTGAATTTATTTTGGATTATATGACTAGAACGCCAATTTTACTTACGATATTGCTAGTCTTTTATGTAATTGTGTTCTTCCTTGGAGTGAGATTGTTGTTTACTTTGCCACTCATGATTTTTGAATAGAAGAAAACCAGAATGGCAATGAAGAAAAGCTGGCGTTTAACTAAAAACAAACAATGGTGGTCAATCATTTGGCGTTTACTTGTTCTAGGAATTGTTGTTGCAATCGCTATAGGAATCTTTTATTTGGTAGTTTATGGCTTACAGCTTTTATGGGATTTATTGCCAGGGAAATATCCTGCTTTAATTTTTGCAATTGCTAATCTTACGCTTATTCAGATTGTTAGTGAATTAACGATTGTGTATGCTACTGTTTTAAGTTTGTTCATTGTCTTTAAACCACTAAAACTGAAGCGATTACCAATTAAAACAAGAACCGCTGTAAAACATAGAACTTTAGCTGTCTTCACTTCCTTGGTATTCGGAGCGGTAGTTGTTACTGCAGTAGCTACAAATATTTTCTATTTGATACATGTTAATGCCCACGCACCATTAATTATTTCTCACCGTGGAGTAGATGATCAAAATGGTGTACAAAATACGATTCAGTCATTGAAGAAAACGGCAAAAGAAAAACCAGATTTTGTAGAAATCGACTTGCATGAAACTAAAGATAAGCAATTCATTGTTGTACACGATGATAATCTAAATAAATTAACAGGTCTTGATGAGGTCCCTAGTCAGCTGACTTTAAAACAATTAACTAAATTAATTGCTAAAGATAATGGTCATGAAGCAAAATTAGCTAGTTTTGATCAATATATTAAAGAAGCCGAAAAGTTACATCGAAAACTGTTAGTTGAAATTAAAACAACGCCGAATGATTCTAAAGAAATGTTAGAACGCTTTAACGAAAAATACGGTAAGACGGTTCTTAAGAATAAATATCAACTCCAATCGCTTGACTATCATGTCATTGAAGGCCTTCATCAAATTAATCCTAAACTTACTGTCTTTTATATTCAGCCATATAATTTCACTTATCCGCATAGCTTGGCTGATGGTTATTCAATGGAATATTCAACTTTGAATACTGATTTTATTTGGCAAGCTCATTTACAAGATCATCCCGTTTATGCTTGGACAATTAATGACGAGAGATTAATGAAAGAGATGATGTATGACCAAGTTGATGGCATTATTACTGATAAAGTGGGACTGGCTAAGAAAACAATTAAGGAGTTTCAACGGAATTCAAGTTATGCTAATAGAATTCTAAATTACATTACAGTTGTACGAATGCCTAATGATCTTGAAGCATAGACTTGATCTGAAAGGCGTCGCATGGTAAACTATACTAGATTTTCGAAAATCTGAAAGGAAGTATAGTACTATGCGTAAAGGTGAAAATTACAACACTGGTTGTGAACCAAACCAAAGACCTAAGAACAAGAGAAACGCAAAGAAGCGTGTTGCTCACGTAGCAGCAGTTGTTGCATTTCTTAACAAGGCCGCAAAAGACGAAAACAAGTAATTTCGTTTTTTAAAACATAAAAAACAGAGAGACTACTAAGAGATTACTAAGATTTTTTAGTAGTCTTTTTTTCTGTCGTGGGGAATTTTTGAAGAGGGATTGAGAAGATGACAAAGAGATATATTCGACTAGTATATCTAGCATTAATGTCAGCACTTATTTTTCCGGTAATTACGCTTTGGGTAGCAGACTCCTTTTCACCTAATGTTACTAATGGCGTAATGATGGTATTTGTACTGGCTATTTTTGTTGGGTTATCGTCAGCTAGATACACAATTAGCTGGCTGATTATTGTTTTAACGACAATAGCTGCAGGTTTTCTTTTGTTAGGCTATGTAGTTATGCCTACTCCTGAAAAGATAATTTTAATTATTGCCTTTCCAATTGAGGCTAGTTTACTTAGTGTAATTCGCCACCATCTTTTACATTGGAATATTGGCTGGAGTAGAGATGAAGACGTTTAACGGCATATTGATCACTATGATTTAAATGTTAAATTGCAAACTGGTTATAATGCCAATAAATTTTATAAGAATGAAATTAAACAGATAGAAAATTATGCTGATTGGGATCTCTGGACTAACGTAGAGCTAATTCGTTGGGACCGCCATCAACAAGTTGCGGAATATCATCCAGATTATTACGCAGAGGTTTTGCGTAAAATTGCCAAGGTCTTGAAGGACACGCGTCTAAAGAATGAATTCATTTATTATATGGGTGACGGCATGTTTTTGATTATTTCGCCACAAGTTTCGGATGATATGTATCAGAAATTAAATCAAGAAGCACATGTTCGTTTGCAGGCACTGGATGTTGATATCCCATTAATGCTCAAAGTAGCGACACAAAGAATTGACAAAACTAATTATAAAAAATTCGATACTCTTGATAACGTGATGAAACATTTGGAGCGAGGACTAGAGACAGATATTATTGTTGAATACTTGAAGGATGATCAAAATGACTAATTGGTTTTACTTCTTAGCAATTGGAATTACGCTGATCTTTATCATAAGTTTCATCGTAATTTTTATTTGCGCAATGCAGATCTATTACAACGTTGAAAGAACATTGATTAAGTCAAAAAGGAATAAGAAAAATGAATGATGCAATGCAAATAATTACTTTGATTTCTATTTGGCTTTCACTTTTAATGGCGATTATTACTTTAAGTGGGGCAATTGTATTTTGGTTAAAACACAGTAAAGTATTAGTTAAAATTACGCCACTTCCACGTTATCCAAAAATAACAGTTGTCGTACCAGCTCATAATGAAGAGGTAGTAATTGAAAAAACAGCAACAGCAATTTTGAATTTAAATTATCCCAAGGATAAATTAGAAGTGCTATTTTATGCAGATAATTGTGAAGACAAAACGGCGGATGTGTTAGATGAAGTAGTTCGAAGGCCAGAATATCGTCATCATCATGTGCAAGTGATCAGAAGAACTGGTACAGGTGGTAAAGCTGGTGTATTAAATGATGCACTAAAAATTGCACATGGTGAATATTTGGGCGTATATGATGCAGATGCAATGCCAGAAGAAAATGCATTGTATTTTTTAGTTAAAAAGGTTTTAGGAAATCCGCAACGCTACATGGCTGCCTTCGGTCGTAACAAAACGCGTAACGCTAAGCAGAACTTTTTAACTAGATGCATTAACCAGGAAATTGTTGTAACGCAGCGAATACAACACTGTGGAATTTGGCAATTATTTAAAATAGGTCGTATTCCTGGGACGAATTTCATTATTAATAAAGAGTATGTTGAATCAATTGGAGGCTGGCGTAACGGCGCTTTAACTGAAGATACAGATATTTCATTTAAAATTATGGGATCGGGTAAATTAATAGCTTTGGCATATAATTCTGAAGCTTTCCAGCAAGAACCAGAAAAGTTGAAAGATTACTATTTTCAACGATTACGTTGGGCTAAAGGTAACTATGAAGTAGTAATTGGCAATTTCAAGCATCTTTTTGACCATAGTAATTGGCGAGTTAAACTAGAAACTTTTTATTATTCATGTACTTTCTTTTGGTTTAATGCCGCAATTGTACTATCAGATTTTATCTTTCTAGCTAATTTGTGTGCGATGATTATTCATATTTGGCAACCGAATGTTACTTTGCCGTTTACCATTACTTCTAGCAACATTTTGTTAGCTCAGATATTGTTGCTTAATTGGCTACTCATGATCTTGCTTTATATTTTACAAATTAATGTGGCAATGTGTACGCAATATGGGCAGGCAACTACAGAGCAAATTTGGTTATCTCTGGCGTCATATTTTACTTACTCGCAATTATTCATTATTGTTTCTGTTCATGCAGTTTGTTCTGTTTTTTGCGATAAAATTTTTCATCGTGATGGGACAAAATGGGTTAAAACAAAGAGATTTGCGGATTAATTTGGGAAAAGAAAATGAAAAGACGAAAGTATTTATCGCTGTATATAGTAACCGTGGTTGCCATTTTTGTGGCAATTATGGCATATGTTCGGTTTGATAATAGCCGGGAAGTACGTCGTAGTTTTTATCTACACTGGCAGAGATATTATGTGGTGGAAATGAAGTCTGATGAAAAGTATGTCAATACTACTCCACATACAGATAAAAAAGTTGCTTTATCAGAAGGACAAGGCTACGGAATGTATATTGCTGCTTTGGCTGCTGAGAGAAAATGGGGTCACCAAAAAGACTTTGAGCAATTAAACAATTTTTATCTAAAGCATCGTGACACAGTAAATAAGAAAAAGACAATGTTAATGTCATGGCGTGCAATTGAAAAGAAAGGCAAATGGTCAATAGATAAAAATAGTGCTACAGATGGTGATTTATTTATTGCCCAGGCATTATTACTTGCAAGTAAGCAGTGGAAGAATAAAAAGTATAAAAATGAAGCAACAGCTTTACTAGCTGATATTTTACATTATGAATATAATGCTCGGACTAAGACCTTGACTGTGGGTGATTGGGCCAATTCCAAGTCAAAATATTATAATCTTATGCGTACATCAGATGTAATGCCGGAATTTTTCGATAATTTCTATCAAGCAACTGGTGATGGTCGTTGGTTAATAATTAAAAAAACGATGCTTAAGCGATTAAATGAGCTAAGTCATCTTCACAAAAGCGGTTTAGTACCAGATTTTGCTTAGGTAACTGCTAAGCATGCTATTCCTGCAAAACCTAAAACTGTCGCAACTGTTAACGATGGCAATTTCTCAGCTAATGCGTGTCGTGTTCCTTTAATGCTTGCAGACTGTAATGATCCATTAGCACAAAATACTCTTAAGCGTATGCTTAAATTCTTCAGCAAACAGTCCACTGTAACTGCTGGCTATACGTTAAAGGGTACGCCATTAAATAAATATCAGTCCGCTAGTTTTAGTGCACCAATATTTGATGCAGTAACTTTTAATCGTAACGAGGGCTATGACAATTTGTTTATGTCCCAGCAATATGTTTTTACTCGCCATTTGCCTACCAGGAATTATTATGATGCAGCTTTAACGACTATCGTAGCTTTATCTGCTGATCGAATTTAGAATTGTGTCTTGCAGGTCCTCCCTTTTTTTGGTAACATAGTAAAAATTTTTATAAAGTATTGGGGAGGAACAAAATATGGGATTAAATGCATACATTCAAGGTTTTAATAGTTTAGAGTCAATTGATCGTGCACCAGGCTACTTTAAGTATCATCATCACTCAGTAGCTGACCACTGTTTCAGAACAGCTGAACTTGCTCAAATGATGGGTGATATTGAAGAAGTTCATGGCAAAAAGAAGGTCAACTGGAAGGCTTTGTATGAAAAGAGTCTAAATCATGACTATACTGAACGTTTTATTGGTGATATTAAGACGCCAGTTAAATATGCCACTCCTCAACTTAGAAAAATGATCGGTGACGTTGAAGAAACGATGACGACCAAATTTATTAAGGATGAGATCCCTGAAGAATTTCAGGAAATTTATACTAAGCGACTTTCAGAAGGCAAAGATAATACCTTGGAAGGCAAAATCTTGTCAATCTGTGATAAATTAGATTTGCTTTATGAAGCGTATGGTGAAATTGAATTAGGCAATCCTAATCCGGTATATATGCAAATGTTTAAAGAAAGTCTGGAAACTATTAAGAAGTTTGATGATTTAGTTTGTGTACAATACTTTATTAAGAAGATCTTGCCAGATTTGTTTAAAGGTGATTTCGCCGGAAAGGATAAAATGCAAAGGATAGCTTTTAGCATTCTATTGTTAGGGGATGATGAATAGGTGAAATTTCTATGCAGTTCATGTGGTTTACGCATGGACTCTTTGCATTTTAAACAGGCTGGGTTAATGAACCCAAAATTAACAAGTATTTGCGATATTTGTTTAACTCGTGGCTTAAATGCGGAAGATTATGCCAATACAGCGGTAGCTACTTTTGCTAAGGGTCTGCTTTACACTTATGTAGGTAAAGAGAAAGAAGCGACTGTAAAGCCAGATATGATTGTTAAAAATAAAAAGGATCGTAAAAAGTATGAGGCCTTTTTACAAGATTATGATGGCAATGAAATTGCTAAACAACAAATAAAGCGCGCAGATCTTAATTTAGCAATAATTAAGAGCGAAGATGGCAAGCTAGGTTATATACCTAACCAAGGCGTTACTTTTGCTCAGAACTTGAAAGAACTGAGGTTAGAGGTCAATTTTCAGCTGAATGAAGTTGATTTCATTGATCGTGAACGCATTCGTGCTAAATATAAATATCGCTGTCAGTATTGTGGCAGACACGGGCAAAGCGTTGATCATAAGGATCCTGTTTCGCTTAGTCACAATAATAGTTTGGATAATTTAACCCTAGCTTGTGCTGAATGCAATCGAATCAAGTCTGATATGCCATATGAGTTGTTTATTCACCTGAATGATCAAATTTCTGGTATTAACAAAAAGCTGGTTAAATATGAAAATGCGCTAGGTACTTTAAAAGAAGAATTTGAGCATCGTCGTCGTTACTTAGCTGCTCAGGTTCATCTTAAGGGTGTCATCAATGATCCTGAATTGAATGAAATTCGGAAGCAAAATAAGCAACTGCAAGATGCAATTGATAGTTTGCAAAGTGATTATGATGATTTGCGTGAAACCCGTAAAACATATTTTGATACTGGTTGGAAATTAGCGCGTATTAAGGAAAATAAAGATATTATTTAAAAAATTAATATTATGCATTATAAAACGCTCATTCCAATTTTGAAGGAATGAGCGTTTTGTATAATTATCTTATTCTGTCTTCAGGTTCAAATAAGTACTTGTCCCATTTGACATCTGATTTAGTCGTAGGGTGGAACAACAAAAATGCTAAAAGCAAGTCTCCTAAGTAAGGGATGATGCTTAACCACCACCAACCACCGCTGAAGCCAGCGTCATGTAACCGGCGTACAGTATGTCCTAGTTGGGCTAAAAATGCCCAGATTGTAATGATTAATACAAGTATTAAGAAACAAAGAAAGGCAATGGCTACAGCCGTAGGAATATGTTCATTTACTATCGGACTAGGAATGAAGGCAAATAAGAAAGAAAAGAGGTAAATGAACAAAATAGAAATGCTCATTATTACCTGGCTAAATGCAGTTCCGACCCAGAAAGAGGTTCTGGTAGATCTAGCATTCCATTTGAAACAATCAAAAAAGTGTTCCTTTAAAATTTGACCAATAGTTGGTACTGGGACTTTATCTTCATGACCTTGAGGATAATCTTGATTGCTAAAGAGATATTGGCCCCATTTAACTTTTCTTTGAGCAGATGGTTGTAATTCTAAGTAGAATAAAAACATTGCGCCATAGCCAGTAAAAGCAGCCCAGTACCAGTAGCCACTATAACCGACATCATGTAAGCGACGAACGGTTTGACCTAGTCCAGCTAAAAAAATCCAGATGTAAACGGCAAGTGCAATAACACCATCAATTACTCTAATACCAGGATTGATGTTTTCATTAAAGGCGTAGAAGCTCAAGATGATGCATAAGATGCTGATGATAGGATTAATTAAAACACTCCACCAGAAAGATTTACGTGTGGTTCTTGCTTTCCAGTCGAAGGGATGCAAATAAGTTTCATTTAAAATTTGGACAAAACTTTCTGCAGGGGGCATGGGCAGATTTTCATCATAGGATTTGATGAAATAATATACTCGATTATTCATTTTTACTCCTCCAATATTAATTTTGTCTAATTATACGCTAAAAAAGGCGGGAAGTAATTAAACTTCTCGCCCTTTTGAATTTAAAATTCATTTTTTCTAAAATTGCTTAAGAACTTTTGTGTCTTTTCATTCTTTGGATGATCAAAAATTTCATCAGGTGAACCTTGTTCAGTAATAATTCCATCACTGATGAACAATACACGATCAGAAATACTCTTGGCAAAGCCCATTTCGTGAGTAACGATGACCATTGTCAAACCAGTTGTAGCTAACTTTTGCATAACCTCTAGTACTTCGCCAACCATTTCTGGGTCAAGGGCACTAGTAGGTTCATCAAAGAGTAGAACCTCCGGATTCATAGAAATAGCACGTGCAATAGCGACACGCTGTTGTTGACCACCGGATAATTGTTGTGGCTTAGCCTTAATAAATGGATCCATACCAACTTTTTTAAGGTTCTCCATAGCAATCTTACGTGCTTCATCTTTTGAACGCTTCAAGACTAATTCTTGGCCAATCATGCAATTTTCCAACACGTTTTTGTTTTCAAATAAATCGAATTGTTGGAATACCATGCCGACCTTTGAGCGAAAGGCGTTGCGGTTGTAGCCGGGGTGCAAAATGTTTTCGCCGTGGAAATCGATTTCGCCACCTGTAGGTTCTTCAAGCAAATTAATACAACGCAATGTCGTAGACTTACCACCGCCAGAAGGACCGATGATTGTTACGATTTCACCTTTATTAATATCAAAAGAAATATCTTTTAATACTTTGTGAGCCCCATAGGACTTTTGCATGTGTTTTAAACTTAAAATTACTTCGTTACTTTTTGTCATTAGTTGTTAGCCTCCGCATCTTTTGGAGTACCAACTTGGACTTGGTTAGCCATCAAGTTGTAATTCTTATTACCTTCAAGTTTCTTTTCAATGAAGTTGAAGATTCTAGTAATAGTGAATGTCAAAATCAAGTAAATTGCTGAAATCATTAAGTAAGTTGGGAAGAACTTAAATGATTGACTGGCAATTGTTGTACCAACGAAGAACAATTCAGAAACTGAAATAATACTCAATACTGAAGTATCCTTGATATTTACGATAAATTCGTTGGTGATTGATGGTAAACAGTTTCTAATAGCTTGAGGCAAAATAATGTGCCACATTCTTTGGTTATGAGTCATACCAAGAGCACTAGCAGCTTCAAATTGACCTTCAGGAGTTGAAATAATACCACCACGGATAACTTCAGCTAGGTAGGCACCAGTGTTGATAGAAACAATGATTAAAGCGGCTAAAGTTCTATTCAGGTTTAAGTGCCAGAATTGAGCGATACCATAGTAAATTACAGCTGCCTGAACCATCATTGGAGTACCACGGAAAATTTCAACGTAAACTGAAAGTAACCACTTAACAAAGTTAAGTGCCCAACGCTTGCCGCGAGTAGTTGGGGTAGGGATGGTACGAACAATACCAACTAATAAACCGATGAAGAAACCAACGATAGTACCGACTAAGGCTAAGAGTAAAGTCATGCCGATACCAGACATGATCATGCCACCATATTGCTTCCAAGTAGTAACTAACCAGTTTTCTTTCTTGGTTTCATTGCCAGCCTTAGGTTGTTCCTTAACGGCTTGTGACATCAATTGATCACGTTTTTTATTAGAAATAGTTCTTAAAGTTGCGTTAACTTCGTCTAAAAGCTTAGTGTTGCCTTTCTTAACACCGATACTAGTAACAGAATCGTCATGGTCAACGTGGAAGCCGGCCATCTTGTTCAAATTAACAGCAATGATGTTAGGGTTAACATTGTGGTAACTTTCAAATTCGATATCTTCAGCAACGTAACCATCAATGGTACCAGAAGCTAAACTTTGACGCATAGCTGAGAAGTCACGCATAGCGGGTTCACGCTTAGCACCTTTTAATTGCTTGATTAAATCGTAGTGTAAAGTACCTTGTTGAGCGGTCAACTTAGCACCCTTGAAGTCAGTTAACTTCTTGGCGTTAGAATACTTGCTTGCCTTGTTAGTGATAACAACAAAAGTACTCTTACGGTAAGGAGCTGAGAAGTTAATTGCCTTGCGTCTTTCTGGAGTAGGAGACATACCAGCGATGATCAGATCAATCTTGCCTGAAGTTAAAGCTGGTAGAAGTCCATCCCATTGTGTCTTTTCAACGATAACTTTTTTGTGAAGACGCTTGCCGATGATCTTAGCGATCTGTACATCGTAACCATTAGCGTAGGAATTAGAACCATCGATTGGAACAGCACCATTGGACTTAGTAGGTTGAGTCCAGTTATATGGTGGATAGTTTGCTTCCATACCAATCTTTAACGTATTGGAATCTTTTTTAGCAGCGTGAGTCTCGTGACTGTTAAAGCTGAATCCAATAAATAAACTGAGAAGAATTGCCATCAATGCAGCAACCCATCTAAATCTTGACTTCAATTGTAAAACCTCCAAAAAATAGTTTTAACATAAAGCCAATACAATAAAGCGTAAATAAAAAAACTCGCTATTCCAAAGAATCGCGAGGTCATAATCATCAGTGTTTAAACCAAATCTTATAGCGCTCCCTGGGGACTAACCAGGACAGTCTATAGAATATTATTCTATAGCCCAACAGATTAATACGCGAATATTGAATCCATTTCGGCGGCAATCCTGAGATAATCTTCTGCATCTTCGCGGACTCCAAAATATCTTGTGATTGTCGCAACCTCTATTGCATTGGAAAATTATTTAACTGATAAAGAGATTAAACTATATTTAATTTATTGTCAAATGGAAATTACTTGATTATTGTCAAGAACTCTTATTGATATAAGTCGTAAAATAAGTAACGAATGGAGAAAAAGCTATGGATTACACAACATATTTCACACAAAATACAACTGACAAAATAACTAAAGATTTAATTGGTCGCCCTCTAATTTTTAATAATGGTGAAAAATTAGGTGGCTATATTGTTGAAGCTGAAGCTTACATGGGCAAAAAAGATCGTGCTGCTCACTCTTATGCAGGTCGTAGAAGTCAAGCGAATGAGGGACTTTACCGTAGAGGTGGAACAATTTATATTTATTCTCAGAGACAATACTTTTTCTTCGATGTTGCTTGCCAGGAAGAAAATGAACCACAAGGGGTCTTGGTTAGAGCGATTGAACCCATCTGGGGAATAGATACAATGATTAAAAATCGTAGTGGCAAGCAAGGCGTATTGTTAACTAATGGTCCAGCAAAAATGATGCAAGCCTTTGGTATTCACAGTCGTCATTGGGATTTACATTTTCTATCAGATTCGCCATTTACAATTGACCTTGATGATAATCATAAGAAGATTCCCCAGGAAATTATTGCAGCTCCACGTGTGGGAATTAATCAGTCAGATCCAGAGTGGGCTAAGAAACCTTTGCGTTATTATGTTGCAGGTAATCCATTTGTCTCTGATATGAAAAAGCGAGATATGCGAGAAGATCATGGTTGGAAGGAGTAAAAAATGTCAGAAATTAAGTTAGTCAGAATTTATGATCATGAACAACCTGAAGGCTATAGAATATTGGTCGATCGGATGTGGCCTCGTGGCATGAGCAAGATTAAGGCAGATTTAGGTGAGTGGGACAAGCAGATTGGCCCTACTAATGAACTGAGAAAATGGTTTAATCATGAAGATGAAAAATTCCCTAAGTTTGAAGAAAAATATATCAAGGAATTAGATGATAATGATTTTACGCCTGAGTTTATTAAAACAGTAAGAGAAAAGTTGCAACAAGGTGATGTACTTTTCCTTTATGGTGCAAAGAATAGAGAACACAATCAAGCAGTTGTCTTGAAAGAATATGTAGAAGAAAAACTGTAGTAAACATAGCAGAAAATCATACAAAAATAGAGCACGGCCAAAACTGTGCTCTATTTTTCATTAAATATGTTTGTGCCCATGCTTCTTGATTCGCCAAAAGTGGAATAGAATCGTAAGAATTAAAATACTGAAAACAATAATCGCAAATGCCGTATTTGGCATTTCCCATTTCAGCGGCGGTAATGCCAACAGTAATTTCAATGCGATGATTCCAATCAGTACATAAGCCATTGGCTGCAATTCTGGAATAATATCCATTAACTTGATGATGATCTCGGCAACCCCTCTCATACATAGGATTCCGATCATTCCACCGATTAAAACAACAACTGGATTGTCCGAAATAGCCAACGCTGCCAAAACTGAGTCGATTGAAAATACAATATCCATTGATTCAATTGAGATAACAGTCCGCCAAAATAGTGAAAGGACATGTTTTCTCTTTTTCTTTCCTTTATGACGTGCTCTTTCACGTGCTTCTTTTTCTTTCTCATGTTCAGCTGCTTGCTTAGGATGACGTTGATCATAGAAGAACTTAAAGGACAGGTAGAAAAGATAAATACTTCCAGCTAGCTTAATCTCCCAGAAGTTGATTAAGTAAGTACCAATTCCAATAACGATGAATCTGAAAAGATATGCGCCCCAAAGACCATATAATAATGATTTTTCTTTCTCCGACTTAGTAGGCAAAACTTGAGTCTGAGCTGCTAAAACTACGGCATTATCAACTGAAAGAAGACATTCCATTAAAATCAAAGTTAGGATAATCATCCAATCTTTGCCACTAGTTAAGACATGTGCCCAATTACCTAGATCAAAGAAGGGAGCGTACATTTTAAGAATTGTCATGCAAATGACTCTTTTCTAATTCTATTAATCTAATCTTTTCTTTTTGTCCTAATCGGTAAGTTCCTACCTTATTGTTAGATAAAATAACTCGATGATCAGGAATAAAAATCAATACTGGGTTTAAGGCAACAGCGTGTGCTACTGAACGAGAAGAAGTCGCATCAGGCAAACTTGTTGCTACATCCCCATAACTGATAGTCATTCCGTAAGGAATACGTTGTACTGCTTGTAAAACTTTTCTTTGAAAATCAGTGCCAAACTCGGAGATATCTATTGGAACATCAAATTTTTTTCTTGTTCCAGCAAAATATTCTTTTAATTGTTTAGTGTATGGTGCCAATTTCTTAGGATCACGTACGAGCATTCGGTGAGGATAGAAACTGAAAATAGGTGAAACAGTTTCATCTCCTTTAAGCCCTACATATGTTAAACCGAATTCTGACGCCGTTAAAAAGTATGTCCACGGTGCAATCGTAACATAATCATAATAAAAAACCTCTGCCATGTTTTTTTCACCACCTATAAATGTTAAAAAAACTAATAGTCTAAGAATAACAAACCGTGTATTCTAATTCAATTCCTTAAATACATCTAATGCATCACTAATAATTTGCTTAACGCCAGGAGCAGGTATTTCTGTTTTATTAATTGAATAAATCTTGGCGTTTTCTTGGCGGTAAGCTAGGAGTTGTGCGAACGGATAAACTACAAAGCTTGTGCCACTAATAATAATTAAATCAGATTTTTGCATGATCTCAATAGAATTATTTAAAGTCTCTGGATTGATGGATTCATTATAAAGCACAATACCAGGTCGAATAATACCGCCACAGTTTTTGTGTAGATAACTGGTTGCATATTCTTTATAAGAAACGGGGTGATGACACTTAGTACAATAAATTTTGTACAAATTTCCGTGGAATTCTGTTACATGTTGATTCCCGGCTTTAGTATCTAGGCGATCAATATTTTGTGTGATTAGATCACCCTTACGGTTACAAATTTCAGCAATCTTTTTATGAATTAAATTAGGACGAGCATTTGGAAAGTACATGTTGTTCATCACAAAATGATAGAAAAATTGAGGTCGATTATAGAGCGTATCGGGACTCAAAATTGTCTCTGGACTTTCCTGCACGCCATTATAAATACCATTCTTTGACCGATAGTCGGGAATGCCTGAATGAGTTGAGACACCAGCACCGGTTAAGAAAACGATATGCTTTGCATTATTGATATCTTGTTGTAATTCAGTCAAATCACTTTGTTCCATAAAATGCTTCCTTTAGAATTCATTAATTTAATTATAAATCATGCCTTTGTTATAATAGAAAAAAATGAAGCTGTTGAGGAGAATTTTTTATGACTTATATGTCCTATTTTTACATCGTAGTTAATATTATCATGCTTGCTTATGCTTGTTACAGTTGGTATTGGCAGGCTAAAGTTGAATTTCACGGACGTTATCGCATCTCCTCAATTATATGGGCAATTATTTTTATTTGGTTAGGTTTTACCTGGAACTATATCGAAAAGGGCGATCCAGGTCTCAATGTCTTTCTAGCCTTATTCTTATTAATTAGTATTGTGGATGGCTTCTCTGGCTTTAGCGCTAAAAGAATGGTGGTTTCTGGCTATTTCAAGCGTACTGTTAAGTATGATGAAATTGCCAATATCACTTTAATTAATGTCCCTAGTCAAAAGAAGCCGCTGGTCATGGCACTTTTTAGAACTAATAATAATCGTGCCTACATGATGCGTTTCCGCATTCAGGTCACCGAAGTGCTTCCAGCTCTGCAAAAATATATCGGTAAAAATATTCCCGTAGAAATCCAATCATAAGATTGGTGAAAGCATACGTGAGAAGCTTTGCAAGGTACGCAATAAGCGTCCTTGTTTTTTTATTTCTTCAGGTGTGAGTAGGTGGGACTTTTTCATATCCTCTTCAAATACTTGAACCATTTTTTGATTGAATTTTTTATCGTAAAAAACAGCATTGTCTTCAAAATTTAAATCATACGAACGGTAGTCTTGATTCATGGAGCCAACGGTAGAAAAAGTATCATCAACGATAGTGGTTTTTGCATGCATGAAACCATCTTCGTAAATATAAATTTTAACGCCGCACCGCGTCAATTCATTAGCGTACCATTGAGTAGCACGGTAAATGAAAGGGTGATCTGGTTTGCATGGAATCATAATGCGAACGTCGACACCAGACATTGCAATAGTTTGCCAAGCTGCAAAAACCGCATCATCTGGAATCAAATATGGGGTTTGAATCCACAATCTTTTTCTCGCTAACAACATTAGTCGCATCATGCCGTTGCGCATGTAAGGCGTATAACGGTCGGGACCATCTGAAATGATTTGCGTAGCGACGTCATCCTGATGAATGTTTTTCTCATCAAGATCTGGGAAAAGAGTGGAATTGAAGCGAATAAGCTGTGCTGGACGCTTAACGGATGCGTTCCAATCCATCACGAATCGCTCTTGAAGCAGGAGAGAAGCTGAGCCCACGATACGCACTTGACTATCACGCCAGTGACCAAATTTCTTTTTCTTGCCTAGATATTGGTCACCAATATTAAATCCGCCAGTCCAGGAAATTTTACCATCGATAACTACGATTTTGCGGTGCAAGTGATAGTTAATACGATATCTAGTGATCATATTTTTAGAAGTGATGAAAGGCAATACTTCGCCTCCAGCGTGGCGTAATTGATCAAACCAGGCTTTAGTTGCTCCCATTGAGCCCCAAGCGTCATAAATTACGCGAACCTTCACGCCTTGTCGTGCTTTTTTGATTAATAATTGCAAAACACGATTGCCAATATTGTCGCTGTAGAAAGTATAAAATTCGACATTAATTGTTTCTTTAGCGCGAACAATGTCTTTAAGCATATCATGGAAAAACACTTCACCATCAGTGTACAATTCCACTTTATTGTTTTTAGTTAATGGCGATTCATGTTTATGGTTAAAAAAGTTAATTGCAATTTCACCAGCTTTGGACGTATCGGAAGAACTGGTCTTTTTCGGTGCTTTAGCAATTGACTTTTGGACATTGCGTAGTCCAATGTGTCGTTGTTTATTAATAGCAAAAATATTTTCCTGGGAAATACCTCGACCAAAGAAAGCATATAAAGTAAGACCAATTACTGGGAAAATAAGCAGAATGATTAACCAAGCCCAAGTGGTAGATACGGATCTTCTACGGTGGAAAACGATGTAGAAGGCTAAGATTGTATTAGTAATAAAAATAATTCTGATAAAGTCATGCCACCAGATCATTGTCTTCCTCCAACATAGAAATTACTTTTTTAGATTAAGAAATTTATCGATGATATCAATTACAAAAGGATTGTCATGCATCCAGCTATGTTCTGCATCGTTTTTGCCTCGAACCTCGACTTCCTGATAAAAGTGAGCTTTAGGAGCAAGAATATAACGAATGCTTTTAGCTGAAACTACTGAGATGAATTTGTCCGTATTGGTGTTGTCTAGTACATTGCCATAAATGTTTAAGACTGAAATGTTAGGATTAAATTTCCTTCGATTGAACAAAAGGTAAAGGTAATGGGGATTCATCATAGTTGGTCGACCTTTTTCGTTTAGAACATTAACGTTGGGGATATCGCCGAGATAAGTAACACCATCAAAGGGACCAGCAATCATGGCACATTTGATTAAATGCGGAAAAGTTTTGCTAGAATAATGCTTCATTTCCGTCCGAATAATGCAAGGACAGGCTAAAGAATGGGCAACTGCAATGTAATTACGGAAATTATAGCGTTTAGCTAGAAAAGGAAGAACAAAGCTAAGGTAATAGTCAATCCCGTAGATACCAACGATTCTTTGGCGAAAAGCTATTTGAACAATGGGATGCTTGTCGCTGGTCCAAGTACCTTCTAGCTTGAAATTGCCTAACAGATCGACAGTAACCTTTAAAAACTTTTCATTGCCTTTGTCTTTAGTAGCTTGGTGAACCATTACGTTGGTCGTGTAATCTCCACCACGGAAGCCATGGAAGTAAATAATAGGTACTTGTGTTAAACTACTAGATTCAATCTTAGCTTGATTAATAATATGACGTTTGTGCATTTTAAGGAAAATACGGGTTGGGCCAAAGGTGGCAAGCAGTCCTAAAGAAATCATATTAAACATGCTAGGCTCTTGCTGAAGATTATGACGATGATTTTTTTCAGCTTCCTCTGCATATTTTTTACTGTTAAAGAACACCTTTTGCCCACCTTCTTTTTGTTTTTTCCTTATAATGTTAGTAATAATAAGTATATTTTAACATTGAGCAGAAGTTTTTTGATTTTTTGAGGTATTTTATGAAGTTTTATGCAGTAAAAAAGGGCCGTAAACCAGGTGTTTACCGCAGTTGGGATGAGGCCAAAGAACAAGTTGATGGCTTTTCTGAAGCTGAGTATAAATCTTTTAAGAATATTACTGACGCTATTGATTATTTAGGCTGGCAAGAAAAAGCTCGACAGGAAACATTGAATCGTAAGGATGATACGCTAGAAAATGCGATTAAAAAAATAAGAGAAAATAGTACAAAGCCTGTTTCAAAAGTCTCTCAAAAGCGAATAACAACTAATGACAATTATTTTGCAACTACTTATACTGATGGTGGTTCACGTAATACTGGCGTTCATAGCGGTGGTCATGTTAAAAAGACGGATAAAGCAGCGTGGGCATATTTAATTGAATGGGACGATCAATCAGTTCATGGTTCAGGTGGTGAATACGGCGCTACAAACAATAAGATGGAACAAACTGCTTTGATTAATGCTTTGAAAAAATTGATTGAACTTGGCTTTAATGAAAAGCATTTGTTGTTTGTGCTTGATTCTAAATATGTCTTAAATGCCATCAATCAACACTGGTTGCAAGGGTGGAAAAAGCGTGGTTGGAAACGCTCTGGAGGTCCACTTAAAAATGTTCCAGAATGGAAAGAATTAGATCATTTGTTGCAGAAATTTCCTGATACCACTTTTGAATGGACGAAGGGACATGCCAATAATCGTGGCAATGAATTTGTTGATCATGAATTGAATCGTTATATGGATAATCACATGTAAAAAAAGTAAAAGGCTTGGAAATTTCCAAGCCTTTTGCTTAACCTAAGATAATTCCGCCAAATAAGTGACTAAAGAAACCAACGATGCTATCCCACAATTGTTGTAACCAGTTGCGGTTTTCAGGAGTATTGAATTTATTAAAAATATTTTTAGCACCATTTTCAATTTGGCTGGACAATTTAGCAGCTTGTCCTTTAAAGTCACCGTTCTTAAGCGCACCTGAATCACGAATTTCGATTAATAAATTAACGATTTGATTCTTTTGGTTATTGTTAATAGTATTGCCTAAATGGTTGATATTGATTTGATTATTAACAATATCGCGGATTTGACTATCAGAAATATTTTGGCCTTGCTTAGCCATTTCGTTCTTGGCACCAGCTACAGCGTTGTTTAATTGGGCATCTGAATAGCCTTTTTTATTTTTATTGTCTTGAGTAATACCACTTAAAGTATTCATTTCATCTTGAGC
Organism: Lactobacillus ultunensis DSM 16047; assembly: GCF_001436305.1. Lineage (GTDB taxonomy): Bacteria > Bacillota > Bacilli > Lactobacillales > Lactobacillaceae > Lactobacillus > Lactobacillus ultunensis. Next base: position 4,678 of record NZ_AZFO01000016.1, on the reverse strand, counting down.
TGCATTGACCTGCTTTTGATTTAAAGCATTGCCATTTTTAGCATAAGCAGCATAAACACCAGCTAAAGCACCGGAACCGTCAATTGGAATTGCACTAGTGACGTAAATATTAGCATCAGTAATACCAGCAGTTAAAGCTGCGTTCTTGTATTGGTTAGCAGTAATGGTTGTGATGTTGTTTTTGCCATTGTAATCCAAAATTTTCACGTTAATACCTGAACCGCTACTAGTTTTTTGAATCATAGCACTGGACCAAACGCCAGAGGAAGTGGTGAAGTTATCACCCGATGGGTTTAAATATTTAACCAAATCAGATCCGGTAACTGTAATGGTTTGATAATTGCCACCATTCAAAGGTGCAGTTAAAGTTTTTAAAGTACCGTCTTTTTGTGAATCAGTCAATGAAGTACCAAGCGTTACAACTGGAGTATCATCATCGGCCAAAACTTTGTGGCTAAATGACAGTACTAGGACAACACTGAAAAGTGCTGTAAGTAATGTGATAATTTTTTTCATGATTTTTTCCTCTTAAATCGAATGTTTATTCCCTTTGATACGAAATATTATACTAAAAAATTCTTCAGAGAGAATAAAGCATACACTAAAACTTTCTTAATTTCGACCTAAATCTTGAAGATGGTATAATAAGTAGCAACAAAGGGGGACAATATGTTACAAGTGCCTAAGTTAACTATCATTATGCCGATTTATAATACGGCACAATATCTACCACGCGCTTTTAATGCTCTGCTTAAGCAAATTGATAAGAGCTTTAAGCTGATTGTGGTTGATGATGGCTCAACGGATAATTCGGTTGAGGTAGCCAAGAACTATGCCAATCGCTTTCCATATTTCAAATTAATTCAAAAGAAAAATGGCGGCCCATCCGATGCACGTAATGTCGGTATGAAATATATCGATACGCCATATGTCACCTTTCATGATGGCGATGATTGGGTCGATCCTGGTTATACTGCATTTTTTATTAGAGCTTTTGAGGAACATCCAGATGTTAGCCTAGTTTCTTGTGGTTACTGGATGGATTATCCTGACAAAAAATCACGTGTAGTTGGTCACCCAGAGCGTGGTTTTTTAACACGCGGTGAGACCTATCTTAAATTGACTAATGTCTTCGGCTCGCCGATGAAGGGATACAGCTGGAACAAAGCCTATAAGACTGCAATAATTCGAAAATATCATTTAAAATTTGATCGAGATATTTCTTTGTTAGAAGATCAAATTTTTAACGTAAAATATATTTCTGTTGCCAAAGGCGTTTATTATACGCAAAAACCTTATTATCATTATTGGCAAAGAAAAGGCAGCATTATTCATCAACCAAATATTAAAAAAGTTGCGGATAATTTTCGTGGCAATTACCGAGTATGGCGCAAGATTATTAAGACAATGCTTAAGGATCGTGAAGATGAAAAAATGCGCAAAAAGCTAGATCGCTCAGCTTTGCGCGATAGTGACGTTCAATAAGAGAGGATTGTATGAAAGAAAAAGTTAATGGTGTCGAATTTTATTACCACAAGTTAGGCAAAGGGACACCTTTGCTTCTTCTTCATGGACACCATTTAGATGGTGGCATGTTTGACAAGATCGTTGCTCCGCTTTCTCTTTACTATACTGTTTATGTTTTGGACATGCGTGGTCATGGATTAAGTGAAGGCGATATTGCGGAACATTATCAAACTGAAGTAGAAGACGTTTATGCCTTTATCAAACAAGTAGGGATTGAAGGGTGTTACTGCTTTGGTTTTGATGCTGGTGGTTTAGTAGCAATGATGCTTGCTAAACAGCATCCACAAATTTTTAAGAAAATGATTGTAGCTGGCGTTTTTGTCAATGGGGCAGGTATCCGTCCATACCACTACTTAACTGAAGGATTTCACCGCTTTTTTAAGTTAGATCGTGATAGTCGAGTTGAACTAACTGAGTCATTTATTTCCGTTGATGATCTCAAAAAGATTACGACGCCAACTTTGTGTGTAGTAGGAGAAAAAGATTGGGTTAAGGTCGAGCATGTCCGTTGGTATAGTCAGTTTATGCCTAATGCTCGATTAGTAATTATGCCTCGTCAAACCCATGATAGTTATGCGGTTAGAAGCCTAAAATTACTTGATCTAATTAAAGATTTTTGTAAGTAAATTGGCTTATTTTTTCGTTTTGGTCTAGTATGGAAAGTAGTAAGATTGCATAATAAATTTTGACTAGATTGAAAAGGAGCAAATTATGGTTAAAGTTGTAGTACTTGGTGCTCACGGACAAGTAGCCCAAATCGTAGAAAAGTTTTTATTCGCGGATAAAGAAGTTAAGCCTTCATTATTTTTACGTAACGCTGCTCGTATGGAAGATAAAAAGAATCAAGCTACGATTTTTGAAGGCAGTGCTACAGATGCTGCTCAACTTGAGAAAGCAATGAAAGGTCAAGACATCGTTTATGCTAACTTAGGTGGCAAAGATGAAATTGACTTGGAAGCTGAAGCCACTGTTGAAGCTATGAAGAATGCCAATGTGAAGAGAATTATTTGGATTTCAACTTTAGGCATTTATGACGAAGTTCCTGGCAAGTTCGGTGAATGGAATAAAGAAACTTTAGGCGACTACATTACTGAATATGCTAAGGCTGCTAAGAGAATTGAAGAATCTGGTTTGGATTACACTATTATTCGTCCAACTTGGATGACTAACAAGGATGAAGTTGACTACGAAAAGAGCGAAAAAGGTGAACCTATTAAGGACACTGAGGTTTCACGTAAGTCTGTAGCTGCATATATTTATCACTTGATTAAGAATCCTAAGGAAGACGTTGATAAGTCAATTGGTTTAGGTAAGCCAGGTACTGAAGGCGACAAGCCAAGTTGGTATTAATTTGAATTAAAATAAAATGATCGCTCTCTCCAAAAAGAGTGCGATTTTTATATTAACAAATAAAGGGTTACATAATAAAAATGTGGATAGTATTGATAATTAACTTATTGGTTGCAATTGCGTTAGCCTATTTCGGCCTAAAAGAAAGACAAGAAGCGTTTAACTGGTTTACTGCAGGTACAGTTTTCATAGTATTTGGACTAGTTTTAATGATCGGAGCAATACCGGTGCTAAATGATTTCGATGAGTCATCAATACTGATGTTTACTGGTGGAATTTTAGTCGTTATCGGGATTATTGCTTTAATCATTGGTTTTGTAACAAAGGCGACAAGAATAATCAACTTGCGGGATGTAGCAGTTGCAATAGAAGTTGCGGCGGTTTGTTTAGTCTATTTCATTCATAATTTAAATCTAAATTTTCAAAACTTATTTGTTCCAGAATTAGCAGCCATTATTGGGTTGATTTTGTTTGGAATTTCTAGAAGAAAAATTAATTAGATTTACGTTTCATTTTGAACGTAAAAAGGGACGCAAAATTTTGCGTCCTTTTTTGGACGAAAAATCATGAATTTGCGTGCAAAAAGGGACGTAAATTCAAAGATAGCTAAAATCACTGCTCTTTTATTTATAAGAGTGGTTTTTTTGTATATAATAGATCTGTATATGTGTTAAAAATTTCAGAAGAGGTAGCTATGAACAAGGAAGAACTCCATCAATTATTGCACCCAATGAAGGTGATCGGGTTAGGTGGTAACCCCGCATTAAATGAAAAAATTGCTTCAATTTTGCATCAACCACTGATCGAAACTGCAGTTCATCACTTTAGCGATGGTGAAATTCAAGTTAATATTGGTGAATCAGTTAGAGGTTGTGATGTTTTCGTTATTCAATCTATTCAAGATCCAGTTAACGAAAACTTTATGGAACTTGAAATTGTTTTGGACGCACTTCATCGTGCATCAGCTCATACTATTAACGTGGTAGTCCCATACTTAGCATATTCACGTTCAGACACCAAGACACGTTCACGTGAACCTATCACTGCCAAGCTTGTTGCTAACTTGCTTCAATTAACTGGTATGGATCGTCTGATCACTGTTGATTTGCACGCTTCACAAATTCAAGGTTTTTACAACATTCCTGTAGATCATTTACATGCTATTCCACTTCTTGGCCAATACTTCTTAGATAATGGTATTGCCACTAAGGAAGACGATGATATCGTAGTTGTTTCACCTGATCACTCAGGTGCTAAGCTTGCTCGTAATTTTGGTCAATACTTCAATGCTCCAATTGCTATTGTTGATCAAAGAGGTGCACGCTATGATACTGAAGTTCACGATATTATTGGGGATGTAAAAGATAAGAAGTGTATCATCGTTGATGATTTAATCGATACTGGTTCTCGTATCTCATCTTCAACTAAGTCAGTTTTAGCAGCTGGTGCTAAGAAAGTTTACGTTGCTGCGACTCATGCACTTCTTTCAAAGAATGCAACTGAAGTACTTAATGAATTGCCAATTGAACAAATCGTTGTAACTGATACTATTAAGCATACTCGTTACCCAGACAGAATGGTTCGTATTTCTGTAGATCAACTTTTAGCACGTGGTATCGATTATGTTTACAATGATCGTTCAATTCACCAAATCTTTGACGAACAAAACCGTTTAAAGTAAAAGTAACCAACAGTTGAGTTATAATGATCCTCACTAGTGTGAGGATTATTTTTTTACAAAAAAAGTTGAATAGATCGATCATAAAACTATTTATAAATAGTACGCGTGGTGCTAGTTAAA
>NZ_AZFO01000015.1 GCF_001436305.1 Lactobacillus ultunensis DSM 16047 | reverse complement strand
GTCCACTTTAGTGGGATTGTATCAACACCGGCGGTTTTTGCTATCTTAAATTGAATTCATTATACATTAAATTTCTATTACATGAAATACATTTGCTTATTAATTATAATTAGTGTAATTAATAAATTAGGAAGTGAACAATAATGGATTATCCAAAAAAATTGATTAATGAAGTTAGGCAACGTTCAAAGGGTATGAAACTTGAGGGCATTAATTCGGGAAGTGGTCCGCGATACCCATTATTAATGATTGTAGGTGAAGCGCCAGGTCGTAACGAGATTGTAAACAATATTCCATTCAGTGGTGACGCTGGCAAAGAACTGGATAAATCTTTGAAACAGATTGGCTTAACTCGAGATCAGGTTTATATCACTAGTGCTGTTCGAAGTCGTCCTTATAGTATTAAGAAGGTTTTTAGTAAAAGAGAAAACAAGGAGGTTACTAAATATCCTAATCGTAAACCTACTAAAAAAGAAATATTAGCACATGCACCTTTTTTGGATTATGAAATTGCATATGCCCAGCCTAAGTTGATTGTGGCATTGGGAAATACTGGTTTAGAGAGATTAATTGGACCTGGACATAAAATTTCTGCTGAACATGGAAAAGTGATCAAGAATACTTCAATTTTAAAATTGAATAAACAGAAAGATGGTTATATTTGGTCTGAAGAAAAATATACTATTTTCCCAGAATATCACCCAGCAGCTGTATTCTATAATCGAAAATTAGCTAAAGATATAAAAAAGGATTGGGAAGTAATTAAGCCCTTTATCTTGAAAGAAGAAAAATATGAGTAACGAAACATTTTTGATTCCAATTAAACAAAATAATGATTTATCAGATATTGCATTAAAAGAGTTACGAATGGATTTGGATGAGCATCCCTTAAATCAGCGTTATTATTCCGACCTCGCTTATTTACCGGGGAACAGTCGCAAATATAGTTTAAATAGAGTCCAGACCGTTAAAAGTCCTTTAAGAAATAAAAAAATTTTGTTTTTAGGATCTTCAGTAACCTTTGGTTTTGGCGCTTTGGGTGAATCCTTTGTTGACTATCTTTGGAAGAAAGATGGGGTAGCTGCCATTAAAGACGCAGAAAATGGCACTACTTTGGTGGATCAGGATACTAGTTATCATGGTGATTCTTATGTAGCTCGTTTTAAGGAAGAGTTGGATGAGACTAGACCAGATATGATGGTGTTGCAACTTTCTACTAATGATGCCAATACTAATCAAAAACTAGGTAAGATAAGCACGAATAGTAATTATGATACACAAACAATTCTAGGAGCCATTGAGTTTATTATTAGTTCCGCTCAAAATAAGTGGCACTGCCCAATTTTGATTTATACAAATCCATTTTTTGACAATTCCTTATATCAAAAAATGGTCGAAGAAACACTTGAGATAGCTAAAAAATGGAATATTGACGTACTTGATTTATATAACAATTCTGCTTTTAAGAAACAGGATTCACTTTATATGGCAGATGCAATTCATCCGACTCGTGCAGGTTACTTAGAGAAGTGGCTACCGCTATTTGAAGTTAAGCTTATAGAAAATTTAGGCAAAAAATAATAAGTCAAGCTAATAAAGAGCCTGACTTATTGAATTTACAATATCTATTAATCTATATCGTTACGGTAAAGGCCAACAACTTTACCTAAAATACTTACTTTAGGTAAAATGATAGGATCCATTGTATCGTTCTCCGGTTGTAGACGATAATGACCGTTTTCTTTGTAGAAACGTTTAACCGTTGCTTCATTTTCTTCGGTCATGGCTACAACAATTTCACCGTTGTTAGCAGAGGTTTGCTTTCTGACAATTACATTATCTCCGTTTAAGATGCCAGCATTTATCATACTTTCACCGTGAACTTTAAGCATAAATAGTTCACCAGCATCGTTTTCAAGGTCTGGTGGGAGTGGAAAGTATTCATCGATATCTTCTACTGCTAAAATTGGTTGACCAGCAGTAACCACACCGACCACAGGAATTTCCTTAGGTTTAATACCTAATTTTTCCTTACCTTCGGCAGTAATTTCTAGGGCACGAGGCTTAGTTGCGTCTTTAATCAATAAACCTTTGCGTTCGAGACGTGCCAAATGACCATGAACAGTGGAGGTTGAAGATAAGCCAACGGCGGAACAAATCTCACGAACGGTTGGTGGAAAGCCTCGATGGTCGACAGTATCATAAATATAGCGTAAAATTTCTAATTGTTTAGTTTCACTGTTTTTCTTAGGCATTTTCATTTTCTCCGTTAATTTTAGTTATTTATTCTTATAAGTAATTTTAACAGAAAAATCAAATAATCTCAAACAAGCGTTCTAAGAATTATACCTTTTTTTTAGTTTAAAAATAAGGTAGACTAATGATTGTCAATGTGAGGTGGATATTATGAATAAAGATATTATGAGCAAAGAAGAAGAAAAAAAGGTAACTGATCGTATTAATGAACTTTACCACAAGAAGGAAAGAGAAGGCTTAACACCTGCAGAGGAACAAGAGCGTAAGGAACTTCATAAAAAATTTATCGCAAACTTCAGAGCTGCTTTTAGGCAAGATGTCGAGGATATGGTAATTATCGATAAGAATGGTAAAGAAGTTACTTCTGAAAGAGCTAAACGCGCTCAAAGAAGAAAAGGACTTAGAAAAGATTAATTAAGCCTTTAAAAAATATGAAAAATTATGTAAAATAATATTGTTAGTTAGATGGAGGATATAATATGAATTTAGGTTTAGCAATTTTTTTAATCATTGTTGCCCTTTTAGTTGGTGCAACTGCAGGTTTTTATGGTGCAAGAGCATACATGAAGAAATATTTCAGGGATAATCCTCCTATTAGTGAAGACATGATTGTTGCTATGATGTCTCAAATGGGACAAAAACCTTCAAATAAGAAGGTACATCAAGTAATGAACATGATGAAGCATCAACAAAGATAATTAAGTAAATTATCTTGTATGCAAAGGCGAAGGATTTTCCTCCGTCTTTTTTTGTGCTCTTTTTTAAGAATGAGGTGAGGAAATGAATATTTTTAGTAAGTTGGGTTGGTTTTTTAAGCAGGAGAAAAAGCGGTATATTGTTGGTATTACTTTTTTAGCTTTGACTTCTTTAGCAAATTTGGTTCCGCCAAGAGTATTAGGCTTAATGGCTGATCAATTAGATAAAGGACATATTTCTTGGGGTCAATATGGGATGCTGATTATTGCTGTTTTAGCAGCAGCTTTTGTTCTTTATATTTTGCGCTATTTTTGGCGTAAACAAATCTGGGGTGGAGCTGCCGAACTAGAACGGCAAATGAGGTCAAAATTATTTGATCATTTTATGATCATGGATCGTACTTTTTATCAAAGACACAGAACTGGTGACCTGATGGCCCATGCCACTAATGATGTTTCTGCAATTCAAAATGTCGCTGGAGATGGTGTCTTGACGTTGGTTGATTCACTGATTATGGGGCTGTCGACTATGATTGCAATGATTGTGTTTGTCGATTGGCGTTTAACGATTGTTGCATTGTTGCCATTGCCGTTTCTTGCTTGGAGTGCTAAACATTTAGGAGACAATTTACACAATGCTTTTGATAAGTCTCAAGCGGCTTTTTCTCGTTTAAATAATAAAACTCAAGAGTCAATTTCTGGTATCAAGGTTATTAAGACATTTGGTCAAAGTGAGCAAGATACCAATGCTTTTGATAAGATGGTTGATGATACAATTAAAATTAATAAAAAAGTCTTTATTTGGGATTCATTATTTGATCCATTGGGAACTATTATTATTGGCTTAACTTATACAATTACTATTATTTATGGTGGTTTATTGGTATCCGATAAAATCTTATCTGTTGGTCAGCTAGTTTCTTTTATTGCTTATATTGGAAACATGGTTTGGCCTATGTTTGCAATTGGCTATTTATTCAATATCTTGGAACGTGGAAGTGCCAGTTATGACCGTGTACAAAAGCTGTTAGATGAGAAACCGTTGATTACTGATGCTCACGCAGATGAGAGGTTGACACCGACAGACATTCACGGTGATTTGCAATATGATGTTAAATTATTTGCTTATCCAGATGAAAAAGATATTCCAGTTTTACGGGATATTCACTTTGCTCTTAAAACCGGACAGACTCTAGGCTTAGTTGGTAGAGTCGGTGCAGGTAAAACTACCATAATTCAGCTACTCTTGAGAGAATTTGATAATTATGAAGGTAAGATAACCCTTAATGGACATGATATTCGGAATATACCTTTAAATGTTTTGTTAAGGCAAATTGCTTATGTACCACAAAATAATTACTTGTTTTCAACGAGTATTCAAAAGAATATTGCTTTTTCAGATGTTAATGCACAAGATAATCAAATTATTGCAGCGGCCAAGAAGAGTGATTTGCATAATGATATTTTACAAATGCCGCGAGAATACAGCACATTAGTTGGTGAAAACGGTGTGTCTCTATCTGGTGGACAAAAGCAGAGAATGTCAATTGCTCGTGCTCTTCTAAAGCAGAGTCAAATTTTGATCTTAGATGATGCATTATCAGCAGTTGACGCTAAGACAGAGACTGAAATCTTACAGGCGTTGCGTAAAGAAAGAAAAGATAAGACAACTTTAATTGCCGCTCACCGTTTAACTTCAGTGATGAATGCTGATTTAATTTTGGTTTTAAAAGACGGTAAAATCGTTGAGCGTGGTACACATGATCAATTATTAGCTCAAAATGGTTGGTATGCAGAAATGTGGCGTAAGCAAGAATTAGAAGACGAGGTGGGTGACAGCAATGAATAACGATGAAAGCAATCAATCAGTTTGGGCAAAGGCGATACCAATTAAAGAGCAAGTTGGGATCTTTAAAAGATTGATGGGTTTTGTTAAACAATTCAAATTTGAGATGATAATTGCCTTAGTTGGTGCTCTTTTTGTAAGCATTATTAATATGCTCTTACCGTTTGGTTTACAATACTTTCTTGATCATTTTTTGATTAAAAAGAGTGCAACAGTTCAGATAGTTCTATTTGCTGGCTTTTTATATGCTTTAGGTTCTTTACTGAAGGCTATTATTCAATTTACATATCAATACTTTTTTGCTTTAGGATCAGAAAAATCCTTAGAAAGTGTTCGACGTGCGCTTTACCGTAAACTGCATACTTTAGGCATGCGTTACTTTGATCAAACGCCTGCTGGTTCAATCGTTTCAAGAGTAACAAATGATACGATGACTTTGAGCCAATTCTTGACTGTTTTATCGAGTGTAGTCATTAGTTTCTTTTCAATTGTTTCAGCCTTGGTAGCAATGTTTGCGACTAATAGAACGGCTGGCTGGTTAATGTTGATTTTTCTGCCAATTATGCTGTTTATTATTTGGCTTTATTCGCAATATAGTTCACGCTTGTATCGTAACTATCGTGAACGCTTGAGTAGAATTAATACTAATTTGAATGAATCAATTGAAGGGGTTTCTTTAATTCAACAGTTTAAGCAAGAGAAACGAATGACTAAGGAATTTGAAAATGAGAATGGTGGCTTAATGAATACTCGTTTCAATATGATTCGAATTAATTCGTTGCTTCTGTCGCCACTAACTAGTTTGCTCTATTCCTTAGCTTTAGCCGTTTCTTTAATATATTTTGGCTTCCCTTTGCAAGCAACATTTGTACCAGCAGGGGTAGTGTATGCTTTTTCACAATATATTTCTCAGTTTTTCAATCCAATTTCTACAATGATGGATCAAATGACACTCTTTCAAGATGGGATTGTTGCTGGTAAGCGTATTTTTAGAATTCTTGATGATACGGAATATGAACCAGCTCAAAAAGTGCAACCAGGTTTGACTATTAGCAAAGGTAAGATTGAATTTAAACATGTTAGTTTTTCATATGATGGTAAGAATGAAATTTTGCATGATATTACTTTTACAGTAAATCCTGGTGAAACACTTGGTATCGTAGGACATACTGGTTCAGGTAAAAGTTCAATTATTAATGTGATGATGCGCTTTTATGAATATTATCAGGGCGAAATCTTAATTGATGGTGTTGATATTAAAAAATATTCTAAAAAGGAATTGCGTAAAAAGTTAGGTTTGGTTTTACAGGAACCTTTTATGTTCTATGGAGATATTGCTTCGAATATCCGGTTATATAATAAGAATATTACCGATGAGCAGATTAAAAAGGCTGCTCAAGCTGTTCAAGCGGATCGTTTTATTGAAAAAATGCCAGGCAAATATCATGCTAAAGTGATTGAAGGCGGTAGTGAACTAAGCCAAGGGGAAAGACAGCTGATTTCTTTTGCTCGAACTTTGGTCACTGATCCCAAGATTTTGGTGTTAGATGAGGCTACAGCTAATGTAGATACAGAAACAGAAGATTTAATTCAAAAGGGGTTAAAGAGATTGCGTAAAGGTCGAACTACCTTGGCTATTGCCCATAGACTTTCAACGATTGCTGATGCTGATCAAATCATTGTATTAGATAAAGGACGCATCGTTGAAAGAGGTACGCATGAAGAATTGTTAGCGCAAAAAGGTTATTATTATAAGTTGTATACTTTACAAAATAATAAAAACAAAGATTAAGCTAAGGAATGTTGGCCATATTGCCAGCATTCTTTTTGCTATAATTGAGTAAAAGATGAAATATTAATGATCAGGTAAAGGAGGACGAAATGAGAAGATATTTAGCTGTTCGTGGTGGTGCAGGAGATGTCGCTGAACCAGATGTTAATGCTAAACCACAAGATAATCTATACTTAGCTGTTAACTCAGAGTGGTTATCCAAAGCTGAAATTCCAGCAGATCGGACATCAACTGGTGTTAACTCAGAATTGGATATCAAGATCGAAAAACGTATGATGGAAGACTTTGCCGATATTGCATCTGGTAAAGAAGAGATGCCAAAGATTAAGGATTTTGATAAAGCAATTGCTTTGTATAAAATTGCCAAGAACTTTGAAAAGAGGGATGCAGAAAAAGCACATTCAATTCAAAAAGATTTGGAGGAGTTATTGGATTTGAGCAACTTTGCTGATTTTGAGGGAAAGGCAAAGAAGCTTTTCATGGGATCATATGCTTTACCGTTCAGCTTTGATGTTGATGCCGATATGAAAAATACGGACGTTAACGTGCTGTATTTTGGTGGTCCAAGCACATTCTTGCCAGACACGACTACTTATAAAACTCCAGATGCTAAAAAATTATTAGATATTTTGCAAAAACAAAGTATTAATTTATTGATGATGGCCGGACTTGGTAAAACTGAAGCGAGAGAATATGTTGAAAATGCATTAGCTTTTGATGCCAAGGTCGCAAAAGTAGTTAAATCTACTGAAGAGTGGGCTGATTATGCCGCTATTTATAATCCTGTATCCTATGCTGATTTTATTGCTAAGTTTAAAGCATTTGATATGGATCGATTTTTAAGTGCGCTTTTAACCAAGAAAACTGATCGTGTCATCGTAATGGAACCACGTTTTCTTGATCATGCTGAAGAATTGATTAATGAAAATAATTTTGACGAGATCAAAGGCTGGATGCTGGTCAAATATATTAATAGTGTGGCTAAATACTTGTCACAAGAATTCCGTAAAGCTGCATTTCCATTTAATAAGGCAATTACTGGTACGCCAGAAATGCCATCACAAATCAAACAAGCTTACCGTTTAGCCAATAGTGCCTTTGATGAAGTTGTGGGTATTTTCTATGGTAGAAAATATTTTGGTGAAAAGGCAAAGCATGATGTTGAAGATATGATTCATAACATGCTTAAGGTATACGAAGAAAGAATTAATCAAAACGATTGGTTGTCTGAAGATACCAAGAAAAAGGCAATAATTAAGTTGAAGGCTTTGGTCTTAAAGATTGGTTATCCTGAAAAGATTGAAAAACTCTTTGATCTTTTGCAAGTTGATCCTGAAAAGAGCTTATATGAAAATGAAGCTGCGATGGATACGGTGCGTACGCAATATATGCTGGATAAATTGACTAAGCCAGTTGATCGGTCAGTATGGTTAATGCCAGGGAATCTAAACAATGCTTGCTATGATCCTCAAAGAAATGATTTGACTTTCCCAGCTGGTATTTTGCAAGCACCATTCTATGACATAAAGCAATCTCGTGGTGCAAATTATGGCGGTATTGGTGCAACCATTGGTCATGAAGTCTCACACGCTTTTGATAATGACGGGGCCAAGTTTGATGAGCACGGTAATATGAAGAACTGGTGGACTAAGAAAGACTTTGCGGAATTCAATAACCGAGTTGGTCAAATGGTTAATATCTTTGACGGTTTGCAATATGGTCCTGCAAAGGTCAATGGTAAACAAGTAGTTTCTGAAAATATTGCTGATTTGGCAGGTTTAGCATGTGCTATCCAAACTGCTAAAAACGACGGAGCAGATTTAAAAGATTTATTTGAAAACTATGCTAGAAGCTGGATGGAAAAGCAACGTCCAGAGGCAATCAAGACAGAAGTGCAAACTGATGTACATGCCCCGCAACCAACGAGAGTAAACATTCCGGTTCAATGTCAAAATGAATTTTATGAGGCATTTGATGTTAAGCCTGAAGATGGCATGTGGCTTGATCCCAAGGAAAGGATTACTATTTGGTAAAAAGGGTAAAAAAATAAGCGCTGAAATTCAGCGCTTATTTTTTTACTTAAGTTTATTTATCAAGCATGTATTTTCTAGTCATTGGTAAGTTTTTGCCAGATGGACCCTTAGTTAAAAGATATTGGATAACATCGATATTGCCTGATTCAAATGAGGCTGCACAGGCATTTAAGTACATATCCCACATACGAGTGAAACGTTCACCCATTTTTTCTTGGATTTGGTCACGAGCAGCATTAAAGTTCTTGTCCCAAATTTCTAAAGTTCTTTGATAGTGGCGACGTAGTGTTTCCATATCTGTGATTTGTAAACCATTGTCGACGATGTCACCAACAATTTCTTGCAAACCTGGAATATAACCACCTGGGAAAATGTATTTATTAATCCAAGCGTTAGTAGCACCGCCTTGTTGACGAGTAATACCGTGGATTAATGCAACTCCATCTTTATTTAAGTACTTGTACACATCTTGGAAATATTCAGGCAAGTTTTCTGATCCAACGTGTTCGAACATACCAACTGAAGTAATATAGTCCCAGTGTTGATCTCCAAGCTCACGGTAGTCTTCTAATTTAACTTCGGCTACATCTTGTAAGTTTTCATCGTAAATACGTTTTTGTACTAATTTAAATTGTTCTTCACTCAGAGTAACACCAGTAACTTTTAAACCATACTCTTTGGCAGCAGTGAGCATTAAAGTTCCCCAACCACAGCCAATATCGAGCAAAGTTTTGCCTTTCTGAGGGTGTAATTTATTTAAAATATGGTGGACCTTAGCAATTTGTGCTTGTTCGAGATCATTTTCATTGCCATCTTCAAAGTAAGCACATGAATAAGTTAAAGTTGGATCAAGCCATAACTTGTAGAAGTCATTACCAATATCATAGTGACTTTGTACATCTTCTTCACTTTGCTTTTCAGTATGCTTTTGTTTAGGCAAAAACTTGCGAAACTTGGAAGAACGCATGAAGCTGTCGGCACTTTCGTAAGCACCTAAGATTAGTTTTTGAATGTCTCCGTGGATTTCGATCTTTTTGTCCATGTATGCTTCACCAAGTGCAAGTGAAGCATTTCTAGTAATGTCGCCCATAGGAATTTTTTCGTTAAAAACGATTTCGATTTCAGGATCGCCATTTCCGTAGACTTCACTTTTGCCATCCCAGTAAGTTACTTTAACGGGAAAAGGGAAGGATTTTTTGAGCATCATTTTATAAAATGTTTTTTCTAACAATTATCTTTCCTCCAATAATTATCAAACCTAATTATTTATTTTAACACTAAAAGGAAATCTGCAATAAAAAATACTTAATCTAGCGTAGTAGATTAAGTATTTTATCTATTTTGCGATGTAATGAAAGCTAGGATCCAACTCATCATCCAGTTTTTTCCATGCATCTTCTAATTTTTGATAGATAATTTCTTCGTTTTCATGAGTCAATTTGGTTTTACGATCAATAGTGATGGGATTGCCAAAGTTTACTTTAAGTGGTCTTCTTTTTAGTAAATCTTTAAAAGATAATGGTCCTTGATAAACAACTGGTACCATAGGCTTTTGTGCCATCTTAGAAATTACTAGAGCACCGCCTTTTAATTCAGCTGAATGTCTTGTTCCAGATGGAAAAATAATTAAGGAAAGTTCTCCTTTTCGTAAACCTTTGACAGGAATTTTTAAAACAGAAGGTCCAGGATTTTTTCGGTCAACAGGGAAAGCGTGAGCATGCTTTAAAATGAAACGCAGAATTGGATTCTTGAATAATTCAATTTTTGCCATAAACATGAATTCCATTGGACTGGCACCAAGAGCAAATAAGATTGGTTCCCACCAGGTGCGGTGTGGAGCAACTAAGATGTAATTTCCATTAGGTAAACGATCTTTATGATGGATATGCAAATGTCCATTTAATACCCAAACAATGAAGCGGGCAATAGGACGAATAATTTTATAAAACATTTTGTCCTCCAATTTGTTGTAAGCTATTATAAAAATAGATAGATGAGAAAGGCAAATATTTTTTATGGTGGATTTAAAAGATAATGAACGAATTGATTATATGTACAGTGATGATTTGCGGATTATCCAAGATAAGACTGCCTTTAGTTTTTCCATGGATACTCTTCTTTTGGCATACTGGGCAAAAGAAACAATTCGTGATCGTGACAAAGTAGCTGATCTTTGCGCGGGGAACTGTGCAGCTACAATCTATATGGCCTACTTTAATAGAGCACATTATGATGCAATAGAAATTCAAGATGAAGTGTATTCTCAAGCCAAACGTTCTGTTGAGTTAAATAAGATGGAAAATAGAATTTCAGTCTATAAAGATAATGTATTAAATGCTCCTAGTTTTTTGCGTAAAGATAGCTATGATGTTGTAACAGTCAATCCGCCATATTTTAAAGCGCCCGAAGGCCATGAGGTAAATCCAGATCGTAAGAAAGCCATCGCTCGTCATGAACTTTTAATTAATTTAGAGCAGATTATTGAAGTTGCCAGCGGATTATTGAAGATGAAAGGGAGGATGTACATGGTGCATCGCCCAGAACGTTTGGGTGAAATTTGTTACTACTGTATAAAGCATGATTTAAGCGTTAAAATGATTCAGCCTTTTGTTTCTCATCGTGGTGATAATGCAAATTTAATTATTATTGAAGCGGTAAAACATACAGGTACCGACGGAGCAGAGTTGCGGGATGCAATTGAAGTACATGACCCAAATGGTGAATTTAGACCATTGATACAAAGAATTGTACGCGAAACAAAAGAAGATAAAGAAAAACATGATGCTCGCGGCAAATATTACTTTTATGTTTTACTTTGTAACGATGGCAGCTTTTATGGTGGTTTCACTAATGACTTAGCACATCGATTGAAAATGCATAATTCTGGTAAAGGTGCAAAATATACTAAAACAAGACGACCGGTAAAAATGATTTATCATGAACAATTTGATGATAAACGTTTAGCTTTAAAAAGAGAATACTGGTTTAAACATCATAGTCGTGCTTGGAAAGAAAAATTTTTACGAGAGCATAATATTCAATTTTAATCTTGCAAGTCAAAAAAATTTTTTGTAGAATAGTCAAGTATGCTGTGTAGGCATATAAGTTAAAAACACATCAAGAGCGATCATCATCGTGGTGCCCTAGGTAGTGGTTAGATGATGAAATGAACGCTTGAGAGGATTAAAACCATAGGAGGAATAAAATATGGCAGACGTTGTTACAATGAAGCAATTGCTTGAAGCTGGTGTCCACTTCGGTCACCAAACTAGAAGATGGAACCCAAAGATGGCTCCTTACATTTTTACTCAAAGAAATGGTATCTACATCATTGATTTGCAAAAGACTATCAAGATGTTAGATGATGCTTACAACTTTATGAAGGCTGTTGCACAAGACGGTGGCGTATTCTTGTTTGTAGGTACTAAGAAGCAAGCTCAAGACTCAATTGCTGAAGAAGCAACTCGTGCAGGTCAATACTACGTTAACCAACGTTGGTTAGGTGGTACTTTGACTAACTGGACTACTATTCAAAGTCGTGTTAGAAGATTAAAGCAATTGAAGGAAATGTCACAAGATGGCACTTTCGATGTATTACCAAAGAAGGAAGTTGCTCTTTTAACTAAGGAAATGGACAAGCTTGAAAGATTCTTAGGTGGTATTGAAGACATGCCAAGAATCCCTGACGTATTGTTCGTAGTAGACCCTAAGAAGGAAAAGATCGCTGTTCACGAAGCTAACATTTTGGGTATCCCAGTTGTAGCTATGGTTGATACTAACACCGATCCAGACCCAATTGATGTTGTTATTCCTTCAAATGATGATGCTATTCGTGCTATTCGCTTGATCTCAGGTGCTATGGCAGATGCTATCGTTGAAGGTAAGCAAGGTCAAGATGACGAATCTGTTGAAGTTGACTTCAAGGAAAACGCTGATGGTTCAGAAGAAGTCACTGGCGCTAAAGAAAATCCAGAAGACTAGTTTTTACTATTAGTTCTGTAGGAGGACATATTAATGGCAAAAATTACTGCAAAGCAAGTTAAGGAATTACGTGAACGTACTGGTGCTGGCGTTATGGACGCTAAGAAGGCATTGGTAGAAGTTGACGGTGACATGGATAAAGCCATCCAATATCTTCGTGATAAGGGTATGGCTAAGGCTGCTAAGAAGGCTGACCGTGTTGCAGCTGAAGGTTTAACTGGCGTTTATGTTAACGGTAATGTTGCAGCTATTACTGAAGTTAACTCAGAAACTGACTTCGTTTCACAAAACGATAAATTTGTTAACTTGGTAAAAGATGTTACTAAGACTATCGCAGAAGGTAAGCCAGCTGATATGAAGGCAGCTGAAGAATTAAAGATGGAGGATGGTTCAACTTTAGATCAAGCATTTGTTAATGCTACTGCTACTATCGGTGAAAAGATTGTTTTACGTCGTTTCGCTTTGGAAGAAAAGACTGATGATCAAGAATTTGGTGCTTACCAACACAATGGTGGTCAAATCGGTGTTATTACTGTCTTAGAAGGTGCTGATGCTGCCACTGCTAAGCACTTAGCAATGCATATTGCTGCTATGAAGCCTAAGGTTATCTCACCAAATGAATTAGACGATGAATTCATTAAGGAACAATTGGCATTAATGAACCACAAGATTGACCAAGATAACGAAAGTCGTGAATTGGTTCATAAGAAGCCATTACCTCACCTTGTTTACGGTTCAGAAAAGCAATTAACTGATGATGTTTTAGCTAAGGCTAAAGAAGACATTAAGGCTGAACTTAAAGAAGAAGGTAAGCCAGAAAAGATCTGGGACAGAATTATTCCTGGTAAGATGCAACGCTTTATTGATGACAATACTCAAGTTGATAAGCAATTTGCAGTATTATCACAAGACTACATCATGGATGATAGTAAGACTGTTGGCGAATTCTTGAAGGAAAAGGGCGCTAAGTTAGTTGCCTTCAAGCGTTTTGAAGTAGGCGAAGGTATTGAAAAGAAGCAAGAAGACTTTGCCGCTGAAGTTCGTGAACAAATGAAGTAGTTTTAACTGCAAATTAGAAAGGAGGAGTACGATTGGTGCTCCTCTTTTTTTATAAATTTCTTTTGTCTTTCATGAGTTAAAAGACATTGCAGGCTTATATATGGTAGAATAATTAAAGCTATTAGAGGAGGTCATTATGAGTCAAGTTAAATATAAACGTATCATTTTAAAAATTTCAGGTGAAGCTTTAGCTGGTGACAAGGGCACTGGTATTAACCCAACTGTTATTGGTCACTTAGCCAATGAGATTAAGTCAGTTCATGACTTAGGTGTTGAAATTGGTATCGTCTGTGGTGGCGGTAACATGTGGCGTGGTGAAACTGGTGCTAAATTGGGGATGGAACGCGCTCAAGCTGATTACATGGGTATGCTTGCCACTATTATGAATGGTTTGGCTTTGCAAGATGGTCTTGAAAAAGTTGGTGTTCCAACTAGAATGCAAACCTCAATTGAAATGAGACAAATTGCGGAACCATATATTAGAAGAAGAGCTTTACGTCATCTTGAAAAGGGGCGTGTAGTTATTTTTGGTGGTGGTACCGGTAACCCTTACTTCTCAACTGATACTACCGCTGCTTTACGTGCTGCTGAAATCGGTGCAGATGTTATTTTAATGGCTAAAAATGGTGTAGATGGAGTTTACTCAGCTGATCCTAAGACTGATCCATCAGCAACCAAGTTTACAGAATTAACCCAACTTGATTTGATTTCTAAGAATTTGAAAGTAATGGATAGAACAGCCAGCTCACTTTCAATGGATACTGAAATCCCATTAATTGTATTTAACGTTAATACTCCAGGTAACATTAAGAAAGTTGTTATGGGAGAAAATATTGGTACTGTTATTAGAGGTAACAAATAATGAATAACGAGACTATTAAAAAAGCACAAGAAAATATGGATAAATCTATTAAGGTTTATCAAAAGAAGTTAGCTTCCATTCGTGCAGGTGTTGCTAATGCTGCACTTCTTGATAACGTAGAAGTTGAATACTATGGTGCACCTACACCTTTGACACAAATGTCTAGTATTACCATCCCAGAACCACGTGTTTTATTGATCACCCCTTATGATCAAAGCAGCTTGGATAATATTGAGCATGCACTTTTAGCTTCTAACCTTGGTTTAACGCCAGCAAATGATGGTAAGGTAATTCGTTTGGTAATTCCTCAACTTACTGGTGAAAGAAGAGAAGAAATTGCTAAAGAAGTTGGTAAGTATGCTGAAGAAGCAAAGATTGCTGTTAGAAATGTTCGTCGTGATGCTATGAATTCTTTAAAGAGAGACGAAAAGAATGGCGATATCACCGAAGATGAACAAAGAAATTTAGAGAAGCAAGTTCAAAAAGTTACTGATGATGCAGCTAAAAAGATAGATCAACTTGCTGATGATAAGCGTAAAGAAATTACTCAAGGATAAAAATGAGCAAGAAGGATAACGAATTAAATCATCTTGCCATTATTATGGATGGTAATGGACGTTGGGCTAAGAAAAGGCATAAGCCACGTTTTGTAGGTCACCGCGAAGGAATGGATAATGTAGAACGCATTACTTTAGCGGCAGACAAGTTAGGGATAAAAGTTCTAACATTATATGCTTTTTCTACTGAAAATTGGGCTCGTCCTAAGGAAGAAGTCGCTTATTTAATGAATCTTCCCGTGCGTTTCTTCGATAAATATATGCCAACTTTGATGCAAAATAACGTAAAAGTCAATATTATGGGTTATTTAGATGAATTACCTGAGAAAACGTATCAAATTGTCGAACGTGCAATGGCGGAGACTGCCCAAAATACTGGCTTGATTCTTAACTTTGCCTTTAATTATGGTTCTCGAAGAGAGATTACCTCAGCTATGAAAGAGTTAGGCGGCATGATTGAAACTGGGGAACTAAAAAGTGAAGATATTACTGAAAAAATGATTTCCGATCATTTAATGACTGGAAATTTTGGTAAATATCAAGATCCAGATTTATTAATTAGAACTTCTGGAGAGCAAAGAATTTCTAATTTTTTATTATGGCAATTAGCATATTCTGAATTAGCTTTTAGTGATAAAAACTGGCCAGATTTTAATGAAGATGATTTAAGAAAGTTTGTAGATGATTATAAGCACCGAAATCGGCGCTTTGGTAAGGTAGACGAATCGGATAGTTAATATGAAAACACGTGTAATTACGGCAATTGTTGCCTTAATCTTTTTTATTCCAATTGTGCTCGTAGGCGGTCTTTATATGGACTGGCTGACTGTACTTTTTGCTGCAGTTGGTATTAGTGAAATCTTTTTGATGAAGAAACAGATTCTTGTTTCATTTGATTTTATACTAGCTTTACTTGCAACTTTAACTTGGACGGTACCAGATTCTTTCTTTAAGGTATTTCCATCAAATATTACTAAGTTAGGCGTATTTTACGGCATTATTATGGTATTCCTAACTTGGAGTGTTCTTTCAAAGAATAAGACTACTTTCGATGATGTGGGTGTTTACACTTTAGCTGCTCTTTACATCGGAATTGGTTTTCACTATATGGCTGCAATTAGAGCATATCCCCAAAATGGATTAGCTCTTTTGGGTTATGTCTTTGTAGTCGTTTGGTCAACAGATATTGGTGCCTACATGATCGGTCGTAAAATCGGTAAGCATAAATTATGGCCAGTAATTAGTCCTAACAAGACTTGGGAAGGCTCAATTGGAGCAGTTATTTGTGCTCTAATTTGTAGTGCAATTTATGTAGCAGTTTTGAGTTATTTTAACATTACTTTTGGTACCTCTGAACTGACTATGGTAATTTTGTCATTCTTCCTTTCAATTGTAGGACAAATGGGTGACTTGGTAGAGTCAGCATATAAGCGTTTCTATGGTGTAAAAGATTCCGGTAAAATTTTACCTGGACATGGTGGCATCTTAGATCGTTTTGATAGTATGCTGTTCGTACTGCCTGTAGTAGCCGCTATTTTAGGCATTGTTCATTAGGAGAGTTTTTTATTGAAAGGTATACTAATCTTTTTAGTCGTCTTTGGTTTACTTGTATTTGTTCATGAATTTGGACATTTTATAGTAGCTAAAAAGTCGGGTATCCTTGTTCGTGAGTTTTCAATTGGTATGGGGCCTAAGCTCTTTCAAATCAGACGGAATCCTACGACTTATACCATCCGGTGGTTGCCTCTGGGTGGTTATGTTCGTTTGGCAGGATCAGATGATGAAAGTACGCTGGATCCTGGGATGATGGTTGTTTTGCAATTAAATGATCAAAAAGAAGTCGTTCGGATAGACGCTTCTGAATCAGATATGCCAATAGAAGGTGTGCCCGTACAAGTTACTAAAGCAGATTTAGTCGACAAGTTAGTAATTGAGGGTTATGAAAACGGCGATGAAAATGATCCAGTAACTTATCATGTTAATCATGATGCAACAATTATTGAAAAAAATGGTACTGAATTAATTATCGCACCACGTGATACTCAATTTAATCAGGCTAATGTTTGGCAAAAATTAGCAACTAATTTTGCAGGACCTTTTATGAATATCGTACTAGGTTTTGTTGTGTTCTTAATTTGGACATTTACTGTTCCTGGCCCTGCAACTACAACTATTAATTCGACTATGGCAAATTCTCCAGCAAGAAATGCCAAAATTGAAGCTGGAGATAAGATTATCGCTATTAATGGTAAAAAGGTTAATACTTTTGATCAAGTATCAGAATTGATTGATCAAAGTAAGGGTAAGAAAATGTTGTTTGAATTAGAAAAAAATGGTTCTACTCGGACTGTTTCTATCAAGCCAAAAGCTCGTAAAATTCAAAAGCAGACTTTCTACCAAATTGGTATTGAAGCTAAAAGCGATGAAAATGCCATTGTTAAATTGAAAAGGGGTTGGAACACCGCTGTTTCAACTACTGGTTTAATATTTAATGCAGTAGGTAATTTATTTGAACACTTTAGTTTAAATAAGTTGTCAGGTCCAGTCGGAATTTATTCTCAAACCTCACAGGTTTCTCAAATGGGATTTACTTATATTTTGGCTTTCTTGGGAATGATTTCGATTAACCTAGGAATCGTCAATTTAATTCCAATTCCTGGTTTAGATGGTGGTAAACTTTTATTAAACTTAATTGAGTTAGTTCGTGGGAAGCCGATTTCAGAAGAACATGAAGCAATTGTCGAGTTAATCGGTTTTGGTTTATTATTAGTTTTAATTATTGCAGTTACAGGTAACGATATTTATCGTTACTTCATTAAATAGTTTTAAGTTTTATTTTTACTTTAGGAGAAATAATGCGTCAATCAAAATTTTTCATGCCAACTTTAAAGGAAGCTCCATCAGATGCTGTGGCCGAAAGTCACAAGTTGATGATTAGAGGAGGTTATATTCGTCAGGTTACTGCTGGTGTATATGCATATCTTCCATTAGGTTATCGTGTTTTACGTAAGGCAGAAGCAATCATTGAACAAGAAATGGACAGAATTAATGTTCCTGAAATGATTATGCCTCACTTATTGCCAGCCACTTTGTGGCAAGAATCTGGTCGTTATAAGAAATATGGTCCAGAAATGTTCAAACTGAAGGACCGTCATGGTCGTGAAAGTTTGCTTGGACCTACGCATGAAGAAACATTTACTGAAATTATCGCTAAGAATTTAAAGAGTTACAAGCAAATGCCTCTTGCTTTATATCAAATTCAAACTAAATTCCGGGATGAAAATCGTCCTCGTTTTGGGCTTCTTAGAGGTCGTGAATTTGTAATGTTAGATGGTTACAGTTTTGCGGCAACTCGTGATCAATTAGACGAACAATTCGATGATCAAAAGAACGCTTATAAACGTATTTTTAAGCGTGCAGGCGTTTCTGTGCACCCAGTAATTGCTGACTCCGGAACAATGGGTGGTAAAAACTCAACTGAATTCCAAGCACCAGCCGCAGTTGGGGAAGATACTATTGCAATGAATGAAACTGGTACTTATGCTGCTAACTTGGAAATGGCTAAGAGTATTGATACATTTAAACAGGAACCAGAAGAAGCTAAGGAACTTACTAAGGTTGCAACTCCAGATTGTGACACTATTGAGAAGTTAGCTAAATTCCTTAATGTACCTGCAACTAGAATTGTAAAGAGTATCCTTTATATTGCTGATGGTAAAAAGGTATTAGTTTTAATTCGTGGCGATAAACAAATCAACGAAGTTAAATTAGGCCACGTTCTTGATGCTGATGATGTTCATGAAGCCAATACCGCTGACTTAAAGAAAATTACTGGTAGTGAAAAAGGCGGCGTGGGTCCTGTAAATGCAGACTGGGCTGATAAGATCATTGCCGATGAGACTGTTAAGAACCTCTATAACGTAGTTGTAGGTGCTGGTGAAACTGATTATCAATTTGAAAATGCAAACTTAGATCGTGATTTCAAGGTTGATGAATTTGCAGATTTGAGAACTGCAAATGAAGGAGAACCAGATCCAGTTGATCATTTGCCACTTAAATTTACGACTTCAATTGAAGTTGGTCACATTTTCAAGCTTGGTACTTACTACACTAAGACTATGGGTGCTGATTTCTTAGACCAAAATGGTAAAGCTAAGCCAGTTATCATGGGTTCCTATGGTATCGGTGTTACTAGAATGCTTTCAGCTGCAGTTGAACAACATTTAACCGAACATGGTGTTGCTTGGCCAAAAGAAATTGCACCATTTTCAATTCACATTGTTCAAATGAAGATGAACAAAGATGATCAAACTGAATTAGCTGAAAAACTTGAAAAGAAATTCAGTGACAAGTATGATGTTTTATATGACGACCGTAAGGAACGTGCAGGTGTTAAGTTTGCCGATGCTGACTTAGTTGGTGCACCAATTAGAATTACGGTTGGCAAGAAGGCTGCTGATGGAATCGTTGAAGTTAAGAGACCAACAGACGAAAAGGCAACCGAAATGTCAATTGATGAATTAGATAAATTTGTAAATCAAGAGTTAGGATAATTTTTGTGACAAATAAAAACGATCTTTTCTTAAAATTGCTCAAACAGGTTCACTTTCCTGATAGTTTTGAAGATAATGACCTTCTTCAAAAAGGAAAGATTGAAAACGTGGATGTTTACGCTAAGGAACACAGGTGGGATATCCACGTTTTTTTTGATACTCCATTACAATACGATACTTATGTAGCATTAAGAAAAGCTATAGAAGAAACTTTTTCTTCTTTTGTAAATGTACGATTTTTTGTAAGAACAGCTGATGGATCAGATAAATACTTACCAAAATATTGGCACTATGCTGTTGAAAATTCGAATGTTTTGCAGACTATTGCACGTGAATTTTTAGCGGCTCAAAAACCAACAAAAGAAGATGGTCGTTGGGTCATTCCTGTTGATAATAATGTAATTGATGGAATGATTGAACAAGAAGCTTTAGATAATTTAGCTGAAGAAATGCGTAAATATGGCTTTTTCAATTTGAAGTTTATTACACAGGTAGATCAAGCCAGTTTGCAAAATAATATGGAAAGCTTACAGGAGTTGCATCAAGAGCATGAAAAAAATATGCAACAACAGTTTGAACAAACTCCTGAAAAACCTAAGCCTCAGCCACGGCAATATCCAACAAAGAGAACTAGTTATGGTAAGCGCAAGTTAGATGAGAATGCTCCAATTACGCAAATTAAAGAACTAGAAGATGGGACTCGAAATGTCGTAATTGAAGGAAATATTTTTAATATTGAAAGTCGTGAATTGAAGACTGGTTCAGTGATCTTTACTGGGGAAATTACCGATTACAGTGACTCTATTGCCTTTAAAAAATTTGTTTCTGATAAGGAACAAATTGAGCAAATGTCAGCTATTAAACCTGGTACTTGGGCTAAGATGCAAGGTGGAGCTGCTGAAGACCAATATCAACACGATGTGGTATTCAATATTAGCAGTTTTGAAACGGTTGAGCATGTTGGTCGCACTGAAGACTATAAAGGTGAACAAAAACGAGTTGAATTGCATTTGCATACTAATATGAGCCAATTAGATGCAACTAATGCACCAAGTGATTTTATTAAAACAGCTAAGAAGTTTGGGCAGAAGGCAATTGCAATTACAGACCATGGTGATGTTCAATCTTTCCCTGAAGCATATAGTACTGGTAAGGCAACAGGGATGAAGATCCTTTATGGACTTGAAGCAAACATGATTGATGATCATGCGCTTTTGGTACTAAATCCCGCTCCAATGACTTATGAGGATCGTGAATTTGTTATTTTTGACGTTGAAACTACCGGTCTTTCATCTGTATATGACACAATTATTGAAATTGGTGCTGTAAAGATGAAAAATGGTGAAGTGTTGGAACGATTTGATAAGTTTATCAATCCACACCATCCTTTGAGTGAACAGACTATCAATTTGACCTCTATTACAGATGAAATGGTAAGTGCGGCTGATGATGAAGCGGTGGTAATAAAACAATTCCAAGACTTTTATGGTGATCGTCCGCTCTGTGGACATAATGTTCAATTCGATGTAGGATTTGTAAATGCTGCATTAAGAAGAGCTGGATTAAAAGAAATTACTCAACCAGTCGTTGATACTCTAGAAGTTTCACGTTTATTGCATCCTGAGCAGAATCGACATACTCTGGATTCATTGGCTAAAAAGTATAATGTATCTTTGGAACATCACCACCGTGCTAATCAGGATGCGGAAGCTACTGGCTATTTAATGTATAAGTTGCTTGATGCATTTAAGAAAAAGTACAACGAAGACAATTTGAATAACTTAAATGGTTATGCAGCTCATGGTGAAGTTTATAAACGTGCTCGCCCTTCACATATGACTGTTCTTGCTAAAGACCAAAAAGGTTTGAAGAATCTATACAAGTTGGTTTCTATTGCAAGTACGAAGGACTTTTATCGAATTCCACGTACGCCAAAATCAGATCTAGCCCGTTTGCATGAAGGCTTGCTTTATGGATCTGGTTGTTGGCAGGGTGATGTTTTCGTGGCTATGATGCAAAAGGGCTATGATGAAGCACGTGAAAAGGCTAAGTTTTATGACTTTTTGGAAGTTCAGCCACCTAAGAATTATTCTCAATTAATTGAAGACGGTTTGATTAAGGATGAGGAACAACTAGAGGAAATCATTAGCAATATTTATAAATTAGGCAAGGAACTGAAGAAACCAGTTGTTGCAACGGGGGATGCACACTATGTAGAACCTCATGATGCAATTTACCGGACTATTTTAATTTCAGCTCAGCGTTCTAACCCTAATCGAAACAAGCCACAACCAGATTTACATTTCTATTCTACTCAAGAAATGTTGAATGCCTTTAGTTTCTTAGGTGAGGATGTGGCAAAAGAAATTGTTATTGATAATTCCAACAAAATTGCGGATGAAATTTCTGAGATTCAGCCAATTAAAGATGGTTTATATCCACCTCATATTGCGCATGCCGATGAAGAACTGAAGAAATTAACTTATGACAAAGCGTATGAACTTTATGGAAATCCTTTGCCAAAGATTGTAAAAGATCGAATTGATCTAGAACTGAACTCAATTATTTCTAATGTTTATGCAGTTATTTATCTGATTTCACAACGGTTGGTAGCTAAATCAAACAAAGATGGATATTTGGTAGGTTCCCGTGGTTCTGTTGGTTCAAGTTTAGTTGCCACAATGTCAGGAATTACAGAAGTTAATCCTTTGGCACCGCATTATCGTTGTCCTAAATGTAAATATTCTCAATTCTTTGAGAACGGTGAGTATGGTTCAGGTTTTGACCTCCCAGACAAAAATTGTCCTAAATGCGGTACGCCTTTAGTTAAAGATGGTCAGGATATTCCATTTGCGACATTCTTAGGTTTCCATGGGGATAAGGTGCCTGATATCGATTTAAACTTCTCTGGAGATTATCAGCCAGTTGCCCATAACTTCATTCGAGTTATGTTCGGGCCGGATAATTCATATCGTGCGGGGACAATTGCCACGGTTGCCGATAAGACTGCTTATGGTTATGCAAAGCACTTTGATGAAGAACGTGATTTGAAGCTTCGTAATGCTGAACTTGATCGTTTGGCTAGTGGTATTCGAGGAGTTAAAAGAACAACCGGTCAACACCCAGCTGGTATTGTTGTTGTTCCTGATGATATGGATATTTATGATTTTACTCCGGTTTCATATCCAGCTGATGATGTAAATGCTGCATGGCTGATTACTCACTACGACTTCCATTCCATTCACGATAACATTCTGAAGTTCGATATTTTGGGACACGATGATCCTACTATGATTCGTCACTTACAGGATTTGTCCGGAATTGATCCTTTGACTATTCCACCTGACGATCCTGGTGTTATGTCACTTTTTTCTAGTACAAAAGCTCTTGGTGTTACACCAGAACAGATTGGTTCACAAACAGGAACCTTAGGAGTTCCTGAATTTGGGACGAGATTTGTTCGTGGAATGTTAGAGGAAACTAAGCCAACCACTTTTTCTGAACTTTTACAGATTTCAGGATTGTCTCATGGTACCGATGTATGGTTGGGAAATGCAGAAGATTTAGTTAACCAAGGAACTTGCAAACTGAAAGATGTTATTGGTTGTCGTGATAACATTATGATGGACTTAATTCACTGGGGAGTTAAGCCGGAAATTGCCTTTTCAACTATGGAATCAGTGCGTCACGGTCGTGGGATTAGTGATGAAAACATGGCAGTACTTAAGAAAAATAAAAATATTCCTGATTGGTATATTCCGTCTTGCCTAAAAATCAAGTACATGTTCCCTAAAGCCCACGCTACAGCCTATATTCTAATGGCCTTAAGAATTGCTTGGTTTAAGGTTTATTATCCTGAAATTTATTACACTGCATACTTTTCTGTTCGTGCTGACTTGTTTGATTTGGTCGCAATGAGTCATGGTAAGAATACAGTTAAAGCTGCTATGAAGGAAATTCAGGATAAAGGAATGGATGCTTCTGCTAAAGATAAGAGCTTATTGACTGTTTTGGAAATTGCAAATGAATGTCTTGAAAGAGGCATAAAGATTAAGATGGTTGATATTGATAAGTCAGAAGCAACAGACTTTAAGATTTTAGATAAACATACTATTTTAGCACCGTTTAATGCTGTACCGGGTCTAGGTGATAACGCTGCTAAGCAAATTGTAGCAGCTCGTGCTGAAAAGAAATTCTTATCTAAAGAAGATCTCTCTAAACGTGGAAAAGTTTCACAAACGATTATGAATTACTTTGAAGATAATGGAGTTTTAGACGGTATGCCAGATGAAAATCAACTATCGCTTTTCTAGTTATTCTGATTTTACATTTTTTGATGAATCATGTTATACTAATAAAGAAGTTCGAATAGGTAAATTCGAGTGAGCAGTAATGCTCACTCTTTTTATTACGGAGGAAAATTTTTGTCTAAAGTTATAGATCTTGTTCGTCCAGTTGTCGAATCGATTATCGATGAACATGGCGACATGTTGGTTGATATGGAGTATGTAACAGAAAAGGGTAAAAAATATTTGCGTATATACGTAGATCGTGAACCAGATGGAATTGATATTGATGAAATCGCAGCCTTGAGTGAATTAGTTTCAGAAAAACTAGATTCACTCAATCCAGATCCTTTTCCTGAGCCATATGTTTTGGAGCTATCATCGCCAGGTGCAGAGCGACCAATTAAAACTGCTGCTGACTGGAAGAGAGCCTTGAATGATTATATTCATATTGGTCTTTATCAAAAAGTTGAGGATAAAAAGGTGTATGAAGGTACGCTCAAGTCCTATAATGATGATGAGATTGTATTGGAAATAAAGGATAAGACAAGACGAAAAACATTAACTGTTCCCCGTAAGTTAATTGCAAATGTTCGTTTTGCAATTGAATTTTAGAAAGGCTGATCAAAAACTTATGTCTAAAGAAATGCTAGAAGCGTTTGCCACTTTGGAAAAGACCAAGGGCATTAAACAAGATGTTATTATTGATGCAATTAAGGCCGCTTTGGTAGCTGCATATAAAAAGAATTATAATCAAGCACAAAACGTTGAAGTTGATTTTGATGAAAGAAAAGGCAACTTTAAGGTCATGGCAGTAAAGACGGTTGTTGATGAAGTTCAAGATGATCGCCTGGAAGTTAGTTTGAAAGATGCTTTAGCAATTAATCGTGCATATGAAGTTGGCGATGAAATTCGTTTTGAAGTAACACCAAAGAATTTTGGCCGAATTGCTGCTCAAACAGCTAAGCAAGTTATCATGCAACGCTTACGTGAAGCTGAGAGAAACCATATTATCGATGAATATTCTCAATATGAAGATGAATTGGTAACTGGTACAGTTGAAAGACGCGACAATCGTTTTGTTTATGTTAAAATTGGCAACGTTGAAGCAGTAATGCCTCATCGTGATCAGATGTCAAATGAAGTTTACAATCCACAAGATCAAATCCGTGTCTTAGTAACCCATGTCGGTTCTGATTCAAAAGGTGCGCAAATTACTGTTTCAAGAACTGCACCTGATATGGTT
Source organism: Lactobacillus ultunensis DSM 16047 (assembly GCF_001436305.1). Taxonomy (GTDB): domain Bacteria; phylum Bacillota; class Bacilli; order Lactobacillales; family Lactobacillaceae; genus Lactobacillus; species Lactobacillus ultunensis. The sequence continues at coordinate 20,838 of NZ_AZFO01000015.1, read as the reverse complement.
AAGAGATTATTTGAACAAGAAGTTCCTGAAATTTATGACGGAACTGTTGAAATTGTATCAATTGCTCGTGAGGCTGGAGATCGTACCAAGATGGCAGTTAAGTCCAATGATCCAAATATTGATCCAGTTGGTACTTGTGTTGGTCAAAAGGGTACGCGTGTTCAAAACGTTGTTAATGAACTTGGTGGAGAAAATATTGATATTGTTAAATATGAAGATGATCCATCAGACTTTATTGCTAATGCATTAAATCCAGCAGAAGTAATTGCTGTTCAATTTGGTGAAGATGAAGACGAAAAGAGTGCTTTAGTAATTGTTCCAGATTATCAATTGTCTCTTGCTATTGGTAAAAAAGGTCAAAATGTGCGTTTAGCAGCACGTTTGACAGGATATAAGATTGATATTCGTCCAGAATCTGAAGTAGAATTTGTCGATGAAAAGTCAACAGATAATACTACAGAAACAGATAACAATGCCAATAATGAAGCTGAAAATACTAAGAATTCTGATAGTGAAGAAGCTTCTGATAAGACATCATCAGATATTGATGAAAATACAAGCGCTGATGATAATACTGAAGAATAGGTGATTTTTTGAAAAAAAGAAAAATCCCAATGCGGAAGGATTTATTGACCGATACAATGCAGCCAAAAAAGGAATTGGTACGTATTGTGATTGATAAGGAAAAGAATGTATCTGTTGATCCTACTGGTAAAAAAGCAGGACGAGGTGCATATGTTTCATTAGATCCAACAAAGATTGAAGCTGCTAAAGAAAAACATGTGTTGGACCGTAGCTTAGGTGCAAAGGTTCCAGACAGTTTTTACGATGAGCTTTATACTTATGTTGATCATCAAAAAGCAAGAAAAGAATTATTTGGTGATAAATAAGATTGCAGAATAGACAAAAAGCAATTAATTTGTTAGGTTTAGCAGAGCGCGCTGGTAAATTAACAACTGGTGCAGAAACTGTAATTAATAACCTTAATAGACGAAAAATTAAAGCGATCATCATGGCCAGTGATATTCATGATAATACTGCTGAAAAAGTTGATCGTGTAGCCAGAAAAAATAGTATTCCGATAATAAACTCGTTTTCTGCTGCTGAATTGTCTCAAGCAATTGGCAAAAAGCGAAAAGTTTTAGGATTAACTGATGCTGGTTTTACCAAAGCGTTAGTTAAAAGAATAAATGAAGGAGTGTGATTGGATGGCAAAGAAAAGAATTTATGAAGTCGCAAAAGAAGTTGGCGTCGATAATAAAGTTGTAGTCCAAAAAGCAAAGGATTTGGGCTTTGATGTGAAAAATCATATGTCATCAATAGATGATTCACAGGTTACAAAGTTAAAGAGCAGTTTCCAAAACTCCGCTCCCGCTAAAAAGAATAGTAAGATTAAGATCTCAGTTTCTTCAATTCGTAAGAATGAAAAGAAACAAGAAGATAATGCTGCCCCAAAGAAGGCAAGAAAACGCAATAATAAACGTCGTAATGATCGCAATCGTGAAAAGAAGAATGAACGCAATCATAAAAATAATTCGGGTAAGCCAAAGGCAGCTGCTTTGTTGCAGCAATTCAAGCAAAAGCAACGTGCTGAAGAGGGCCAATTAAATCGTGAGGCTCAAAAAGCTAAAAAAGAATATCACGAACAATTGAAACATCCAAAACAAGAACAAGCAGTGAAGAATAAGAAGAAACCAACTAAAGAAAGTACTAAGAAAAAATCAGAACCAGTGGAAAAGAAAGTTATTGGTCCTAAGATTCTCAAACCATCTCCAGCTCGTTTAAAGAAGAGCCAACCTTCAGCTAATGAACGAGTTGCTGCTAAGGTAACTATTCCTGAAGCTCCAAAAGATGAGAAACGTGGAAATGGTCGCGGCAGAAACATGGGTAAACCTGGTCGTAAGGGTAAGAACCAATTCTTTAATGGTCATAATGAACATTCTGATCGTTCTGAAAGAAAACGTCGTAAGAATAAGAAGCGTCAACAAGAACAAAAGCCAAAGAAGCAACCAACCAAGCGTAAGGAACGTCCATTACCAGATGTGTTAGTTTATGAAGAAGGTATGAATGCTCAAGATCTTGGTAAGCTTCTTCATAGAGAACCAGCTGAAATTGTGAAGAAATTATTCATGCTTGGTGTAATGACTAATCAAAACCAATCTTTGGATAAAGACACAATTGAACTTTTGGCTGCAGAATACAATATTGATGCTAAGCAAAAGGTTCATGAAGATATCTCTGATATTGATACTCTTTACAACAAGAGAATGGAAGCATCAAAGAAGTCTAAGAACCAAGTTAAACGTCCACCAGTTGTTACTATTATGGGACACGTTGACCACGGTAAAACTACTTTGCTTGATCGTCTTCGTCATACTCATGTTTCAGCTCATGAAGCTGGTGGTATTACTCAGAAGATCGGTGCCTACCAAGTTCGTTTGGATAATCGCTTAATTACTTTCTTAGATACTCCAGGACACGCAGCCTTTTCAAACATGCGTGCTCGTGGTGCTGAGATCACTGATATTGTTGTCTTAGTTGTTGCTGCAGACGATGGTGTAATGCCTCAGACTGTTGAAGCTATTGATCATGCCAAGAGTGCCAAGGTGCCAATTATTGTAGCTATTAACAAGATTGATAAGCCGGGTGCTAACCCACAACACGTAACCGAAGAATTAATGAAGTACAACTTAATTCCAGAAGATTACGGTGGTGACACCATTTACGTTAATATTTCAGCTAAGACTGGACAAAATGTGGATGATTTGTTACAAATGATTTTGCTTCAAGCCGATGTGATGGAACTTAAAGCCAACCCAACTGAAATGGCTATTGGTACTGTAATTGAAGCTCGCTTATCACGTGGACGTGGACCTGTTGCCGACGTTTTGATCCAACAAGGTACTTTGAATATTGGTGATCCAATTGTTGTTGGTGATACATTCGGTCGTGTACGTACTATGACTAACGATCGTGGTCGTCAAGTTAAGAAAGCTACACCATCAGAACCTGTTGAAATTACTGGTTTGAATGATGTCCCAGAATCAGCAGATAAGTTGGTTGAATTTAAGGATGAAAAGACAGCTAGAAGTGTTGGTGAAGCTAGAGCTCAACAAGCTTTGCAAAAGTCTCGTGAGAATGTTCAACATGTAACTCTTGATAACCTCTTCGATACTATGAAGAAGGAAAACATGAAGGAAGTTGACATTGTTCTTAAAGCTGATGTTCAAGGTTCTGTTGAAGCCTTACAACAATCACTTGAAAAGATCGAAGTTGAGGGCGTTCGTGTAAATATTATTCACTCTGGTGTAGGTGCCATTAATGAATCAGATGTTACCTTAGCTGGTGCTTCAAATGCATTTATTATCGGTTTCAATGTTCGCCCAACTGCAACTGCTAAGAGTCAAGCTGAAACTGAAGGCGTAGATATTCGTCTTTACAGTATCATCTACAAAGCTATTGATGACGTAACTGCAGCTATGAAGGGTATGCTTGAACCAACTTATGAAGAAAAGGTTATCGGTAACCTTACTGTTCGTGAAACTTGGAAGGTTTCAAAGGTTGGTACTATTGCCGGTTCATTCGTAGACAAGGGTGTCGTTAAGAATGATTCTAAGATTAGAGTTATCCGTGACGGTATTGTTAAGTACGATGGCGAAATTGCATCATTGAAGAGATTTAAGGATGATGTCAAGGAAGTTAAGCAAGGTAACGATTGTGGTTTAACTATTAAGGATTACAACGATATTAAAGTCGGCGACGAATTCGAAGTTTATGAAATGCAACAAGTTGAACCTAAGTAATAATTTTTAGGAGGAAAACATGAAGCATAGAATTGGTCGTGTAGAAGGAGAAATCCTTCGTGAATTAACCAAAATTTTGCAAAAGAACATTCGCGATCCTCGTTTAAGTGAAGTTACAATCACTGCTGTAGAATGTACGAATGATCTGTCATATGCAACTGTCTACTATAGTTTATTGACTGAAGACGCAGAGAAGGAAAAAGAAGTTGAAGAAGGTCTTGAAAAAGCAAAAGGCATGATGCGTCATTTGCTTGGACAAACTTTGACTGTTTATAAAGTTCCTGAACTTATTTTTAAGCGTGATAATTCAGTTAAATATGGTAGCAAGATTGACCGTTTAATTGCAGAAGTTAAGAAACAAGATGCAGAACGGGCAAGTAAGTAAAAGAAGCGCCGTAAGGCGCTTTTTTTGTTGAAATACAGATAGGATTATTTATGTTAAATGGAATTTTAGTTATTGATAAGGATAAAGGCATGACTAGTGCTGATGTAGTTTATCATTTACGAAAAGCACTTCATATTAAAAAAATGGGTCATGCAGGTACTTTAGATCCAGAAGTTACTGGAGTTTTACCAATTGCAATAGGCCAAGCAACTAAATTGATTGAAATGATGCATAAGCGCCCTAAAGAGTATCAGGGATCAGGTCTGTTGGGTTATGCTACAGATTCATATGATACTTCTGGAACAATTTTAAGAGAGCAAAAACTAAATCAACCTTTTTCCGCTCAAGAAATTCAAGCTAGTATGTCTACGTTTAAAGGAAAAATTGAACAGGTACCACCTATCTATTCGGCTGTTAAAGTTAATGGTAAGCATCTATATGAGTATGCACGTGAGGGAATTTCTGTGGAGCGGCCAAAACGTGTAGTAGATATTTATGCATATGATTTAGTTAATGAGCCACAATTTGATCCAGAAAATGGTCAAGAGCGCTTTGACTTCAAAATCAAATGCAGTAAAGGCACTTATGTGAGATCTTTAGTGAACGACCTTGGTGAAAAAATAAATGTTCCTGCTGTTATGACTTATCTAAGACGAACAGCAAGTTCTGGTTTCGATCTTTCACAAGCAGTAAAACTTAACGAGATCGAAGAACATCCTGAAGAAGCTGAAAAGTTGATTCAACCTATTGATGCTTTTTTCAAAGATTATGAAACAATTGATTTATCTGAAGGAAAATGGCTAAAAGTTAAAAATGGAGCATGGATTTCCTTAGAAACAGATGCTAAAAAGGTCGCATTAAGGTACAATAAAAAAGTTAAGGCAATTTATGAGAATAAAGGGAAGCTTTATTGCCCAAGTTTGATGTTGCTTCAAAATGAATAATTGAAACGAAGGAATTAGTTGTGAAAATCGTTCATTTAACTTACCCAGTTAAAGAAAATATTTTGTCATCTAAAATTGTGCTGGCTTTAGGTTTCTTTGATGGTGTTCATTTAGGTCATCAAAGATTAGTTCGACGTGCTAAAGAAATAGCGGAACAGAAGAATTTACCTTTGGTAGTTATGACTTTTGATCGACATCCTAAAGAAATTTATGAGGATAAGAAGAATTTTAAATATTTAGAAACCCTTGAAGAAAAAGCCGATAAAATGACAGAGTTAGGTGTCGATTATTTAGCAGTGATGCCTTTTACTAAAAAATTTAGTTCTATTGGGGCACAAGATTTTGTTGATAATGTAATTGTCAAACTAAATGCTGACACAGTTGTCGCAGGTTTTGATTATACTTATGGCCCTAAAGAGATTGCTAATATGGAACATTTACCTGATTTTGCAAAAGGTAGATTTGACATTGTGATGATGCCTAAGCAAATTTTTGAAGGTAAAAAAATCGGGTCTACTGAAATACGGCAAGCAATCAAAGATGGCAAGATGGAATTAGCTTATGAGTTGATGGGTCATCATTATGTGATGAGTGGAACCATTGGACATGGTAAACGTAATGGTCATAAGCTTGGTTTTCCAACAGCTAACCTCATATGGGCAGAACATAAAGTGATTCCTAAGATTGGGGTTTATGCTACTAAAACTGAAATTGATGGTAAGTGGTATGAGTCAATGACAAGTGTTGGTTATAATGTCACGATTGGCCAACCAGATAAAATTTATATTGAGTCAAATTTGTTTGATTTTAATCAAGATGTATATGGTAAGCCTATGAAAATAAAATGGTATAAATATACACGTGGTGAGGTCAAGTTTGATAGTCTTGATGAATTAAAAGATCAATTAATGAAAGATAAGACTGAAATTAAGGCTTATTTTGATCAAGAAGTTGCAAACTAGCAAATTAGATGATATATTTAAAACATCAATTGAAATTTACGTTTAGAAAGAAGGATGTCCGTTGCGTCTTTAATCTTGCAAAATGAAGCATAGTTTAATAATTTCTCTTTTTTATGAGGGAGTTACTATGCACTTTTGTCAAGATTAGACGTGGACGGTTTATCCTTTTTTTTCATATTTATAAGAAAATAAGAGGAGAGTCTATGCTGGGACAAAAGTGTGGGCTCTCTTTTTGCGTGAGGTGATTTGATGAGCAACATTAAGATTACTAATCTTTCCTTTAAATATGACGATGCAAGTTTTAATATTTTCAACAATTTAAATTTGAACTTAGACAGTACATGGAAATTAGGACTAGTTGGTAGAAACGGAAGGGGCAAAACTACTTTCTTAAATTTGTTAAGAGGTAAGTTAACGGGTTTAGGAAAAATTCAGAGTAAACTGACTTTTTCATATTTTCCTCTTCAGATTAAGAATCCTGAGAATATTACTTTATATGAGTTACAAGAGCAAGCTAACTTTGAAGAATGGGAGCTTGAACGAGAACTGAATTTGATGAATACCGATCCAGATCTGCTTTGGCAACCGTTTGAAACTTTAAGTGGTGGTGAGCAAACTAAAGTATTGTTAGCTTTATCATTTACTGATAGGGATGTATTTCCACTGATTGATGAGCCAACGAACCATTTGGATGAAGATAGCCGAAAGCAAGTTGCAGATTATCTGAAAAAGCATGATAAAGGCTATATCGTAGTTAGTCATGATCGTGATTTCTTGAATGAAGTGACTGATCATATTTTGGCAATTGAAAATACTGAGATTCATTTGTATCAAGGTAACTACGCTAGTTATGAGGGTACAAAGAACAAGCGTGATGAGTTTAACCGTGAAAAGAATGAAAAACTAAAGAATGAGGTTCGCAGGTTGAATGATTCACTGCAGAAGAACCTAATGTTTGCGGAAAGGTCTGAAAGCACCAAAAATAGTGCTCGAAAATTTAAGGGAAAAATTAATCACCGAGCTTTTCATTCTTTACGATTTGATGTAACAAAAATAGCCGCCAATGATATGAGACGTGCTAAAAATATTGAGCACAGACTTAATAAAAATATCGAAGCCAAAAAAGGATTGATGACTAACATCGAGGATGTACCAGATTTGACGATGAATTTTGATCCAAATTATCATCAAACTTTGCTTGAAACCCGGCATTTATCTTTGAGTATTCAGGGTAAAGAATTGTTTAAAGATTTAAATCTTCAGGTTGAGAATCATGGCGTAGTTTCACTTGAAGGTAAAAATGGATCTGGTAAGTCAACGTTTTTAAAATTTCTGCTAGGTCAAACTACTGATATTTCTTATAAAGGTAAGTCAGAGTTAGCTAATGGTTTGAGGATTTCGTACCTGCCACAAGACTTTACAGAATATAGTGGTACCTTGAAAGAGTTTGCCGAGAAGCAAAAGATTTCGTATGAAGAACTGCTCAATAACTTGAAAAAAATGGGTTTTCCAAGAGAAAGCTTTGCAACAAAAATTGAAGAAATGAGTATGGGTCAGCAGAAACGGGTAGCACTAGCAAAGTCTTTAGTTGAACCAGCAAATTTGTATTTATGGGATGAACCTGCAAACTACTTAGACGTTTTTAATCAAGATCAATTAATTAAGCTTCTAAAAGAAAAGCAGCCTGCCATGCTATTAATAGAGCATGATCAATACTTTATTCAGCAAGTTGCTAAGCAGAGAATAAAACTACAAAAAGTTTAAAATAAGTTAGCACTCGGGTTGCATTATTGCTAATTTTTAGTATAATAGAATCTGTTAGCACCTAAGAGATATGAGTGCTAAAAGTGAGGGCGATAATATGTTGACCGAACGTCAAGAGCTTATTTTAAAAACAATAATTACGGACTTTACAAAAACGCATGAGCCCGTTGGCTCAAAAACGGTAATGAAACAGTTGCCAATTAAGGTATCGAGTGCAACAATTCGTAATGAAATGGCTGTACTAGAGGATCAAGGCTTAATTGAAAAGACGCACTCTTCTAGTGGTAGAATTCCTTCAAGTGACGGATATCGTTATTATCTAGATAACTTAGTTGAGCCGTTGCAATTACCAGAGTCCGTTTATACCACGATTGGCAGTCAATTGAATCGACCTTTCCATCAAGTAAACGAAATCGTACAAGAAGCAGCACGCATCTTGTCTGATTTGACTAACTATACTGCTTTTGCAGAGGGACCTGAAAGTCAAGATGTTAAAGTTACTGGTTTTAGGATTGTTCCTTTATCTGAAAGACAAATAATGGCAATCTTAGTAACTAGTAATGGTAATGTCCAAAATCAAATCTATGCTTTGCCACATAATATTCATGGTGAAGAAATTGAAAAAGCAGTTCGCATGATCAATGATCAATTGGTTGGCAAGAGTTTAAAAGAGATCAATATATCATTATTAGATGAGTTAGCCAAGACAGAGCTAGGCAGTGAACATGTTACTGAGCTTTTAAGTTTGGTGGAGGATGTCTTAAAAGATGCTGCTAGTGAGCAGATGTATGTTGATGGACAAATTAATTTGTTAAACAATACGTCTGAGCATAATGTGAACGATATTCGTTCTCTGTATGAGTTGATTGATCGTGACAATCTGTTTTCTAATTTGATGGATGCAAGGGCCGATCCAAAGACTGAAAAGTATCCAGTCAAAGTTAAATTAGGATCAGAATTGCCTAATGATTTATTAAAGAATTATAGTTTGCTGACTGCTGAATATAGCGTCGGCTCCCATGGTAAAGGAACAATCGCTTTACTTGGGCCAACAAATATGCCGTATTCACAAATGATTGGACTTCTTGAATATTTCAGAAATGAATTAGCTAAGAAGTTGCTTGATTATTACGGTAAATTTCAATAGAGGAGGCTAGCCGTGAGTAAAGAAGAGTTTCCTAGCGAAAAAGATTTAGATAAAAAAGAAAACACTTCTAAACCTGAAAAAACTGTCAAGAAAGAGACAGTGAAGGGTAAAGAAAATAAAAAAGATGATCAAGATCAAAAGTTAGCTAAAGAATTAGCTGACTTAAAAGAGAAGAATAAAGATCTTGAAGATAAATATTTGCGTAGCGAAGCAGAAATCCAAAATATGCAAAATCGTTATTCTAAAGAAAGAGCGCAACTTATCAAATACGAATCTCAAAGCTTAGCAAAAGACATTTTGCCTGCAATGGACAATTTGGAAAGAGCTTTAAGCGTTAAAGCCGATGATGATGTGTCTAAACAGTTGAAGAAAGGTGTTCAAATGACCCTTGATTCACTGAATAAGGCTCTGAAAGATCACGGTATTGTTGAGATTGAGGCTGAAGGCGTTAAATTTGATCCGACATTGCATCAAGCTGTTCAAACAGTGGCAGCTGAGAATGATGATCAAAAAGATCACGTTGTTCAGGTTTTACAAAAAGGATATCAATATAAAGATCGGACACTAAGACCAGCTATGGTTGTAGTTGCTCAATAAGAGAGGAAGTTTATACATGTCAAAAGTTATTGGTATTGACCTCGGAACTACTAACTCAGCAGTTGCAGTTCTTGAAGGTAAAGAACCAAAGATTATTACTAACCCAGAAGGTAACCGTACTACTCCATCTGTAGTTGCCTTTAAAGATGGCGAAATTCAAGTTGGTGAAGTTGCAAAGCGTCAAGCTATTACCAACCCAAACACTATCGTTTCAATTAAGCGTCACATGGGTGAAGCTGATTACAAGGTTAAAGTTGGTGACAAGAGTTACACACCTCAAGAAATTTCAGCATTCATTTTACAATACATTAAGAAATTCTCAGAAGACTACTTAGGTGAAAAAGTTACAGATGCAGTTATTACTGTTCCTGCTTACTTCAACGACGCTCAACGTCAAGCTACTAAGGATGCTGGTAAGATTGCCGGCTTAAACGTTAAGAGAATCATCAACGAACCTACTGCTTCAGCTTTAGCCTTTGGTTTGAACAAAGACCAAGATGAAAAAGTATTGGTTTACGACCTTGGTGGTGGTACTTTCGATGTTTCCGTACTTCAATTAGGTGACGGTGTCTTCCAAGTATTGTCAACTAACGGTGATACTCACCTTGGTGGTGATGACTTCGATAAGCGGATCATGGATTGGCTTATTAAGAACTTCAAGGATGAAAATGGCGTTGACTTGTCTAAAGACAAGATGGCAATGCAAAGATTAAAGGATGCTGCTGAAAAGGCTAAGAAAGACTTATCAGGCGTATCTACTACTCATATTTCACTTCCATTCATTTCTGCTGGCGAAAGTGGTCCACTTCACCTTGAAGCTGACTTAACTCGTGCTAAGTTTGATGAATTGACTAGTGACTTAGTTGACAAGACTAAGGTTCCATTTGATAATGCTTTAAAGGATGCTGGTCTTACTGTTAACGATATTGATAAAGTTATCTTAAACGGTGGTTCAACTCGTATTCCTGCTGTTCAAAAGGCAGTAAAGGAATGGGCTGGTAAGGAACCAGACCACTCAATCAACCCAGATGAAGCTGTTGCCTTAGGTGCTGCTATTCAAGGTGGTGTTATTTCAGGTGACGTTAAGGATATCGTTTTACTTGATGTTACTCCATTGTCACTTGGTATTGAAACCATGGGTGGTGTCTTTACTAAGTTAATTGATAGAAACACTACTATTCCAACCTCAAAGAGTCAAATCTTCTCAACTGCTGCAGATAACCAACCAGCCGTAGATGTTCACGTATTGCAAGGTGAACGTCCAATGGCTGCAGATGACAAGACTCTTGGTCGATTTGAATTAACTGATATTCCACCTGCACCACGTGGTGTTCCTCAAATTCAAGTTACCTTCGATATTGATAAGAACGGTATCGTAAATGTATCTGCTAAGGATATGGGTACTGGTAAGGAACAAAAGATTACCATTAAGAGTTCATCCGGTTTGTCAGATGAAGAAATCAAACGTATGCAAAAGGATGCTGAAGAACACGCTGACGAAGATAAGAAGCGTAAGGAAGAAGCAGACCTTAGAAACGAAGTTGATCAATTAATCTTCACCACTGACAAGACTTTGAAGGAAACTAAGGGTAAGCTTTCAGACAGTGATCGTAAGCCAGTTGAAGATGCTCTTGAAGCTTTGAAGAAGGCTCAAAAGGATAACAACTTGGATGAAATGAAGGAAAAGAAAGATGCTTTGTCCAAGGCTGCTCAAGACTTAGCTGTTAAGCTTTACCAACAAAATGGTGGAGCACAAGGTGCAGCCGGTCAAACTGGACCTCAAGCAGGCCCACAAGGCCCTCAAGGTGGTAACCCAAACAACGGTAATAACGGTGGTGCCCAAGATGGTGAATTCCACAAGGTAGATCCAAACAAGTAATGGGTTTATAATTAAACAAAAGGAGAAGAGAACTACCCATTGAGTAGTTCTTTTCTTTTGAAAACTATAAGGAGTTCAGTGAATGGCACAAGAAGATTATTATAAAGTGCTTGGCGTTGATCGTAACGCGAGTGAACAAGAAATAAATAAGGCGTATCGTAAATTAGCCAAGAAGTATCACCCAGATTTAAACCACGCACCTGGTGCCGAAGAAAAGTATAAGCAAGTAAATGAAGCTTATGAAGTTCTTCATGATAAGCAAAAGCGTGCTCAGTATGATCAATTTGGATCAGCTGGTGTAAACGGCCAAGGTGGTTTTGGTGGCGGTGCTGGTCAAGGTTTTGGCGGTGCCGGTTTTGATACGTCAGGTTTTGGCGACTTTGGTGATATCTTTGGTGACATTTTTGGTCAAGGTACTCGTCAACAAAGAGTTGATCCAACTGCACCACAACGTGGACAAGATTTGGATTATACTTTGACAATTGATTTCATGGATGCAATCAAGGGAAAGAAGACGCAAGTCAGCTATACTCGTGATGAGACCTGTGAAACTTGTGGTGGCAATGGCTGCGAGAAGGGTACTCACCCAGTAACTTGTGATAAATGTCATGGTACTGGTTATATGACAATTACTCAACGATCAATGTTGGGAATGATTCGTCGTCAAACTACTTGTGATAAGTGTCATGGTCGTGGTGTACTTATCGAGCATCCATGTAAAACTTGTCATGGCAAGGGTACTGTTGAACGAAAGAATACTATTGAAGTAGATATTCCAGCCGGAATTGATAATGGTCAACAACTTCGTTATCAAGGCCAAGGTGAAGCCGGGATTAACGGTGGACCTTATGGTGATCTTTACATTAATTACCGGATTAAGCCTTCTAAAGACTTTGAACGTCGTGGTCAAAATATTTATACAGAAGTGCCAATTTCATTTGCTCAAGCAACTTTAGGTGATGAAATTACCATTAAGACTGTTCATGGTGATGTTAAATTGACTATTCCAGCTGGTACGCAACCTAATAAGAAATTTACGTTGCGTGGTCAAGGCGTGCCTTACCTTCGTGGTAATGGTAATGGTGATCAGATTACGACTATCAACATTGTGATTCCTAAGCATATCAATGATAAGCAGAAGGAAGATTTGACTAAGTTTGTTCACGATGGTGGTGGCAATATTACTCCACAAGAAAAAGGCTTTTTTGAAAGACTTAAAGATAAATTAAGTGGAGAATAGAGTTTAAAAAATATAAAAATTGAGGCGTTGAAGCTACAAGTTGTAGTTTCAACGCCTTTTTGTTGTGAATCTATAAAGAATATTTACTTAAATAAAAATAAGAGTATAATTAAGATCAAATTTATAAATCGAAATATTAGGAAGCACAAATTTGCAAAAGAATTCAATAACAAATATGTAAAGTTTAAACTAGATGGTAGTGATTGAAAATGCTAGCAAAATTAAAATATGCATCCCGATCTGCATATTTATACCTCTTTGGTACCTTTATCTCTAATTTGGGTGATGGAATATTCACCTTAATCATTTCCAAAGTACTATATGACAAAACAGGATCTGTATCTGCATTCGGTTTAGTATTAATCGTTCAAAATTTAGCATCATTTTTGTTAAATTTGGTTGCAGGTTATGTTGCTGATATCAAACGACCGCAGCTTATCTCAGAAATTGCTGATAGCTTGCGCGGAATAATATTGATTCTGAGCGTAATCTTTCTAGGTGCAGGAGACATTGTGACCATCCTAATGATTTCGATGATTCTGTTAAATCTGATCATGCCGTTCTTCAGAGCTGCCAATTTTAAAATTGTAGCTAGTATTCAAAGAGGCAAGTTGCGTTTACTCTCGTTGAACGGACTGCGTAGTTCGGTTAATCAGAGTGGGCAACTGCTTGGTGTGGCCTTGGCTACGCCTCTGATTGCTTTAAATCTGACCAGATTGGCATTAGTAATTGATGCAATTACGTTTTTTACATCTGTTTTTTGCACGTTCTTTCTAAAGTTTAGAAGAGAACGACAGACTGAAACAAGCAACAATTTAGGATTAAAACAGCTCTATACGGATTGGTTTAAGTTGCTTAAATCATTGTTTATTTCCAAAAAGCTGTTTTTACTAGTATTTTTTGCCTCAATTGATTCAGTAATTGTAGCATTTATTAACTTGATGGAAATAAAATATGCTACTGCGATCTTAAAGAATTCGGTATATTTAACTGTTTTAGATGGAACTTTTGCTTTAGGAGCAATGTTAAATTTTACTGTCATCTATTTAATCTTTGAAAAATTTGCTTTTGCACGTATATCATGGTCTGGTTTATTTTTTCAAGCAGTAGGATTTATTGGTCTGACTTTGACTAGGTCAGTCTACGTAGCTACTGCATTTATGTTTATCATTGGCATTTTTAATGGCGCATCCCAATCACTCTTTCAAACTCAGCTTCACGTAAGTTTTGCTAATGAGATGAAAGGGAAGATATCTAGTTTGAGGGATGCGATGGTAGCGCTGCTTAACATTATCATGATTCCGATCTTCTCACGTTTGCTTAACCTAAACCTTAAGTTAGGTTTCGTAATCTTCAGTATTAGTATTGTAATTATCTGTGTTACAATCTTTTATGCGTTTAATCAAAAGAAACTACAAAAATAACGCACTGCATGATTAGCAATGCGCTATTTCTTTTACTCTAAATTGATTACATAGTGTGGTGTACCTTTTGTTTAGCATAAAGGTCATCTTGGAAGCCCCAGAAGTGCTTCAAAACTCTCTTAACAATCCTGTCTTCCTTTAAAATGTCAGGGTTGTCGCTGGCACGCATCTTCAAATAGTCGATCAATGGACGACCATCGCCATCTACATAGCTTTGAGCAACTTGGCAAATGTGCTTCATATGGTGCAAATCTTTTTCAGTTTGGTCAGGAAGTTCTTCTTCTTCACGACGGGTTTCAAGCAATTGCTCCATAAAGTATAAGTTCAAATGACGAGTTTTTTCAGCAACGCTCATGATCAAAACAGTTTGATCATTAGTGTTTGGTAACCATGAGTGACCAAAGTGAATGTTCATTTCATTTTCGTCTAAGTATTCACGTTTCCAATATTGCCAGTAAACTTGTTGCATTGAGCCACTTTCAGAAATACTCAGATAATCATCAATTAAGTTGTCAGTGGAATTTTCTTGTAATTCTTCAGCAATCTTTTCTTTGATGTTGGAGTTAAGTTCCTTTTCAAAATGGTATTCAGTAACTTTACCAATACCACAGTCAATTACACGGTCGCCTTTTAATACAAAAACAGCCATGTGTTCTCTACCGAAAGGTAAAGAATATTCTCTTGTTTGTAAGCTATTTTCTTCACTCATTTTTGTGCCTCTAGTTCTACAAACTAATTTTTTACTTATGACATCAGAAGTTTTAATCTTCTAAAAAACAGTATACACGTTTTTAGTTAATATAAGCAAGCGCTTACATCAATTTACAAAATAAAAAGTGCTTGTTTACTTTTTGGTCCAATAATTTTATAAGATTCGCTTCCTTTGCTATAATTAACAGGATAGAAATAAAAGGGTGCATTTATTTATGGATTTAGAAAAATTAAAAGACTATCAAAAACACATTCGAAATTTTGCTATCGTGGCGCATATTGACCACGGTAAATCAACTATTGCTGACAGAATTTTGGAGTTGACTGATACAGTTAGTCAACGTCAGCTTAAAAATCAAATGTTAGATGATATGCCACTTGAACGTCAACGTGGGATTACCATTAAGATGAACTCCGTTGAAGTTAAATATCATGCTGAAGATGGTGAGGATTATATTTTCCATTTAATCGATACACCAGGACACGTAGACTTTTCTTATGAAGTTTCACGTTCTTTAGCAGCCTGTGAAGGGGCTTTAATGGTAGTTGATGCTTCTCAAGGTGTTCAAGCACAAACTTTGGCCAATACTTATTTAGCAATTGATGATGATTTGGCAATTTTACCGGTAATCAACAAGATTGACTTGCCATCTGCTGATATTCCTAAGACCAAGGAAGAAATTGAAGAAATGTTAGGTTTGGATGCTTCAGAAGCTGCTGAAGTTTCCGGAAAAACTGGTCAAGGCATTAAGGATATGTTGGAGAAAGTAGTTAAAGATATTCCAGCTCCTGCCGGAGATATTACTGCTCCTTTGAAGGCTCTGATTTTTGACTCTAAATATGATGACTATCGTGGAGTCGTTATGTCTGTCAAAATTGAAGATGGAACTGTTAAGCCTGGTGATCGAATTCAAATTATGAATACTGGCAAGGAATACGAAGTTACTGAAGTCGGTGTTTCTAGTCCTCATCCAATTAAGAAGGATATTCTGATTGCCGGAGATGTTGGTTATATTACTGCCAATATTAAGTCCGTTCGTGAAACGCGTGTTGGTGATACGATTACACAAGCAGATAATCCAACTGCAGAACCACTTCCAGGCTACCGTCAGATTCCACCAATGGTTTACTCTGGTATGTATCCAGTTGATAACCGTGATTATGAAGATTTAAAAGAAGCTCTGCAAAAGTTGCAATTAAATGATGCTGCTTTGGAATTCGAACCAGAAACTTCAACTGCTTTAGGTTTTGGTTTCCGTTGCGGTTTCTTAGGCTTGCTTCACATGGATGTTGTTCAAGAACGATTAGAGCAGGAATTTGATCTTGATTTAATTATGACAGCTCCATCTGTTGACTATCACGCAATTATGAATGATGGTTCAACGAAAGTAATTGATAATCCATCTGATTTACCAGATGCCGGTGAGTACAAGGAAGTTCAGGAACCTTATGTTAAAGCAGAAATTATGGTGCCAAATGATTTCGTTGGTCCTGTAATGGAACTCTGTCAACGTAAACGTGGCGAATTTGTCACGATGGATTATCTTGATAAATACCGTGTAAATGTAATTTACAATATGCCATTAGCTGAAATTATTTTTGACTTCTTTGATGATTTGAAGTCCTCAACTAAAGGGTATGCTTCACTCGATTACGAAATAACAGGCTATCGTGCTACTGATTTGGTCAAGATTGATATTTTGCTTAATAAGGAACCAATTGATGCATTGAGCTTTATTGCTCATAGAAGTGAAGCTCAAGAGCGTGCTCGTCAGATGACTTCGATGCTTAAAAAATTAATTCCACGGCAGAACTTTGAAGTTGATATTCAAGGTGCGATTGGTGCCAAGATTATTTCACGGGCTACGATTAAGCCATATCGTAAGGATGTTACTTGGAAGATCCATACTGGGGACCCTGATCGTCGTGCCAAGCTGTTGGAAAAACAGAAACGCGGTAAAAAGAGAATGAAGGCCGTCGGTAAAGTAGAAGTTCCACAGGATGCTTTCATGGCAGTGCTTAAGATGAATGATGATGACATAAAAGGTAAGTGATAATAGATTATGGCTAAGAAAAAGCAGAGAAGTAATGTTAGTACAATTGTAATCAGAGTTCTAGCTATAATTCTTCTGATTGTTGGAATTGCTCTTATTTTTAATAAACAAATAGGCAACCAAATGATTAGTCATAATCAGACTTCAGCTTTGTCAGGTTTGACGCGAAAACAAATTGAGCAAAATCAGAAGAAAAAGGGCATGTACGATTTTACAAAGGTCAAATCAATGGGCATTGCTCAGGCAACTCGTTCTCAAATTAAGAAAACTTCAGGTGCAATTGGTGCTTTAGCTATTCCTGATGTAAACATGTATCTGCCAGTCATGTTAGGGATGTCTGATGATGCCATGTCTACTGGTGGTGGAACAATGCGTGCTAACCAAGTAATGGGCAAGGGCAATTATCCGCTCGCTGGTCACTATATGACCGCTAAAGGAATTCTATTTTCTCCACTTGAAGACGTTAAAAAAGGCGAATTAATCTATCTAACTGACTTGAAGAAGGTCTATGTCTATCGAATTTATATGAAGAAGATTGTTGATCCTTCTGCAGTTTGGTTAGTTAACAATACTAAGAAAAATATTGTTACCCTAATTACTTGTGCTGATGGTGGTGCTAATAGATGGGCGATTCGTGGAAATCTAATTAAGACTACGAAAGCAAACGATGAAAATCTGCGCGTTTTCAAATTGAAATAATCAGCAATCTTTTAACAGGTATGAATTTGCGTTAGAATTATAAATAGATTTTTCAATAAAGACACTCATTGTGAGTGCCTTTTAGTTTTTATGAAGAAATGCAGGGTGTTTTTACAGTAATGAAATGGCAACAGAATAAAGCTGAAGAATTGTCATCAGATTTAGTTGAAAAATATCAATTAAGTCCAATTGCAGCTCAACTTTTTGCTTTACGTGGTATTAATACAGATGAAAAGCTAGATTTTTGGTTCAATGCAACAGAAGAAAATTTAGCTGATCCGTCTTTGATGCATGATATGGATAAAGCAATCGATCGTATTAATCAGGCGATTGATAATGGTGAAAAGATTACTATCTATGGTGACTATGATGCGGATGGAATTACTGCCACAACAATTATGACAGAGACTCTTAGCATTTTAGGTGCTGATGTGCATTACTTTATACCAGATCGTTTTAAAGACGGCTATGGTCCTAATATTGATCGTTACAAGGACATCGTTGCTGACGGCACTAAGCTGATTATTACTGTAGATAATGGTGTTACTGGGATTGATGAAGTTAAATATGCCAAAGACCATGGCGTTGACACTATCGTAACGGATCACCATACTTTTCAAGAGAATAAGCCAGATGCTTGTGCAATTGTTCACTGTAATTATCCTGGTCAAAAGTATCCTTTTGATGACTACTGTGGAGCTGGCGTTGCTTATACTATTTGCCGTGGTTTAATGCAAGATACTATGCCAGAGCTTCTTGATTTAGCCATGATTGGGACCATTGGTGATATGGTTAAAGTTACAGGCGAAGGCCATGTAATTGTTAAGCGTGGTTTAGAGGTACTGAATCAAACTGAACGTCCTGGTTTAAGAGCTTTAATTAAAAATGCTGGCTTAACTATGGGGACGATTAATGAAACGGATGTTGGTTTTAACATTGCTCCTCGTTTAAATGCAGTTGGTCGTCTAGCGAATGCAAATTTGGCAGTTGAACTTTTGCTTAGCGATGACGATGTTGAAGCACAAAAAATTGCTGATCAAATTGAAGACTTGAATAACCAACGAAAGGAGTTAACTACTAAAGTTTATGATCGCTGCATGCAGCTGATTCGAGAAAATAGCTGGCAGAAGCAAAATACTCTTGTTTTGTACAATCCAGATTTTCATGAAGGAGTTCTCGGTTTAGTAGCTAACAAAATTGTAGAAAAAACACATAAGCCAACAATTGTTTTAACTAAAAATAAGAAAGGCGAAATTAAAGGTTCCGGTCGATCTATTGATGGTTTTAACTTGTTTGATGCGCTTAATCCGCTAAAAGATGATCTATTTACCAAATTTGGCGGACATGATTTTGCATGTGGTTTATCTATGACGGAGGATAAAATAGCTCCGTTAAGAGAAAAGCTTGAACAAGGCTTCCATGTTGAAGGCGGATTGGAAAGTCGAAAATATGATATGGAATTACCAATGAAAGATCTTTCGCCTCAGACTTTGGCTAAGATTAATCAAGTTGGGCCTTTTGGAACAGGGGATGCACAACCTGTTTTTAGTATTTCTAATCCAACAATTACCCAATTTTATAAGATTGGTAAAGATAAAAATCATGTAAAATTCACCGCTGCTAAAAATGGCGGTAGCTTGTCTGTAATCGGTTTTAATAAGGATTTCTTGAATAACAATTTGTTGCCGTTTATATCAAAGGTTTTTGTACAACTCTCTTTAAATACTTTTCGTAAACAAGTTTCATTACAAGGAATTATTGAAGGAATTGAATTTGCTTCACCAAAATTAGCAGTACCAACACCGGTAATAGATTTGAGACAGGAAAAGTTAGTGATGGGCTTTGCCGATCGTTACTTGCTGTTTGATAAGAAAAATATTCCAATTGTACGTAATCGTCTACAAATTAGTGATAATAAAATTAGTTTAGTAAAAGATTATGATCAATCAGGAGAAACAGTTGCTTTGCTTGATGTACCTCATAATCAGGTTGAATTAAACGCTGCCTTAGAGAAAAATTATCATCAGATATATTTACGCTTTTTACTTGATCAATTACCAGTTGAACAAATTCCAGCTAAAAGCTATTTTAGCAAAGTACTGAAATATATTTATGCTCATCCGACTCTTAGTCCAGATGATTATCGAATGGTTGCCCCATATATTGGTTTAGATTATGATAGCGTCTTGTTTATTCTGCGTGTTTTCTTTGAATTGGGTTTTGTTAAATTAGATGAGGGTAAACTAGTAGGTGAAAATAATCCTAAAAAACAGCCGTTAACAGCTTCCAAGTATTTAATGGCTACCAGTTCTCAAATTAAGTTTGTAAATCAATTGAGAACAATGCCTACTCAAAAATTAATTACGTATGTTAATAATGTGGCGAATAATTAGATAAATATCAAGTTTTCAATGCTTTTAGCTAAAAAATTTGGTAAAATATACAAGTCAAAAGTGTTTGAATACAAACACAAAGATTTTTGGAGGTTTTTCTTCTTATGGCAATTGATTTTAGTAAATATATCGCAAGTGTTAAGGACTTTCCTAACAAGGGAATTGTCTTCCGTGATATTACACCTATTTTGCAAGATGGCGACTTATATCGTGCAGCAACACATGAATTAGCAGAGTATGCTAAGGAAAAGAATGCTGACGTTATTGTTGGTCCTGAAGCACGTGGCTTTATTGTAGGTTGTCCTGTTGCAACTGAATTAGGCATTGGTTTTGTTCCAGCAAGAAAGCCTCATAAGTTGCCTAGAGAAGTTGAACGTGCTTCATATGATTTGGAATACGGTTCAAACAGCCTGGAAATGCATAAAGACGCTATTAAGCCAGGGCAAAGAGTAGTTGTTTGTGATGACTTGATGGCTACTGCTGGGACCTTAAGAGCCTCTAAGGAATTAATTGAAAACCTTGGCGGTAAGTTAGTTGGTGCAGCATTTTACATTAAATTACCTGATTTGAAGGGTAGAGAGAAATTGCCTGATGTTGATATTTACAGTTTAGTTCAATATCATGGCGCTTAGTTAAAGTCGGTTAAAGCCTTGATGCAATTGGCATCAAGGCTTTTTTGTTTTACTTTAAGATGTTAAGATAGCGGACAAAAAATGAGTAAAAAATAAATATTATTATCTTATAAGTAACTTTTGTTGACTTTAGTTTGAAATAAGACGATAGTAATAATTGTAAAAGATAAAAGCGCTTACTTTGATACATTCCCTGTCAAGTAG
>NZ_AZFO01000014.1 GCF_001436305.1 Lactobacillus ultunensis DSM 16047 | reverse complement strand
CTACTTGACAGGGAATGTATCAAATTACATTTGACGTTTTATTTTCAATTCTAAAATACCGAAGTTAAAACAGCTCCTGCAACAATTAAGATCAAACCAATTGCGGTATAAATGTAGCCCTTCTTAGTTTTCTGTTCATGCAAGAAAATGCTACCACCAAGAGTTGAAATAACTACACATAATTGTGACATAACAAAAGCCAAGTTAACACCATTCAATTGAACAGAAATGATATATGAAAGTGCAGCTACCGCATAGATCACACCTGCTGGAATAACTTGATAGCTTTGCTTTTCTTTAAGGACTTTAACTTGTTTGGTACAAATTAAATAAATTAAAGTAGCAATCATCATACCAATAGTCTCACCCAAGAAGATCATTACTCCGTCACCCTTCAATGCCTTAGGGATTGAACTTGAAGTAATGTAACCTAAAGTGGTTAAAACTAAAACAATCATTGTAGTAGTTTGATTTTTCTTATTGCCCTCTGCCGTTCCTTTATCAGTTGAAGTAAAAGCTACACCAATAATTAAAGCTAAAATACCAATAAACCCGAATAACTTAGCCTGAGTACTGGCCCATTCACCAAATACAAGTACACCAACAAGTGGTACTCCAATCAGTTGCAAACCAGTAGAAATTGGCATGGTTTCAGAAACACCCACTTTTGAGTAACTGTAGTACTGACCAACTTGACCAATTACCCAAGCAGCTCCAGCCATCATTGCTAGTAAGAATGTAGTAGTGTTAAAAGCAGGTTGCTTGATAAGAGTAACAACAGCACCAAATATAAAGGCACCTAGAACAGAGCCGACAATCTGATGATAAATGTTACTCTTTTTAACCCCAGCCACAAACATTGGCATCAATCCCCAGCCAATTGCTGGAATAAACAGAAATAAATAAGCCATATTTTTCTCCCCTATGTAAAAAGTTACAAGAAGCATTCTATCAATGAAAACTCTTACATAGCAAACGAAAAATAAGCGAAATTTAAAGTGCTTTCAATCTAACAAAAAAATAGAGCTTTTTAATGAAAGCTCTATCTTTTCATTCTTAATGTATTGTATTTATTTCAATGCATCAGTTGCAAATGATCTATTCTCCAATGAGGTCAATAAGGCGTCTGCTGTATCTAATGCCGTAAGTAATGGTACATTCTGTTGAATTGCCATCTGTCTAATAATGAAGCCATCTGAATTCTTCTCAATATCGTGACCCATCGTATTGATAACCAAGTCGATCTTGTCATCCCGCAATTCACTCAAGATATTATCATCTGCTTGTTCATCCTCATGAACTTTAGTAACCAGATCTACATGCAAGCCGTTATTTCTAAGGAAGTCGGCAGTACCTTTCGTAGCAAAAATACGATAGCCAATTCTTGCAAATCTCTTAGCAATTGGCAAAATCTTTTCCTTATCACGATCTTCAATAGTTAACAATACGTTACCATTTTCTGGCAATTGCATCTTAGCACCAGCAAATGCTTTGTACAAAGCCTTAGCAAAAGTATGATCACTACCCATTACTTCGCCAGTTGATTTCATTTCAGGTCCTAAGTAGGAGTCAACATCAGCCAGCTTACTGAAGCTGAACACTGGTGCCTTAACACTGATCATATCTGGTTCTGGAGCCAAGCCATCGCTATAACCTTGCTCAGCCAAACTCTCACCCATAATTACACGAGTTGCAACTTGCGCCATTTCAATATCGGTAATCTTACTCAAAAATGGCACCGTTCTACTTGCACGTGGGTTTACTTCAATGACGTAGACCTCGCCGTTTCTAACAATAAATTGAATATTCATAATACCAATACAGTTTAAAGTTAAAGCTAATTTTCTAGTTACGTCAGTGATCTTTTCCTTAACCTCGTCAGAGAAAGTCTGTGGTGGGTAAACAGCCATCGAGTCACCTGAGTGAACCCCAGCATGTTCAATGTGTTCCATGATACCTGGAAGCAAGACGTCTTTGCCATCACAAATAGCATCAACATCACATTCACGACCATCTAAGTAATCATCAACTAAAATTGGGTGATCAGCTGCAATGTCTACATGATCATGCAAGTATTCTTCAAGTTCACTCTTGTTGTAGACAATTTCCATTGCCTTACCACCTAAAACATAGCTTGGCCGAACTAATACTGGGTAACCCAACTTGTCTGCAGCTTCAAGAACACCCTCATGGGTAGTAGCAGTCAAACCTTGTGGTTGATTCAAGTGCAACTTCTTGATAATTTCATCAAACAGCTCACGGTCTTCAGCGCGGTTAACGTCTTTAACCTTGGTACCTAAAATCTTAATACCATGTTTTTCTAATCCAGCTGCCAAATTGATTGAAGTTTGACCACCAAATTGAACAATAACGCCTTCTGGCTTTTCTAAGTCACAAACATTTAATACATCTTCTAAAGTCAATGGCTCGAAGTAAAGCTTATCTGAAATTGAGAAGTCGGTAGAAACTGTTTCAGGATTTGAATTGATAACAATAGCTTCATAACCCATCTTCTGCAAAGCTTTAACACAGTGAACAGTTGCATAGTCAAATTCTACACCCTGACCAATTCGAATTGGGCCAGAACCAATTACAATGACAGACTTCTTGCCAGATTTATGAGATTCATTTTCTGAATCATAAGTTGAATAGAAGTATGGCGTCTTTGATTCAAATTCTGCAGCACAAGTATCAACCATTTTATAAACTGGAATAATACCATTTTTCTTTCTAAAGTCTCTGACTTGATCTGTATCTTCATGCCAAAGATTGGCAATGGTTGGATCACTGAAGCCATATTTCTTGGCTAAGCGCAAGGTATCGACATCATCTTTATTTTCTTCAAGGGTATTTTCCATTTCAACCATGTGCTTAACGATATCTAAGAAATAGAAATTAATCTTGGTTAATTCGTGTACATCTTCCAAACTGTAGCCACGTCTAAATGCTTCTGCCAGATAAAAGAGACGATCATCTTGTGCCTTAACTAATTTTTGCTCAAGTTTATCATCACTTGCTTGATGAGCCTCTTTTGAATAAAGGTCTTTTTCGTCAATTTCCAAAGATCTAACTGCTTTTTGCATGGCTTCTTCTGCAGTTCTACCAATAGCCATAACTTCACCGGTGGCCTTCATTTGAGTCCCTAAAACTCTGTCAGCCTTAGGGAATTTATCAAATGGCCAACGTGGGATCTTGCAAACTACGTAGTCTAAAGCTGGTTCAAATTCGGCATAAGTTGTACCAGTCACAGGGTTCTTAATTTCATCCAAAGTCATCCCAACAGCAATCTTAGCTGCCATCTTAGCAATTGGATAACCTGTAGCCTTAGATGCTAAAGCACTTGATCTAGAAACTCTTGGGTTTACTTCAATGACATCGTAATTGAAACTGTTTGGATCTAAGGCTAATTGAACGTTGCATCCCCCTTCGATTTTCAACGCTCTAATCAAACGAAGAGAGCAATCTCTAAGCATTTGATATTCCTTATCAGACAAAGTTTGACTTGGAGAGAATACGATTGAATCACCCGTGTGAATACCTACTGGATCAAAGTTTTCCATACAGCAGACAATCATTGCATTGTCATCATGATCACGCATTACTTCAAATTCAATTTCCTTATAACCAGCAATTGACTTTTCAATCAAACATTCAGTTACAGGAGATAATTCCAAACCATTTTTAGCAATTTCAGCTAATTCTTCACGATTGTTACAGATACCGCCACCGGTACCCCCCATCGTAAATGCTGGACGAACAATGATTGGATACCCAATTTCATCACCAAAAGCTAAAGCATCTTCAACTGTATTAACAGTCTTAGAAGGTGGTACAGGTTCGCCCAATTTTTTACATAATTCTTTAAATTTCTCTCTGTCTTCAGCTTGTTCAATTGAATCTAACTTAGTACCGAGCAACTCAATATGCAGTTCATCTAAAATACCGGTTTTGGCTAATTCCATGGCCATGTTCAAACCAACTTGACCACCTAAAGTTGGTAAAATAGCATCTGGATATTCTTGACGAATAATTCTTGAAATTGATTCAACTGTCAGCGGCTCGATGTAGACCTTATCGGCAATAGTCGTATCAGTCATGATGGTAGCTGGGTTAGAGTTAACTAGGACAACTTCATAACCTTCTTCTCGAAGAGCTAAACAAGCCTGTGTACCAGAATAATCAAATTCTGCAGCTTGACCAATAATAATAGGTCCAGAACCAATCACCATAATTTTATGAATATCTGTTCTTTTAGGCATGACGCTCTTCTTCCTTTCTTTGATCAATCATGGACATAAAATCATCAAATAATGAAACTTCATCGTGTGGACCTGGCGTAGCATCTGGGTGGAACTGCACTGAAAATGCTGGATATTTCTTATGACGCAATCCCTCAACCGTGCCATCGTTTACTTCCACATGGGTAATCATCAAATTGTCTTTATCAACGGAGTCAGCCGCAACAGCATAACCATGGTTTTGTGACGTAAAACCGATATTGCCTGTGGCAATTTCACGGACAGGGTGGTTGAACCCACGGTGACCAAATTTCATCTTGTAAGTTTTGGCACCATTAGCTAAGGCAAACACTTGATGACCCATACAAATTCCAAATAATGGTACATGTTTTTCAACCTCACGGACCATCTTAGTTGCACCAATCATTTCTTCAGGATCACCAGGGCCATTTGATAAAAGTACACCATCTGGATGCAAATTAAGCACTTCTTCTGCACTTGCAGTGTATGGCAAAACAATACAGTTGCAGTCCCGTTCTGCCAATTCACGCAAGATACTGTGCTTGATACCAAAATCAATTACCACAATATTGCGTTTAGAGCCAGGAACTGGATATGAACTTTTAGTAGATACGCGACTAATCACGCCTTTAGTAACGTTTTCGGTTTGCAAAATTTTAGCAATTTTTTCTGCATCTTCCTTAGAATCAGCAATTCTACCCCGCAAAGTACCATGAACACGTAATTTTTTAACTAATTCACGAGTATCAATTCCCTGAATCCCTGGAATATTCAGATGTTCCAAGAACTTTGGCAAAGTAGTTTGCATTCTCCAGTTATCTGGATGACGGGCCACTTGGTGACAGATTACGCCTTTAATCTTAGGTTCTAGCGACTCATAGTCGGCCAAAGTAATTCCATAATTACCAATTAAAGGATTAGTGAATACCAAGATTTGATCCGCGTAACTTTGGTCAGTGATTGCTTCCTGATAACCGGTCATCCCTGTAGTAAAAACAACCTCTCCAGTAGTTTCGCAGTCAGCACCAAAGCCCTCACCTGCATAAACACTACCGTCTTCTAAAATTAAATAGCGCATCATTTTGCATCCCTTCTGTAGACAATCTGACCATCAACCATAGTCAATACAGTGGCACCATACACTTTATGACCAGTAAATGGAGTGTTGACGCCTTTTGACTTAAAGTCTTCTTCCTTAATCTTGCTTTCATGATCTAAATCAAATATGGCAATATCAGCTGGTTTGCCTGGTTCAAGTACTCCAGCATTTTTAAGACCGAAGACTTTAGCTGGCTTATCACTCATCAAGCTTAAAAGTTGTTCCAGTGTGAGGACTTTTTCGTTCTTTACAAACTTAGTATACAGAGTGCTAAAAGCAGTCTCACTCCCCGTAATTCCAAAGGCAGCCCCTTTCATTCCACCTTGCTTTTCGTTCTTAGCATGAGGTGCATGATCAGTAGCAATCAAATCGACCGTTCCATCAAGCAAACCAACCAACAATGCTGCTTGATCCTCTTTGCTTCTCAAAGGTGGGTTCATCTTGTAATAGCCATTATCCTTTGGAATATCATCCTGCGTTAACAAAATATGGTGTGGTGCTACTTCACAAGTAACGTTAATGCCGCGTGCTTTAGCCATCCGAACTAGCTCTACGCTAGTTTTAGTTGAGACATGACAAATGTGATAGTGAACGCCAGTCTTTTGTGCTAAAAGCAAGTCCCTGGCAATTTGTGTCGTTTCAGCTAATTCAGTAACAGGTGGCAAGTTCAATCTGTCTGAAACTCCTTCGTTAACTACACCATGGTTGAAAAGGGAATCATCTTGCGCATGCGTAGCAACAATCAAGTTATTTTCCTTTGCCTTCTGCATAGCTAAATACATAGTTTGAGCAGTTTGCACGCCATGTCCATCATTACTTACGGCAAAAGCACCAGCCTTTTTCAAACCGGCATAATCAGGAATTTCATCAGTGGTTTCTTCCTTGGTAATTGGACCATACTGAAAAATATGAACAATACCCTTTTGCTTGTTTTCTGCCACCATTTTTCTCATTAACTCTGGCGTATCAGGTACAGGAGTGACATTAGGCATTGCACCAACAGTAGTAAAACCTCCCGCGGCAGCTGCTTCACTTCCAGTTTTTATATCTTCCTTATAAGTTTGACCTGGATCACGATAGTGAACGTGGACATCAACCAACCCTGGTGAAACCAACTTATCTTGGGCATCAATTACTTGATCACCAGACAGATTAGTGCCAATTGCTTTAATTCGTTGATCCTCAATTAAAACATCAGCCTTGATTAAACGGCCATTTTGGTAAACCGTACCATTCTTAATTACTGTCTTCATTAGTCAAGTCCTCCTAATTTTCTACCACGCAGAACCGCTTCAATCATCGCCATTCTCATGAATACACCATTTTGCATTTGACGAACAAACATGCATTTATCGCTTTCTACCAAGTCCCCACTTAATTCAACATCATGATTGATTGGACCTGGGTGCATGATAATCGTATCTGGTTTTAGTTCGTTGTAACGTTTGTGATTAATACCATATTTTTCATGATAAGCTTTAGCATCAAATTTCTTTTCATTAGGATCCCCAGCATGACGTTCATGTTGGACTCTTAATAACATCATGACATCCATATTCGATACTAACTTATCCAATTCTTCATATTTGCCATACTTATCAAATTCTTTTGAGTACCAGTAACTTGGACCTGAGAAGTAGACTTCTGCACCCAATCTGGTTAAAAGCTCCATGTCACTCTTAGCTACTCTTGAATTAGTAATGTCACCAACAATAGCTACTTTCAAGCCTTTAAAGTGACCAAAGTGTTCATGAATAGTCATCATATCAAGCATGCATTGACTTGGATGTTGACCACTGCCGTCACCCGCATTGATTACCCCAATGTTTAAATGTTGATGTTCTTTTAAATTGATCAAATCATTGTAATATTCATTCTGTGAATGACGAATAACTTCCAAATTAACTCCTAAGGCATTCATGATTAAAGAAGTATCATATAAAGTTTCACCTTTATTGACGGATGAGTGAGCTGGATCAAAAGGTATGACAGTCAAACCCAGCTTTCTTTCAGCCATTTCAAAACTCGTATGAGTTCTACTGGAATCCTCAAAGAACATGTTGGTAACATAAACTGGCTTAGTTAAACGAGGAGTAGCTCCACCGCGTTTAAAGTATTCAGCTCGTTTAATCAAAGCTTCTACTTCATCAACATGTAAATTTTCAACACTTACAAAATGTGGTAAACTGACAAGATTTATATTTTCCATTTTCTGTTCTTTCTATACAAAAAAGCCTGAAGCATTTAATTGCTCCAGGCTTCCTTTTCCGTATTTTTGCATGCGAAAAATTAAGCAACCCTTCTGGCCCTCTCTGGAGTCAATTAAATGGTTGGATATTTATTTTTTACTATTTTATTTAGGCAAAGCTTTCAGTTCAACTGAATCTTTACCGTCCTTTTCAACTACATTAACAGCAACTTGTTCATCATTGGAAGTTGGCACATTCTTACCAACAAAATCAGCACGAATAGGCAACTCACGATGACCACGGTCAACTAGAACTGCAACTCTGATTGAACTTGGACGACCAACATGCATCAAAGCATCCATCGCAGCTCTAATGGTTCTACCGGTGTAGATCACATCATCTACTAGAACTACTCGCTTATCATCAATGTTAACGCCAACTTGATCGGAATTAACTACTGGATCTTGTTTAAGCGAAGCATCATGACGATCATCACGGTAAAGGGTGATATCCAGCTCACCGACTGGTACATCAACGCCTTCCAACTTTTGAGTACGATCATGAATGCGATTTGCAAGATAAACACCACGTGTCTTGATCCCCACTAGTACTAAATTATCAGTACCTTTGTTTTGCTCAATAATTTCATAAGTTATTCGGGTCAACGCACGCTTCATTGCCAGTGCATCCCATATCTCTTTTGCCATTAATATAGCCTCCTAATTCTGCCCATGAAAAAAGCTCCTAGCCTATTGAGACTAGGAGCTTTCAGTAAAGTCGAAACTTAATTTAAGCCTGCCTTGCTAGCCTCACGGGACTAATTTTAAAGGACATTCATTGATTTAAAGTTACTGTAATTAACTACGTTTGTCAAGACTTAATTAAAATTTACTTGACCAACTACATCATTAATATCTTTAATGCCCAATTTCTCTAGTTCTTGAGGCAATTCTTCAGCAATATGTTTAGAAGCAAGTTCATCGTGAAAATGCGCTGTACCCACAGCAACCGCATTTGCACCTGCCAACATAAATTCAACTACATCTTGAGCAGATTCAATACCACCCATACCAATAATAGGTAAATCTGTTGCTTGGCGAACTTGACTGATCATTCTAATAGCAATTGGTTTAATTGCTTCACCAGATAGACCACCCATATTGTGACCTAGAATTGGTTTTCTAGTTTTCACATCTATTTCCATTCCTAGAACCGTATTAATCATTGAGATCCCATCTGCTCCACCTTTTTCAGCGGCACGAGCAATCACAGTAATATCGGTCACATTGGGCGTCAACTTGACATAAATTGGAATATTGACCACTTTTTTGATATTTCTAGTCAATTCTTCAACGACATCGGGGTGAACACCGAAGCTCATTCCTCCGCGAGCGACATTAGGACAAGAAACATTAATTTCCAATGCATTCACTAACTTTGAATTCGAAAGTTTTTTAGCTACTTCAACATAATCGTCTTCGCTATCTCCACCAACACTGGCCATAATAGGCAAATTAGGATACTTACCACGTAATTTAGTCAACTTATCACTAATTACAGCGTCAACACCAGGATTAGTTAAACCGACTGAGTTTAAAACACCATCTTTTAACACTGCAATCTGCGGTTGTGGGTTCCCAGTTGTGGCATGTGGTGTAGTGGTTTTAATTACCATTGCCCCTAAATCATTCAAATCAAACTTATTGGCAACAGGCACATCGCCAAAACCAAATGTCCCACTAGCTGGCATTACTGGATTTTTTAAGTCTAAGCCTGGTAATTTTACGCATGTATTTGTCATATTTTCCCTCCAAAATGAATGCTCACAGACATTCGCTTATTTTTAGAGACGATTGTACACGCATTTTTTTATTTTTCAAAGTAAAAAATTTATATTGTTTTTTTAAAGTTAAGGTGTTAAACTTCAACTTGATTAAACTTTAAACGGTACAGAGAGACCGCAAGTGCAAAATATTGACTTAATTTATCTTAGGAAAGGTCTATTCCAAGTGTCTCTCTGCGCTTAGAATAGACTTTTTTTGTGGAGGAAAAATGAGTAGACCAGTCATTGTCGCGTTAGATTTAGATAACGAAGAACAATTGAATAAAATTTTAAGTAAACTGGGTGAACCTAAAGATGTCTTCATCAAAGTTGGAATGGAACTTTTTTACAATGAAGGTCCTAAGGTTGTTAAAGAATTAGCCGACAAAGGTTACCAAATTTTCTTAGACCTTAAGATGCAAGATATCCCTAATACTGTTTACAACGGTGCTAAAGCCTTAGCTAGATTAGGAATTACTTTCACCACCATTCATGCCCTAGGTGGCAGTCAAATGATTAAAGCTGCCAAAGATGGCTTAATTGCAGGCACGCCTGTTGGTAAAACCGTACCCAAGCTACTCGCCGTTACTGAGTTAACTTCTATATCTGATGAAATCTTAGCTCATGAACAAAACTGTTCTTTATCTATGAAAGAACAAGTTCTAAGCTTAGCAAAAACTGCTAAAAAAGCTGGTGCAGATGGTGTAATTTGTTCACCATTAGAAGTAAAAGAACTACACGAAAAAATCGGAGACGACTTCCTGTACGTTACTCCAGGCATTCGACCAGACGGCAATGCCAAAGATGATCAAAGAAGAGTTGCTACACCAGCAAAAGCAAAAGAATGGGGTTCAAGTGCTATCGTAGTGGGTAGACCGATTACTTTAGCTTCTGA
The DNA here is from genome assembly GCF_001436305.1 of Lactobacillus ultunensis DSM 16047. Classification (GTDB taxonomy): domain Bacteria; phylum Bacillota; class Bacilli; order Lactobacillales; family Lactobacillaceae; genus Lactobacillus; species Lactobacillus ultunensis. The sequence continues at coordinate 35,907 of NZ_AZFO01000014.1, read as the reverse complement.
CCCAGCTGCCGCATACCAAGCAATTAAGAAGGAGTTTAACTAAAATGCATAAAGATCAAATTATCAGTCAACTTATTAAAGAAAAAATTATTACTATTTCACCTGACAAGCCTTTCACTTATGCCAGCGGGATGCTTTCACCTATCTATACAGATTTGCGTCTGACCGTTTCCTATCCTGAACTGCGTGAAATGATCGCTAGCGACTTAGCTAACTTGATTGCTAAAGAATTCCCAGAAGCTACAATCATTGGTGGAGTTGCTACAGCAGGTATCCCTCATGCTGCCTGGGTTGCTGATAAACTCCACTTGCCAATGATCTACGTTCGTCCGAAGCCAAAAGATCACGGCAAGGGTCGTCAAATTGAAGGACGTTTCACTAAAGACGACAAGATTGTTTTAATCGATGACTTAATCACCACTGGTGGTTCAGTACTTAATGCTGTCAAAGCAACTGAAAAAGATGGTGGTCACGTAATCGGCGTATCATCAATTTTCACCTACTACTTGCCAGATGCAAAGGAGAACTTCAAAAAAGCAAACATTAAATATGCTCCCCTTCTTTCTTACCCAGAACTTCTAAAAAAAGAAAATGAATCAGGTCACATTTCTAGTGATCAATATGATGTATTAAAGACCTGGCATGAAGACCCATGGGCATGGGGCAAAAAATTTGAAAAATAAAAAGCTGACAGAAATTAACAATTTAATTAATCAAACAATTTCATCTAAACAGTTGTCAAAATCAAGCCCATATGATATAAAATTAATATACATATAGGGAGTAACCGACAAATAATTGTATTCATGGCGTCATATCACGAAAGCAATTTCCGCTGTGAATTTAAATGGTGAGACTATGTACAAACTTTTCAAGTTTGGCATAGTCTCTTTTTTTATCCGTAACTAGCCTAGATTCTGGAGGACTTTTTATGAAACAGTATTATCTACAATCCAAAGCTGAAGTTTTGCAAGAATTCAAAACTTCTAACGATGGTTTAACCTCTAGCCAGGCCAAGGAGAATCTGGCAAAGTATGGTGAAAACGCCCTAATCGAAGGCAAAAAGAAAACTGCCCTGCAAGTCTTTTTCGAACAATTCAAAGACTTAATGGTCATCATCCTAATCATCGCTGCCGTTATTTCCGCATTCACTGGTGATTTAGAAAGTACGTTGGTCATTATTGCAGTTTTAATCTTGAACGCAGTTTTAGGAACGGTTCAACATATCAAAGCCGAAAAATCGCTGGAGTCACTTAAATCTCTCTCCTCGCCTAGTGCTAAAGTCTTACGTAACGGTGAAAAGATTGAGATCGATTCCAAAAATGTTGTTCCTGGCGACATCATGCTTCTAGAAGCCGGCGACATGGTAACTGCCGACGGTCGCATTCTGGACAATTTTTCTTTGCAAGTCAATGAAAGTTCCTTGACTGGGGAGTCGACCAACATCGATAAGGCTGACATAGATTTCGATCATGAGATTCCTTTAGGCGATCGACTTAATATGGTTTATTCCAGTTCGCTAGTCACCTACGGTCGGGCCAATGTTTTGGTTACCAATACTGGGATGAATACCGAAATTGGTAAAATTGCATCCCTCATGAACGAAACTAAAGAACGTCACACTCCATTACAGGTTTCACTTGACAAATTTTCTTCCAAATTGGCAACTGCTATTCTAATCATCTGTGCTGTCGTGCTCGGTTTGCAGATTTGGCGGGGGCAGCCAATTATGGACGCCTTACTCTTTGCTGTTGCTTTAGCCGTAGCCGCAATTCCGGAAGCCTTGAGTTCAATCGTGACTATCGTACAGGCCATGGGTACACAAAAGATGGCAAAAGAAAATGCTATCATTAAAAACCTGGCGGCCGTTGAATCTCTTGGGTCCGTATCTGTAATTTGTTCTGACAAAACCGGTACTTTAACCCAAAACAAGATGACTGTTGAAGACATTTATATCGGTGGCGAGGTGCTTAAGCCTAACCAATTGAATTTGGATAACCAACTCCACCGCTACCTGCTCTACGATGCAGTGCTAAATAATGACTCTTCATTAAAAAACGGGAAGAGCATCGGTGACCCAACTGAATCAGCTTTATTAGAAATGTATCGTCAAGTCCCCGGTATCAATCTTGGCAACAAGCAACTGGGATTGTCCGAAAGCGACCTGCGTGGTTTGCTCGACAGAAAGCAAGAAATTCCATTTGACTCTGATCGTAAGTTGATGAGTACCAAGCATCTAATTCATACGGTACCAACTATTTTTGTCAAGGGTGCAATCGATGTGTTGCTCGACCGTTGTGACAATATTCGGTTCGAAGATGAAGTTCGCCCAATCACTGAGCAAGATAAAAGAGATATTTTAGTTCAAAATAATCGCTTTTCAGAAAATGGTTTACGGGTTTTGACCTTTGCCTACAAAGAAAGCAATGAAGACTTAACCATTGACAACGAAAAAGATTTTACCTTCCTTGGCTTAGTTTCTGAAATGGATCCACCACGTAAAGAAAGTATCGCTGCAGTTGCTCGGGCTAAAAAAGCCGGCATCCGTACAGTCATGATCACTGGTGACCACAAGGTAACTGCAGTCGCTATTGCCAAAAAGATTGGAATTTTCACCGATGACGATATTGCTGTGACTGGTCTGGAATTAGACAAAATGAACGATGAGGAATTGGAACAAAAGATTGAAAAGATCGCTGTTTATGCTCGGGTTTCACCAGAAAACAAGATCCGTATCGTCAATGCCTGGCAAAAGAAAGATCACATTGTTTCTATGACTGGCGATGGAGTTAACGATGCACCTGCTTTGAAGAAAGCGGATATCGGCGTAGCCATGGGAATTACTGGTACCGAAGTCTCTAAAGATGCCGCCAGCATGATCTTAGCTGATGACAACTTTGCTACGATCATTAAGGCTGTAGCCAACGGACGGACAGTTTTTGAAAATATTAAAAACGCAATCATGTATCTCCTTTCTGGTAACTTGTCCGCAATTATCACTGTTCTTTTTGCCTCAATTGGTGGCTTCTCTGTACCGTTCATTGCAGTTCAACTGCTTTTCATCAACCTGGTGACTGACTCTTTGCCAGCTTTAGCAATTGGAATGGAACCAGGTGCACCAGATGTGTTGAGCAGAAAACCACGTGATCCTAAGGTTGGCATTTTAGACAAAAGCTTGGTTACCCAAGTTGCTGCCCAAGGAGCACTGATTTCTGTTGGCGTCATTTGTGCCTTTATGATTGGTCGACAAACTAGCCCTGCTGTTGCCTGCACCATGGCTTTCTCTACTTTGACTTTTGCCAGATTGCTCCACGGTTTCAATTGCCGTTCACAGCACAGTATTTTTAAACTTGGCTTTAAGAACAACTGGTACAGTTTAGCCGCCTTTGCTGTAGGAACTTTGCTTTTAGCATTAATTCTTTTTATTCCAGCTTTGCACAGCCTATTTGCAGTTACACCATTAACTGACAACCAACTACTTTGGATCATCGGCTCAGCCTTAGCTCCAACCATTTTGATTCAAATTATGAAAGTAATCAGTGAACAAAGAAGATAATTAGAAACGGTTCTGTTTTTTCGCAGAACCGTTTTTTTCTTGGGTATTTTTTTGTTAGGATAGAGATGTATTTAAATGTAATGAGGATATAACAAACAATGATAAAAAATGCGAAACAAATATTGCGAAGACCATTTACTACTAATATAACCGCTCGTCTCATACGTGCAATTGCAGTTGGTCTAGTTACTGGGCTGATCGTTAGTATCTTCCGTTGGATTATTGATCAAACAATGCAACTGCTTTATCAGCTTTACCCACAAATGGCAGCTCATCAAGTTTTGATTCTTCCCTATATTCTATTAATGATAGTTATTAGTTTTATACTAGGGAAAATCACCGCACCTTACCTTGATCAAGTTATTGGCTCTGGCGTTCCACAAATTGAGGCTATTTTTCTTAATGAAAACCAAATGCCATGGTGGTCAATTCTCTGGCGTAAATTTATTGGCGGACTTTTAGCAATTTGCCCAGGTTTAATGTTAGGTCGGGAGGGTCCCTGTATTGAAATGGGAGCTATGGTTGGCCAAGGACTAGCAGAAAAAACTTTCAAAACCGACGCAGAAGGACTTAAAGAAATGCAAGAATGCGGTGTGGCTGCAGGATTAGCTGCTGCTTTTAGTGCACCCATTGCTGGAGCACTTTTCTTAGTCGAAGAGATTTCTTTCAGTTTCAAACCTAGAAAAGTTATTTCTATTTTGGCGGCCACTTTTTCCGCTGATTTCATGACTATCCTTTTCTTCGGTAACAAACCCTGCCTATACTTGCCAGTAAACGGATATTTACCAGTAAAAATATACTGGTCATTACCATTAATTGGTATTGCATTAGGCTTACTAGCTTATCTCTACCAATATGTCTTGTTAAGTTTAAAACCGTGGTTTAGCAAAATAAAGAAACTGCCAGCCGCATACCACAGCATTATTCCATTTGTCTTAATTATCCCCGTTGGACTTTGGAACGCTCGTTTATTAGGTGGTTCCCATGTACTAATTGATGATTTATTCAATAATAATCTTGGCTTACACCAAATCAATTCTTGGAGCTTTATCACAATTCCTATTTTGCTCTTTATGATTCGCTTTATTTTCTCAATGCTCTCATATGGTTCATCAGTTCCCGGATGTATTTTTATGCCAATCCTGGTACTTGGTGCTCTTTTAGGCATTATTTGCGCTAACTTATTGATTAAAGCAGAAATCATCACACCAATGTACTACCCACACATTTTGGTTATTTCTATGGCTGCCTACTTCGGAGCAATCGAAAAAGCCCCATTCACTGCAATTATGCTACTAACAGAAATGGTAGGTACGATCCAACAAGTTCTACCAATGATTATCACAGTTTTCTTTGCTTACTACGTCCTCGATCTATTGGGCGGTAAACCAATCTATGAAGCTCTACGCTTACAAATGAATTATCATAAATTGAATTAAAGAAGCTATGCACGACTCTTGTCGCGCATTTTCTTTTGCTCTAACATTGAACTTATATAGAAAGTAGATGTGATTATGCGACACTTTAAATTTTTAAAGAAAATAATTGTTTTAACTATGTTATTAGGCGCAGTTGGTTCAGTGGAAATATTCTGTCCGCCTACCAACGTACAAGCAACCGCACATAAAAAAATAAGAAACAGAAGAAAAGTTACTAAGATTAAAATTTATTCTGGCAGGAAAACCAGGAAAATCAAGCAGAAAAAGAGCAAATCTAAGAAAAATCGTATTCCAACTGCGAATGTTTTAATCTACTTAAACTCTCACAATCCCGATTATGAATTAGTTCAAAAAGCAATGAAAGCATGGAATAAAACCAAAGCTTTTCGCTTTAGACAAGTTAAGAATCTTAAAAAAACTAATATTTTAATCACTAGCGGCAATTATGGTGAGACAACTTGGGCATGAATGACTCAAATGGCAAATGTTCCTCGTGGATATCTTTATGGTTCAATCATTTACCTTAATGATTACTATCTCAATCAACTCAGTTCTCATATTCAACTAGCAGTGGCTGAACATGAATTAGGTCATGCAATTGGCTTAAATCATAATGACACTGAACCATCTGTTATGAATCCAGCTGTATCAGATGAAAATGCCTATACTATTCAAAAATGTGATATTGAAGCAGTAAAAAGAATTTATCACAAGAGATAACAAAAATGGTTGTCAAAATGACAACCATTTTTTAATACTAAAGATAAAACTTTATTTTTTCAGTATCAAAATAAAGCTTCCATTTTTCGCAAATATACTCATACTGAGCAGATATAACATCACTTAACTTATTGATGTCGTGATTACTAATTTTACTTCCATTAGTAGCCAGAATACAACCATGATCACTTGTTAACCAGAATTTAGTTGCATGTTTAGTAGGTCTTCCTTTAGAAACATGCACATGTATTGGTTCATTGTTTTCATTTGACCAAAAGTAAATCAAGTAACCAGAAACTGAAAACAAATTAGGCATTATTAATTCCACCTAAACGTGCATATTTATAAACCATTGCTGCATTTTGATGTGAGAATTGTTCAAATTCCTTGATCTTTTTATCACTAAATCCTTCATTGAAAAGCCACTTATACTGCGGCAAAGCAATACGTGCTTCCCTAAAGCCATTTTTACACGGCTGTTCAAAATTTATCCAAACTGAGTTATCTTTCTTTATCTCTGAATGAGTGACTATCAATTCATTTGGAAATTCAATATATGGATAAAGCATTTTTTTACCTTTTCTTATGAAAAAATCTAACATAGTTTTCTCCTTTCTATTTTACCTACCAATATTTTTTACGCAAAAAAAGAGAACTTTTTCTTCATTTTCCATAAGATTTATAAATTTTTAATATTTAAAAAGCAGCTTCACACCAGTGTGAAACTACTATTACTAATTACTCATTTCTACTTCTTCATTTACCTTCTCTTTTACTCTAAAAGTGACCATCATTACTACGAAACTAAGAGCAAAAGCAATCACATTGACCAACCAACCTAGACTATAAGAGCCAGTCTGATCAAAGAATAAGCCAATCAAATAAACTGAAGCTGACATAGCAAAGGCACCAATCATATTGATAATTGAAAGGATATTGCTGTAATCTCTTTCACCAAAAATTTGTCTGATTAAGTAAGGCAAAGCTACAAGACATACACCCTGTCCTAAACCTAAAATTACAGCTGAAAGAATCAATAGATTACTTTCTTTAAGCATCGCTTGACCAGCCCACCCAATTACGCCAAAGATTGAGTAAATCAAAAGAACCAATTTTGCATTAAAGCGATCCAAAAAGTAACCAATGGAGATTTTCCCAATAGCTGCTCCAATCATCACACCTGATACCACAGTTGCTGCAGTAATTGGAGAAATACCAATATTAGTAATATGACCAGATATGTGTTGAACTGATCCAGATACAAATTGCAGAGCTAACATGGCAAAGGCTAATGCATAGAACACAGGCATTTTCAATGCTTGTTTCAGATCAAGACCACTTAAGTTCTTTCTCTTAATTTGTGTTTCCTTACCATATGCTGGAAATCTTTTGGAAGGTGCTGGTTTAATTGAAATAGCTAGTGGTACCAAGATTAATCCTAAAAGCAGTGCTTCTCCAACGAAGCCACCTCGCCATCCAAACTGCTTAATAATTTTCGCAATGATTGGATTAAAAATTGTTCCACCAAGTGCCGATAGTCCAAGAGAAATACCCATTACTGTACCCAATTTTTCGTTGAACCATTTACTTAGTAAAACCGGAATTGATAAAGTAATAGCAATTGGCTGACAAACACCAATTATTATCCAAGCAAGATAAAAATGAAGCAAGTTATTGGCAACAGCCAAGCTCATCATACTAATAGAAATTAAGGCAAAACATGCCGTTAATAACCAACGTAGATTACTTTTTGCCATAATTTTTCCTGCAAAAAGCAAAGCGATTGCGGCTGCCGCATTTTGAAAAGTCGTCATCAACGCAACTTGAGCTCGACCTACTCCAAATTCATTACTAATCGGTCCAAAGAACAATCCGATCGTATTCACGATTAGTCCAAAACCAATCATTGAAATAAAACAACATACAATAAAAATCCACCAGGGAAATAAAGTCTTCTTCTGTGTCACTTCTTTTCCAACTTTCTAAAAATTATCTTTTTTTATTATAAGGAAAAATTGATTACTTGTGTTTTAAGAAAAGTTAAAATTATGTACGAAAAAATAAAGATACCTCTAACTTTTGAGACATCTTTATTTTCTAGTTTTATTTTTAAATTAATTCTTTTTAAGGTATGGCTTAACGATTTCCAATAGTTCTTCCATTGCCTTCAAACTATCCAAGTTTTGAATTGAAAATGGTTTACCAGGTTCTGCAGGAGTACCGTTATCTAAGAATAAATAAACATTTCCCTTAAATACGTTAAGATTTACACCCAATGTATCAACACTGGTATTAGTTTCACGAAGCATTAAAGCTGGGTAACCCAAATTGTCCTTTAAATGATGATATACGCTCCAGCTATCTGAATTCTTAACGCTCTTTTCAATTTCTTGAATAATTTCTTGGTCCGTCATAACTTTTTCCTTTCTAAAATTTTTAATTTTTATTGATCTTTTTCTAGCTCAATCATAACATTATTAAGAAATAAGTTCGATCTAAAGACACGAAAAGGTACTAAAAGAAAATAACTTTTAGTACCTTTTAAAACCTATTGAAATTATCTATTCAACCATTTATTAACTAAACTCTTGTATTGTCCTAAAGTTAAAGAACCTTTATCATTCTTACTTGAAGCATTATAAACGTCGGCATAACCATAATTATTATCAGTCATATGAGCCATCCCCATAATACGGTGATTCCGGTTAACCAAATTAGTGTAGTGTCCTGCAACTTTATAACCATGAGCGCCCATTACTGCATCAGTGTATGCTTGATCATCCCAGTTTGGATGAAATTCAAGTGACTTCAAACTAGAATTCTTTTTAACATCTTCCTTCCAGTTATTCTTCTCGGTCATCCAAATAGTAATTGGCTCACTCCCAGCTGAGATATTTTCCAAACTATCCTCATACTTATAGTATTGTGGGTGATGTACTCCACCTTGCTTTTGATAATCGGCATCAATCATTGAAATAGCAGTTAAGATTGGTGATACCTTTAGTCTTCTTGAACCAACTTTAGCTCTAGCTGAATTAGCATTCTCCAAATCCTGAATTGAAGCTTTAAGATTAGCAGCACTCGTAGCATCCTTGACTGCACCCAATTTGACATACTTATTAAACTAAGATGGTGCACTCTGACTAGATAAACTTCCCGTTCTAAGCAACTTAGCAGCAGTTCGAGCTTCACTTCTTTGTGCAGCTGACAATGACTTTTGACTAGCTAAAAAACTCATAAAATTGGCAGCATTTTTTTGATTAGAAACTGTAGCTGAAACAGATGAATTATTAGAATTGTTTACCTTTGAAGCAACACTAGATTTTTTCAAACGAGCATTGCTTTTACGGATATATTTGTTAGCTCCAACCTTATAATAGTTTCTACCATGGATACGCTTAGATGAAGCATGACCAATATATGAGCCTTTCAAATAATATTTGCTTGTCCGATGACCACGACTATTGTAAACAAAAGCTTTTGATCTAACTACGATACTAGCAGCAGATACTTTTTGACTACTAAGGTTAGTTACTGTACCTAACGATAATAATGCAATTGCTGAAATTAAAAATCTCTTATTCATCTTTTTTCCTCCCAAAATAATCTACATATTTTTACTCATATTCTAGCAGGAAATTAGAACTTCTTATATACAAATATAACCGTATAACTAAAATAAACTAGTCATATACTCGTTTATTGCGCGCTGTTGCATTTCTTCCCAGCTATTGAACTTAGTCTCTTTTTTAACAAATTGATCAACGATCTTTTTATCTAAATAATCAATATCTGGAAAACTCTTAGCTCCTAATTCTTTCACAAAAACATCAATGCTTACAAACGAAGTATTCTTTTGCATAAAGCGAGGATTAAACAAGTCTTCATAAGAAATCGCTTGGCGTGAGCCCTGTTCAGCCGCCACTTTTTTCAAATTATTCTTAAATTGTTCTTTTTCTTGATTCATTATTCCACCTCATTATTTTAAAAGTATACCACGAAAACATCTGTAAACTTTTCCTATTATAGTTATAATTAGAAACAGAATAAGTAACCCTTAGGAGTTGGTAAAATGGTTAACCGTTATAAGAGTGTTTTTGATATCATCGGACCTGTCATGGTTGGTCCCTCAAGTTCTCATACAGCCGGTGTAGTGGCAATTGGTCGAGCAGGAAATAAAATCTTTGGTGGCGTTCCTCCAAAAGTTACAGTCCACTATTATGATTCCTTTGCGCAAACTCATAGAGGACATGGTACCGACTATGCCATCGCTGCTGGTTTATTGGGAATGAAAACTGATGATCTTCGGGTGCCTCAAGCTGTTGAAATTGCCCGAGAACAAGGTATGGATCTAAGATTCGTAGAAGAAAAAAGTGAAAGTCCTATTAACCACCCTAATACGGCGATCCTAGACATGTCTGATGACCATAAAAAGATTAGGTTAGCCGGGTGTTCAATCGGTGGCGGTGCAATTGAAATTCGTCAAATTATCATGGATGGCGAAGAAATCATTCCTTCAGGAACTTTACCAATTATCCTATTTATTGATAGGACTAAGAACCTACAAAACGAGGAAAAGATGACAGAGTTGCTAAATAAAGAAGCACCTTTCAGGAAAAAACAGGTTTTCAAAGCAGAACATTGCAATATTTATGAATATGACATCAAGAATTATTTAAAACCAGCTCTAATCAGTAAATTAAAAACTACTTTTAAAACAATAATTATTCTATAAAGCGAGACTAAAATGTATAATCATATTAAAGAAATAGTCGCAGATTCTGAAAAACTTCACTTACCGATCTCTGAATTAATTATTAGACAGGAAATCCAATTATCTGGCCTTCCTCGCGAAGAAATTTGGAATAAAATGAAATACAATCTTACAACCATGCAAAAGGCAGTCGAAAAAGGGCGAAAAGGTAATGGCGTTTTCTCTAAGACTGGTTTAACCGGTGGCGAGGCAGTTAAAATTAAGAAATATCGTGAACAACATCATACTCTCTCAGGCGATACTATGATGTACGCAGTCCAAAATGCCATTGCTACCAACGAAGTTAACGCAGCCATGGGCGTAATTTGTGCTACACCCACTGCTGGTTCTTCAGGTACTTTACCAGGAGTTTTGTTTCTGCTTAAAAAGAGACTGAACTTAACCGAAGAGCAAATGATTCGTTTTCTTTTTACTGCTGGTGGCTTTGGTTTAGTTATCGCCAATAATGCAGAAATTGCCGGTGCCACAGGTGGTTGTCAAGCAGAAGTTGGTTCAGCTTCTGCTATGGGAGCTGCTGCAGCAGTTGAAGCAGCTGGTGGAACTGCAGAGCAAAGCGCTCAGGCATTATCTATCGCTATGTCTAATTTACTAGGTTTAGTTTGTGATCCAATCGCTGGCTTAGTTGAAGTTCCCTGCGTAAAAAGAAATGCAATCGGTGCTGGAAATGCTTTAATTGCAGCAGATATGGCACTAGCGGGATGCACCAGCGTCATTCCTGCAGATGAATGCATTGATGCAATGAAAAAAGTTGGCCATCAAATGCCAGCATCCCTTCGTGAAACCGGAATTGGTGGCCTAGCCGGCACACCTACTGGTCAAGCAATTAAAGCTAAGATTTTTGGCAAGGATGTTTAAACATGCGTGATAGTGAAACAATCAAAAATGACATTATAAATCATCTAGCTAAGGTAATCGATCCTGAATTAAATATCGATATAGTCAACTTAGGCTTAATTTATGGTATCGATTTAGATGAAGATGGCATTTGTCTGATCAATATGACTTTAACTACCCCAGCTTGTCCACTTACCCAGTTTTTAATTGATAAAATCAAAGCAGAAGTAGAACAGGTCGAGGAAGTTAAAAATGTAGACGTCGAATTCGTCTGGTACCCTGTTTGGTCACCAAATAAGATGAACGACGCAGCTAAAAAATATTTTGGCATAGAATAAAGAGAAGTAATTCCAAGTTTGAATTACTTCTCTTTTCATTTTTGATTTACTTTAGCAAAATGTCACTAGGCACAATTCCTTTACCAAAGTATGGTTTAAGTTCAATTTGATAATCTTTCTTGAAGAAACCTTCAGCAGTCAAACGATCGATTTGTTTATTAGTCCACTTCAATAAAGATTTGTTACCCTTCTTAACAGCAGGTGCAATAAATTGGTGAGGACCAATTGACCTAATTCCGACTACATATTGCGGATTCTTTTTAATCCAGGCATATAAGTAGGAGTTATCATCAGCTAATGCAGCTCCTCGCTTATTTTTCATTGCATTGAATTGCTGGGTTTCTGAATCAAAACGTAAAAGCTTTATTCCAGGACGGTTGGCAAAGTAGTTTTCACCCGTTGATCCTTTCAAAAGAATCAATTGTTTCCCTCGCAATTGCTTTTCACTGGTAATCGGGTGACTCTTAGGTGAAACGACACCAGTTGATACTTTCATGTAAGGATGGGCAAAATCTACTACTTCTGCTCTTTCTGGAGTCTTGGTAAAGTTGGCTAAGACCATATCTACTTTATTAGAATTCAATGCGTCAACCCGATTATTTCCGTTAAGTTGGGTAAATCGTGGTTTCACACCTAATTCTTTAGCTAATTCTCGTGCAAGTCGCAAATCAAAACCAACTCGTTTACCCTGAGAGTTAACCCAACCATACGGTGGTAAGTCGCCATAAACACCAATTCGAATATAACCTCGACGCTTAATTTGGGTCACACTATTATTGTTGCTCCAACCGCCACCACCAGCAGAACGAGCTAGATATGGTTTAGTTAAACCCATATAAGCTGAAGCTAACACTACGACAGCGGCAATTACACTAATAATAGTGTTGAATATCTTTCGTCCACTCATAGTTTCATCCCCCTAGAAGTCCATATCAGTGAGGAATTGCTGAGCTCTTTCAGATTGTGGTTCAGTAAAGAACTGTTCACAAGGAGTTTTCTCAATAATCTTGCCTTTTTCCAAAAAGAGGACTTGATCAGCGACACGTTTAGCAAAGTTCATTTGGTGAGTAACTAAGACCATCGTCATATGATCATTTTCTGAAAGCTTTTTAACAATATCTTCAATACCACGAACCATTTCAGGGTCAAGAGATGCAGTAATTTCATCAAGCAGAATAATTTCTGGTTTCATAGCTAAGGTACGGACAATTGCCNCGGACAATTGCCACTCTTTGTTGTTGACCACCAGATAATTCTCTAGGATACGTGTCAGCATATTGATCCATATTTACTCGTTTTAGCAAATGATGCGCTTCCTCTTCTACTTCTGCTCGATCCCGCTTTTGGACCTTCGTGGGAGCTAAAAGGATATTTTGTATTACCGTAAGGTTTGGAAAAAGATCATATGATTGAAAAACCATGCCGATTTTTTGGCGAATTGCTTGCCATTCTTTAGGAGAGGACTGGACCTTTTTCCCATGAAAAACAATTTCACCATTTTTATAATCTTCCAAACCATTTAGAGTTCTTAAAAGAGTTGATTTACCTGAGCCTGAAGGGCCCAGAATCGCTAAAACTTCACCTTTTTTTAAATTAAAACTAATATCGTGAAGTGCTTGCCAGTCACCATAAAACTTGTTTAGATGTTCTACCTTTAAAATTTCTTCAGTCATTTTTCTCACCTATTTTTGCTTTGCCATTAAACTCTTTGCCCATACTGATAAAGGATAATCCAGGATAAAGTAAAAGAAGAAAATCAAACCATAAACCCAGAAAACACCTGTTGGGAATTTTTGATTATTTGCTTCGATAATCTGTTGCCCAACATTGATGACATCCATTACACTGATCAACATTAAAATAGAAGTAGTTTTAATTACTCTTGTTGCCAAGTTAATTGTAGCTGGCAATTCCAATTTGAATGCTTGCGGTAACAAAACATATAAGAAAAGTTGCGTCTTGTTCAATCCTAAAGCGAGACCACTTTCCTTTTGCGCTAATGGTACGGATTGCAAAGCCCCACGAACAATATCACTGAACTCCGCTGCTACCCAAAGCGAAAATGCTAAAACTGCCATCCAAGTGCCTGGCCAATTAATATGCAAGCTCCGAGGCAAAATGTAATAAACCAAATAAAGTAGAACTACACTAGGCAAAATTCTAAAGATTTCCATGTAGACTCTTAAAATGCAACGAATGATCTTATTTGGCATTGTACGAAGAACGCCAAAGACAGTACCAATAAGCAATCCAATAACAATTGACAAAGCAGCAATCCAAATAGATGTCCATAAACCAACTAGTAGCCGGTCAAAGTTGCTGCCGCTAAATAAGACATTAATCCCCGAATGCGCCATAACGAACTTTCCTTTCTAGCCAGTTTAAAAGTAAAATTACTGGAATCATAATAATTGCATAACCGATAACCAACATTAATAAATATTCATTAGACCGGTAATACATCCCGATCAAATCCAATGCCGTATTGGTCAATTCAGGAATCGCAATCACTGTAAAAATAGATGTTTCCTTAATTAGAAAAATCACATTGGCTGCCAAAGCCGGCATACTTAAGGCAAAACCTTGAGGAAATACAACGTATCTTGCTAATTGAAAGCGATTCATCCCTAAAGCTTCACCAGAATTGATTTGACTATCCGTTACACCTTGAAAACCACCGGTAAAACCTTCTGCCATGTAGCCTCCACCCAGGAAGATCAAACCAATAATACCAGCAGTAATTGATGACATTCGCCAACCAATTACTGGAAATGCATAATACAAAAAGAAAAGTTGAATTAAAAGCGGTGTATTGCGTGCCAATTCGACATAAGCCGTTGCAATCTGACTTAAGATCGGGGTCTTAAAGTATTGCAGCAAACTTGCAATGACTCCAACAATGATTGAGCCAATAATCCCAACCAATGAGAGCCAAACGGTAAGAACGAAGCTATGCCCATATGCTGGCAATGCCTGCTGTATAATGGTCCAGTCCATTTACATACCTCTCATTCATTAAAACATCTTACTGTAATGTGAATAATAATAGCCTTATTAATACAAGTCAAATATTTTTTTAATCTTTGTTTATTATTTCAAAAAAGAATATAATATTTAACAGATTTAAAAAAGAGGCAAGGAGTAGACGGATGTATATTTATTATCAAATTGGCATTTTAGTAGGGATGATTTTAGTAGCATTTGCTATTCATATTTTGCGTCAGTCTAATAATGGAGGTTCTCCGTTCGTTATAGTTAATTACCTTTTTGCCTTATCCATTTCTCTTGGTGGAATTTTCATCATTGTTGCTAGTTTAGCAGCTATTCAACCCCAGAATTGGTATACTAGCAACACACTATGGAAGATTTTAATTGCAAGTTAAAAAATGATCCATTACCTTAACTGGTAATGGATCATTTTATTTTTTATCCTATTCGACTAGTACCTGTTGCGTAATTCAAACGAACGCCATTTTCAACATTAAAGATATAAACGTTGAAATGAACCGTATTTGAACTAACTGACTGCCCTTCCATCTCTACTCCTCGAGCTAATAATTCATCACCACGGAAAACAGGTGTTACTCGATAACGAACGTAATTGTTACCCGATTCCTTGAGATATTCTGCTACTTCATCTTCATAACGTAGCATATCCGGATCATTAAGCTGTCTAGTTCCTGTCATCAGGTTCTTTAAATTATTGTTTTGTCCAGTTAATTGAAACCCAATTAGATGACAACGATTATAAAGCCAGCCACCAGCAATTCTCTTATTATGCCAACCTGTTGGATCAACATGGAGCGGTTCACGTGGACTACTAGGCATCAATGACTTATTGAGTAATGCATTAGCAGTAGTAACTCGATTTAAGCCATCAAGATTGCCATAACGTTGCCATGCACCGTTTGCTGTACTCAAATCTGCTTTGGAGAAACTAGGATCATTATTATTAACGGTAATAATATCTTTCCCTGTATAAGTGAGAGTAGCAAGCTTAGCAGCACTTACTGATTCAACTGCATGTGCACTCGAATATTTCTTAAGTTGCCTTCTTAATTTAGCAATCTTTTTATCTAATGTTTTAATTTTTTGTTCAGTTTTACGATTCTTAGCTTCAATTTTAGTAGCTTTTATTTTAGCAGTTCGATTATATTTAACTACCGTTTTAGGTGTTTTTGCTAAAACAGTTCCTTGACTACTTTGAGCATTCGAGCAACCTGAAAGTGTCAAAAGCATCAAAAAGCTAGAAAAAATCGTAACAAATTTACGTTTATTCATTATCTCAATGCCTTTCTATAGCCAGCAGCTTTAGCTTCCGCTTCAGAATCAAAGTAAACTGCATTTGCGGAATTCATTCGATATCCCGCTTGCCCTGGAACATGGTAAATTTTAGAGTTACGATTACCAACAATTTTACCTGAATCTGCAGTATTCATATCCCCATGATTGCCAGCGGGTGCTCCTGAATTATGATGATGTTCAGTTTTAGTTGATTGAGATGAATTAGCTGAATAATTATCACGCTTTACCTCTTTAGCCGCTTCTTCTTTAGCTTCTTTCTCAGCTTTTTCTTCAGCTAATTTTTCTTTTTTAGCTTTATTTTTTGCAGCAGCCAAAGCAGCTACTAACTTTTCATATTCTGCTTCTTCTTTTTTCTCTTCTTTATCTAAAACTTTTTCTTTAATCTGTGCTTTAATTAATTCTTTTTGTCCAACTTTCTTAACTATATAATGAACTTTAGGTTCTGTAGTACTGGTTGAAGAATCATCATCGGGCAAACTATTTACCCAGCAACAAAACAGTACGAAAACAATGACAACTGAACTCAGACTCGACCATAATCGATCTCGCTTACTATGTTTAAAAACATACTTTTTTAATAAATAATACGGAATAAGGTAATACCAGAACAAAATCCAGAGAATTACTTTTCCGATTTTTTCTAAGGCATTCATACTTATCTCTTCGATTCACGATAACCCGCTGCTCGCGCTGCAGCCTTACTCTTAAAAAATACTGCATTTTCACGGTTCATACGGTAACTATGACCTCTTATTACATGAAAGATCTTACTCTTTTTATTACCTACAATCCGATAGTCACCAGTCCAAATCTTTGCTTTACTATGTTTATACTTTTTGACATGTCTTCTAGAATGACGTTTAGCTCTATGAACTGTAGCTAAAACAATATCGCAATTATTAAAAGTGGAAGGAATAACCGCCACTTCACCTAGCACCATCAGAATTGCGCTAATTAGGACTAGTAATCTTCTTTCTTTTTTCATAAAATAGCCTCTCATTCACACAAAAAATATATATTTATAGTTTTAGTTTACACCTAAACAATATTAATAGAAGCGACAAAAAAGGCATTATCTCAGAGATAATGCCCAATGATTAAGATAATTTAAATTGAATACTTAACAACGCTTCTTAGATCGACCACAAAACAAATTGCATAAATAAAGCAAACAAATTCAATCATGCCATACTGCGATAACTTAACTAAACCAAACAACAGCACACCAGCCAAGCTAATAAAAAATAAAGTCGAAACAATTGTTAATCCCCGACTATCAAAAGGATCAGGGAATTTATCTAATTCTTCACTTATTTCTTTAAGTTCTTGTGCCGATAGACGTCTAATTTGTTTATACTCTTTTGAAGCTATGAAGAAGTTGCCTGTAATTATGAAAATTAAAGCTACTGTATTTAAAATACACGTCCAAATCATGAGTGAAAGATTATTTTGAGCTCGTGCATGGGCTAAGAAGATAACACTAATTAAACCCAACGCATCCCCAAAAAGGCTCACTAAATACTTTCTACGTAATTTCTTTCTAAAATCTTTATTTTCAACATCAATTGTTTCTTTCTTCATAATCACTAAACCTACCCTTAAAAGTCATTACAAGTTAAATTATAATGCGAACATACGTATAGATCTAGTAATTAAAGCAATCTTTTTCTATTCACAATTTATTTAGCATAGCCAACCTTGTACCAAACACTATTTGCAGCTGCCGGTTTTAATGAGTAGTTTACAATCTTATTATTAACAGCTTGAATCGCATAAGAATTAGTCATTGGTACAATATAAGCCTCATCATTCATATATTGTTGCCACTTATGGAAAGCTTCAACTCTGTATTGATGATTGAATGCCTTAGTTGAATCAATCTCATTTAATAATTTATTGTTTTCCTTAGTAGCAAATCTAGAATCATTCATCGGATTAGTTTCACTATACATCCCTCTTGGTGAAGGTTCAGTTGATAATGACCAGGCAGCCATAAACATATCAATATTCTTGTCATCGTGATCCAATTTGTCATAGAAAGAATTAAATTCAATCAATCTACCACCAGTTAAACTAACATGTAAGCCAATCTTGTGCCATTGTTGAATATAGTTTTGAATAATTGGTTCTTGTACTGCAGAACCACTCATTGCAGCCAGATGAATGTTTAAAGGCTTACCATTTGGTTGAACCCGCCATTTACCTTCCTTTTTATAGCCAGCTTGATCTAATAATTGATTTGCTTTCTTCAAATTATATGGAAAGCCTTTGGCATTTTTATCAAAGTAATCGCCAAATTGAGCAGGAATCAAAGTTGGTACTCTGAAAGTTAATCCCTGCGTATATCTCTTTTCAACTTGATTAATATTCATCGCATAAGCGATTGCTTGCCGCAAAGATTTATTATTCATCTTGGAATTCTTATCCATGGCATTCTTGCCATTTTCCCATTTACCAACTTTGAAACCTAAGTAACTATATGCAAGAGGGATCTTAGCAATAAAGTTAGTATTTTTAGCGTTTTTTACAGCTTGCCAATCAGAGTTAACTACATCTGCAATATCAAACTTATGACTCTTAATCGCTTGACTAGCTGTCTTAGTTGAAACAACTTGCGCCACAATCTTATTCAACTTTGGTTTACCTCTCCAATAATATTTATTGGGAACCCAAGTTACTGACTGACCTCTGACAACTTTGCTAACTTTATATGGTCCAAAGAATAATGGATCTTTTCTGATTTGATCTGATGAAACTAATTTACTGAAAGGTACATCCTTTAAATGATGATATGGAGCTGCTGTTTCAATGAAATAGTCATTACCAGATTGCAACATCCCTGGTTTCATTGCTAAAAAGTGAATGACGATAGTTCTGCCATTTTCACCATCAGGATAGGTTATGCCTGAAATAGTTTTCGCTTTACCATCGTGATAGGCTTTCATTCCCACGATATTAGCTAGAGAATCTGAGTACCGTAGACTGTTGGTAGCTTTATTGGCAGTCATTTCATATGGATATTCCAAATCCTTAGCAACCACTTGCTTGCCATCAGACCACTTAACTCCTTTCTTAACAGTAATTGTTACTGTCTTGGCTTTCTTGTCTAATTTAAAAGTAGCTGGACCTTTATTAGTGATCTTATATTGATTATCAGTATCGAACAAAGCCTCATTACCAAATTGCATTACGTCTGAATCCACTTGATCAACTGATAACTGACTATCAAAAATTCCTTTAAAAGGAGTATCAGTTTCAATAGCATAGGTTAAAGTCCCACCCTGTTTTGCTGTCTTTTGTGGGGTTTGTTCAGGGAACTTCTTCGCAGTCTTGGCTGCATTCTTAGTGTTTTGACCACATGCAGCTAAACTTAAAGCTGCACCAATAAGTAAACCGGTAGTACTGATAAATTTAATAGCTTTCATAGTCATTTCTCTTTTCTAAAAAATAAAAAAAGGCCCACATCCCAATTAAGGAATGTGAACCTTCATAGAATAATTAGTAAATCAATTATCTGAGATTAGGATCGCCGCACACCATAATTTAGGATCACAAATAAACCATCATTTTGGTGGCGGCGTCGTAATTCTACTGTTAATGCGCTTTGTGATTCTAACATGATATGTGACTCCTTTCTTAAATGAATTTAATGTTAAATTAATCTTTCTTTTAGCTATTGTCAATAAATATTTTAGAATTTTTTATTTACATAAAAAAGCACCGCCAAACGACAGCGCTTCAATATTCTTTTACTTTTCAGCTAGCTTGGTAGCCTCTTCTGCAGTATTTTGAGTCTTAACTTTCAAGCCTTTGAAAGTAACATCACTAGCCTTTACATAGACACTACCGACATTTTGCTTAACCCAAGTGTATTCATATTTACTATGTGGATCACGCATTGAAAAAGTAGTACCAATTAAGTGATAGAAAAGTTCTGCTTTCTTTTCACTAGGTAACCAAATGTACCGAGCATAATCAACCTGATAATTGTTCTCAGGTAAAAAGTTGCCACGAGCTGCCTTTTCCAAATATTTACCACCTAAATCAACTAGCTGACCTTGAGCATTGTAAAGTGGTGTAGTCTTTTCTAGGCCTTGTTTAAAAGTAACCAACGATTGAGTTGATTCCGCAAAATTATGATTATCATCCATGAAGAATCTAAAGCTAAAATTACCCTCATCTTCATCTGGATAATCACCTGCATCAGTCCAGTACAAGAATTGGTCCTTGGTGCCAGCTATTCTGACATACAATTGTGGGTCAGTGTAGTCAGTATCGATCAAAACCTGATCAATCTTAACTTTGCTACCAGCACGAACAACTTTAGAAGTTTCCTTTAAATCTTTATTCAAAACGTACATATCAGCACGTGGAATTACATAAGTTGGTTGCTTCGTGAAGACATATTGACCATTAATTTTACTTACATTCACAGCCTTAACGTAGCGACCGCCACCTAAAGCGTAGTAAACTTCCCCTTTAATCTTGTATTGCTTCAAAGCTTGTGGATCTTTATTAGAAGATTCGCTTGGGTAGAAGAAGAAATCATCTGATGAACTAGCAGCTTTGGCACTACCACTGTATGTCACTAAAGTACCTTTTCTTAAAGTACCTTGTTTCTTGATACGTTGACCCTTCTTATTGTAGACATAAGTGTTGGTTTTCAAGAACATTACATTTTTACCGGCAACTTGGCTTATATCTTTTGCCTTAACATAAGCACCGCTGCCAACGTAATAGTAAAGTTCACGTGAAGTTTCCGTCAATTTGCCAGCATATTTAATCTTTTGATTACGAGTTACAGTTGCCTTACCACCACGGTATGATTTCAAACGCTTGCCATTTTTATCATAAACATATCCATTACGAGCAATGTTAATTACGCCCTTTTTATTTATACTGCCTAAGCAATTAGACTTAATATAACCTTTGTCACCAAGCCAAACATAATTTTGACCATTGTTAATTCTGATTACTGGAAAACTATCGGTTGATAAAAGTGAAATACGACTAGTAATCCAAACTGGGTTGCCATAGGTCTTAACAGTGCTATCACTCTTAACTTTTAGCTTGCCAGTATAAAAATTACCCTTACTGTTATAAAGTGTGATGCCATTTGCACTAGTTTTAATTGTATTTTTTACAGCTTTCTTGCTAGCTGCAAAAACAGGTTCATTATTTTGAGTCAAAGCGACAGCTGGACTTAATGCCATTAGAGCTACAGCTGAAACTAAGACGATTTTTTTATTGAGTTTCATAATTTTACCTCGTAAAATATATACCTTTAATTTTTATTTTAGTTTTTCTTATGAATATAGTCTATCTTTATGCCCTCTACAAATTTTTATACATTCAATACTCAAAGAACTACAATAGTGGTGTATAGAGGTACAGCCAAAGCACTCGCACTCTGAATAACAGAAAGGAAGATTTCATGAAATATCTATCAAGAAATCAAGCAGAACAATGGCTGAATCAACATACGCTTTATGGGCAAAAGAAAAAATTATTTACCAACAAATTTATGAAAAGATTAAAGAATTCCTCTCGTTTGGTTCCTGATAAACATACTATCTTCGGAAGGAAATACAGCATGGTGGAATTAAAAGAATATGCTCATGATGTAAACCCTAGACAATTTGCTTAAACAAAAAGGCACCACTTAAATGCGGTGCCTCTTATTATACATATTTTTACTAAAATGACAGGTTGACACCATCCATCAAATGATGCAAGATTATATTATATTTTAAGGAGAACTCATGAAAAAAGTAACAGACTTACCTGATAAAAATAAACGACCCAAGAATAAACCGAGAAAACAGATTAAGGTTAATAGTTTTGCGACGGCAATGTTGGCTAAAGCTGAACAAGATAAGTACAAAGGTCCACAAGCTGTTGATGAGAACGGTCATACGAAGGAAGATCTCAAAGAAAAATACGAAAATGATGCTGTTACGGAATTCTGGAATGCTCTCTTTCCTAAAATTGATTCTGAGATAGCAAAAAAGGACAAACGCAGAACTAAAATTGATCCTTCTAAGGTAATTGACTTTAAAGATAAGAAATAAGACTAAAAAATGGTATCCACATTAAATTACGGGATACCATTTTTTAGCTTAATTTTCTTACTTAAAGAAGTCATCGTCAATTTCAAGTAATTCAAAAGTATCTTGAACTTGAACGCCCACTTTATATTCAATCATCAACTTAGTTAAAGTCTCACCGTCGATCAATTTAATATTAAATTTCTTACCAGCTTCTTCTGCACTTCTAGTAAATGAAGATGTTGTAATAAATACACCAGAGCCAGCACCTTGTAAATCCAAATCACCATGAAATTGACTAATTGTTTGTCGACCGACAGTATTATCTTCTGCATATCGTTTCACTTGAACATAAATCTTTCTCAGTCCTAGCGCATCTTGATTTAGGATTCCGTCAATTCCACCATCATTAGATTTTTGAGTAACAAAAGCTTTACCATCAGCACCTTTATAGTCCATTTTAGTCATAAGTTCAATCATCATATATTCAAAAACAAAAGGATCTGTTTCTCTTAACTTAGTTAAAAGTGCATCAGATAAATTCTCCTTTTGTTTATCAAACCAGTTATGAATTTGTATCTTCGTCAACTCAAGAGACTGAATATCATTATCCGCTTTATCATCAGATTTATTCTGCCTACGCATATTCTGATAGTCAATGTACATTGGTAAAGAGTGAACATATTTAGCTGTAATATCAGTACCCAACTTATCCAGTGTCTGCTTACCTAAATCACTGATCTCATAATGACCGCGCTTGGGACAATTTAATAATCCAGAAATTTTTAGATCGCTTATTGCAAAGTTGACTCTATTTTGTGCAATCAGATCATGATATTTAGAAGCATATCGTAAGTTAACTAAGTTTTCCGGTAAATTTACTGCTTTAATAACTGCATGTTCTAGTTCACGGATTTGCCAATGTTCCTTCATTGAAGCTACTTGTAAAGTTGGACCTAAGAACCCATCCCAAGTTGGCATTTCATTCTCACTATGTTTTAAATTTTTGTAATTTAGCATTATTTAAATCCCATTAAGCTACAACATCCGCGTTATGATTGATATTATTAATAACTTCTTTTATTCCTAACCATAATGTCTTATTGTCGCCAAATAACTCAATTATATTACCTTGATCAATAAATGGTGAATCTTGCAATACTGATAAGTCTTTCATCATACCATTCTTAACAATGTATTCAATTACTTGATTTAAGAAATAAATCTGCCTTGAATTTAGAGACTTATCATTCAGATACTCAGCAAATGCTTCTTTAGCTGAATTCATATCCAATCCCACAATACTACGAATAAATTCACCTAATGGCTGATCACCATATTCTTTAGTGTAATCTTCTTTAGTACCAATATCTTTCCAGAATATTTTCTCTAAATTCTTTAGGTCAGCATCTGTTAACGGCTGATTGCTCTTCAACTTAGCAATAACCTGATTATCTTTCTGATGCTGATTAATGTAATATTCCACTTTAGCCCTGTAGTTCTTTAAAGTATCTGTATTATACTCAGCTTCATTAACAGAAGTATCCAATATTTTGTCATTAAAATCTGTATCAAAGGTCATCGAATTCTTAGGAATATATTTAATTAAATTACGTAAAGTTTTTCTAATATGTTCTAGATCTTCAATACCTGCTCTATTAAGATAATCTGTTTCAATAACTTTTTTAATTAAATCCTTCTGATTAGCAATTTCAGGAATGTTAGCAACTTTAGAAACTGCAGTTATTTTCTTTATGATATCCGTCTTATATCTACCAGCCGGTTTATCTGAAATATTGGCAAGTTCTAATTCAAAAATTAATGCATCAAATCGAAAAGCAGCTGCATCCCCTTCATCTGGCAAAATCAAAGGTGATACTTCTTCTCTTACTTCTAAGCAATCACTGTACGTAAGTTCTTCATAGTTTACCTTATTCGCATATTCATCAACATCTTTAATATGCTGCCTTACAGCAAAGTTGTCACGATTTAATTGTTTTACCTTTTTAATTAAGTTGTCAATTAGTGCATTTCGATAACTAATCATCGGATTTGTTTGATAGTTAATATCTTGCAGCTTGTAAACCAATTGAAACTTTAGATTAAACAGTGCTCCTTGTAATGGTAAAGTAGCCTTAGGTTCACGACCTTTGCCCATTCTGAAGAATTCGAAGTTACTACAAAAATCAAATATATAAAACTTGGACTTATCTTTTCCATCAATTAAATTAGGGCAAAGTCGAGTACCTCGACCAATCATTTGCCAGAACTTTGATTTACTATAAACTTTCTTAAAAAAGACTAAATTCAAGCATTCTGGCACATCTATTCCTGTATCAAGCATATCAACAGAAATAGCTATTCGGGGCATCTTATCGCCTTCTGAGAATTCATCAATGGCAGATTGAGCATAATTAATATAATTATCAATTACTTGTGCATAAGGTCTTCCATCTTTTCCCTTAGCCAAATCTGGATATTCTTTGTTAAAAATACGCAAAATTTCTTCAGCATGTTTATGGTTTTGAGCAAAAATTATTGTTTTACCTAGTTCTTCACCATAATTGACTCTTAAAGCCTGAGTCATTACAATGTTCAAAACTTTCTTTATTGTATCTTCATTGAAAATCCAATTATTAAGAGCAGAGGGATTAATTGATGCCGGAAGTTCACCATTTTCATCTTCAAAAGTATCTTCATACGATTCCTTATCCGCTTCAGATAGTTCATCATATTTAATCCCCTGAGCCATAAACTTCATTTTAGTTTCAATAGAAACATAGTCTACCAAATAGCCATCTTTAACAGCATTAGCTAATTCATATCCATAAGTTGGGACACCATCTTCTAATTCAAATACAGAATAAGTATTTTTATCAATCTCATCCTTAGGAGTAGCTGTTAATCCCACCATTGGAGCATCAAAGTAATTAAAGATATCACGATATTTGTTATAAATTGAACGGTGAGCTTCATCTATGATAATTAGATCAAAATGACCTACAGTAAATAATTTACCTTGATCATCCTTAAGAGAATCAATGCATCCCATCATAGTTTGATACGTTGAAAAAACACATCTAGCATTTAAATTACGTTTTTTCTTGGTTAAATCAGTACAAGTTAAGTCAGGCAACAAATTAACAAAACTTCTCTTAGCTTGAGTGACCAACGCAGTTCTATCT
Source organism: Lactobacillus ultunensis DSM 16047 (assembly GCF_001436305.1). Taxonomy (GTDB): domain Bacteria; phylum Bacillota; class Bacilli; order Lactobacillales; family Lactobacillaceae; genus Lactobacillus; species Lactobacillus ultunensis. Next base: position 10,709 of record NZ_AZFO01000014.1, on the reverse strand, counting down.
GCCAAGAAAAGAATATTTTTAACCCAACCAGCATTAATTAAAACTTTACTAAGACCAATAGCAACTCTGGTTTTACCTGAACCTGTAGCCATAACTAACAATGCTTTGCGTTTTTTCTTTTTATCGAAACTTTCACAAACAGCTTTAATAGCAGCCTTTTGATAATATCTTCCAGCAATATTTTCATCCACTTGAATATTATCAAGATGCTTCTGCTTCATATTTTGTAGATTACGCAGTTTCTCTAAATCACGTTTAGAGTAAAAGCCAGATACTTTACGTTCGGGATGTTCATTATCGATAAATCTTGTTTCAAAGCCATTAGTCAGGAAGACATATGGTCTCCTATGATATTTCTTTTCAATTAAATCCGCATAAAGTTTGGCCTGTTGCCGACCTCTAGAAACATCCACACATGTTTTTTTTGCTTCGATTACTGCTTGAGGAATGCCAGTATTATCTAAAAGCACATAGTCCGCCCGTCCACTTTTCGAACTATTAGGCATTCCTTCTAGTTCAAATTCATCAATCCAGTCCTTGTCTTCTGTCCATCCTGCATCCATTAAGAGAGTATCAATATAGATCTTTCTCGTCTTGAATTCAGATAAATCAAGAGGATTTTCTGGAGTAAATTTTTCCTCTTTTTCTTGACGATTCTTTTCACTACGATGTGAAAGTTTCTTTTGAATATCTTTATTTTTCTTAACTAAACTATCTAAGCTAATTTGAATTTTAGCTGGCTCAGGAGTAACAATAGCAGGTAGCGTTTGACCTAATAATTTCTCATCAAACGGAACTTGCTCGTAATGATCACCATAACAATAATTAATAAAGTCAAAGAAAGCATGAAGATTCTTTAAACACAAGACAGCTTGATCACGTTCAATTCTTCTAGCTGAATGGGCAGCAATATTACCCAATCTTCTAATTAAGTCTAATTGTCTCCATAGGTCATAATCAACAATTCCATGAAAATCATCAGAACTCATTAAACTAATTAACTTATCTTGATACGGTCGTCTTAAAGCTGTATCAACTGAATACATCCATTTAATTGCAATTCTCCATAGCTCGACGACAATCAAGAATACAACTAGCAGCATCTACATTAATTAATTTTTCAGCAGTAATAGCTATATCTACAAAGTCGCTGAACTTTTTCTCCTTTTTCAGATAATCAAAGTTGGTCATTCACCTGGCACCTCCTTCATTTTTATCAAAATACTGATAAAACCTTATACTAATAATATATTTCATTATAGATGCGTTAACAACTTTTGATTTGTCGACATGTCGTTTAAAAAAAGCAAACTTTTTTTGACTTGCTAATGGTGGAAGCTTAATAGTTAAATTTTTTACTGCTGATAAATTAAGAGTCTTTTGGGCAACACCATGAACTTCCATTCTTATTTGATTTTGTACATATGAATCCAAAAGCTCGCTTTGCAAGTATTCACTATCAACTAGATTAGGATTTACTTTAATGTAAGCAATGTGCCTTTGAAATAAGAACTTCTTATTACTTTTTACCACAGCTACATGTCCATAGGAACCAACAATTGATAAAAGAAGATCACCCTTTTCAATCGGGGTTCGTTTAATTAATTTATTATAAGTATTTTCGTCAATAAATTTTTGAGTATCGTATATCAATTGATTATTAATTAGATTTGAAACAAAAACAAACGGTATTCCTTTTGTAACAAATTCAGGTGACTGATGTGTTCCATCCGTAATAATAAAACAAGCCTGCGACATCTTAGAAACATGTTGTTCCTGCGCAAACATCTCGACAAATCGGGCTTTGGCTAGGAGATTTATCTTATTAATCTGTTCATTTTTCTTTTTTATTGCACTCTCTAGTTTAGACAAAATTGCTACTTTTTTCCGTTGTTCTTCAATACTAGGGATTGATATTTTGTATTTCTTTAACCATTTAGTACTAATATTCTTTTGGGCGATTCCATTTGCAGAAGAAATACAATCTGATCTAAATTTCTTACTGTTCAAAAAATAAAAAAGATATTTTTTTAAAACTTTAGAATTTTTTACTCGAAGACATGCCACTCTCTGGTTTAATGCCGCTGGCAAATATTCATCGTTAATAATTGCTACTCTGCCAACATTTCCAGTTAAAGAAACTAACACGTCGTCAGCTAGCAATCTATACTTTGAAACATGTTCATCCTCTTTTGGATAAAAAACGGGAGTTTTATCTTCAATATAACCATCTTGAACGTTATTAATTCTTATGATACGTATTCCTGTCGAGACATACTTTTTGCTTTTGAAAGCATATCCGTTTAAAACATCACATACTGTATCAAGAGTTAAATATTGCATATCATCACTACAAATCTGAATTTGTTTTTCCTTTCCTTACTTTTCAAGCATATTTTTCAATTCTTGAAGATCTTTATTAGCTTCCTCGTCCAATTTCATAATTTCAGCAAGTATATCCTTTGTTGGTGGATATTTTACTGGAACATATTTAATTTCTTTATAACGATTAATAGATAAATCGTAGTTATTATCTACAATTTCTTTCTTATCAACAAAGAATGACTTATCTGTTCTCTTTCGATCTTTTTCTTTGTCAAGATTCTTAAAACGATTAATAATGTCTGGAATATCATCCTCATCAACTTTGGTACGTTTATCATCCAAAGAATAGCCATCAGCAGTCATGTCATAGAACCAAACTTTATCGGTACCACCATGATTTGTTTTTGTGAAGATTAAAACGGCTGTTGAAACACCAGCATAAGGTTTAAATACACCTGAAGGCATTGAAATTACTGCTTCTAGTCTGTTTCCCTCAACCAATTGTTTTCTGATAGTCTTATGAGCTCTGGATGAACCAAAAAGAACACCATCTGGAACGATACAAGCACAACGTCCACCAATTTTTAGCATTCTTAAGAATAGAGTCAGAAATAGAAGCTCGGTCTTCTTAGTTTTGCAGACTTTCAACAAACTATCTGAAACCGTATCATAATCAAGACTGCCCTTAAATGGAGGGTTTGCAAGAACTAAAGAATATTCATCTGCATCAATGTTTTGATCAGATAGACTGTCCTTATATTGAATATTAGGATCAGTGATACCATGCGTCATCATGTTCATAGCACCAATTCTAAGCATGGTCCTGTCCATGTCATAACCGGTGAACATTGAGCTCTTGTAATATGCTTTCTTTTCCTTGCTGTAGAAAATAGCTTTTTCTTTTTCACGATCATTTTTTAAATATTCAGCAGCAGTTACCAAAAAGCCAGAAGTACCACAAGCTGGATCAGCAATTTTATCATCTGGAGTAGGATTCATTAACTCAACCATCATTTTAATAATATGACGTGGTGTACGGAATTGACCATTTCTTCCTGCAGTTGATAATTTACTTAAAAGATATTCATAAAGATCTCCCTGCACATCTGATTTATCAAATCTTTCATTTTTACCAGTGGATTGAATTTCATTCTTACGAATTTTATCCATAGTCGCATAAATGTCATCAAGTTCATCAACAACTTTGGCTAGAAATTCTGGAGTTGGCAATTTAAAGATCGCATCCCCCATATATCTGGAATATGCGCTATTTTCATCACCATGCAGATTCTTAATAAAAGGAAAGACAAAATGATTCATTAGATCAAACATCTTCTGTGGAGGGAAATCATGAAAGACCGACCATTTTAAATCATTTCCATCAATTGTTTGACCACCAATATTTTTTTCACCATCAAAAATACTCTTATAAGGTAGACCGAGCATTTCACTTTCTTGACGATGCACATTATCTGCACTATCTAGATCATGAATGAACATCAAATAAGTAATCTGTTCAATAACTTCCAGCGGATTAGTTAAACCACCTGCAGCAAAATCATCCCACAAAGAATCAACCTTGTTTTTAATTTCTCCGTTAATCATCTAATTCTCCTAAATCTTATTATTCATTATTTAACATATTAATTTTAGCGCATATTTAAACGCAGCCTAAACAAAAAATCCAAGCCAAGTCTTTTCCTTTTGGATTTTGACATAGAGTCCTAGAAATTAATCTATAACATAAAAAAGCTCCGCTTTACGCGGAGCCTTTTCCATATCTATTCTAAATTAAGGTCTCTTCCAACCAGTAATTTGGTTATATGGAACTTGGAATGTATAACCCTTACTATTATTAGCTTCAACCACGTATTCGCTGTCACCGTTAATCAATAAGTCTGGATTATAAAGTGTTACTCTCTTACCTGCAGTTAAAGTTTGGGTTCCTTCTTCAGCTGGAAGAGAAACAACACTTGCTGTTGGTACAAATGAGATTTTGGCAGCATCACCATCATCATTAGTGTATTTCTCAATATTCTTGAGCTTACTCTTGTAACTACCATCATAAGTCTTAAAATCAAAGTCAGCTAAATTATAAACATAACCACCAATGGTACCACTGATTTCAAGGTTAAAACCAGTTTTGGTATTAATAATGTCAGTTCCCCAATTATCGTCATCATCAGGGATTTTGATAGCTTGACCTTTGCGAATTATTTCAGGTGCATCATCATCGTCAGAGCCATTATATTCTGCTTTAGTTTCTCTCAAAGCCACCAAGTTACCATTCTTTCTATTCTTCAACCAGCCCTTGTATACAGCAAGTTTAGCTGGATCTACTGGTGTAATATCGTCATCAGTAGTATCTGAAGAATTGTTAGAAGTACTTTGATTAGTCTTCTTCACAGCCTTTTTCTTTGCCGAAGCCAGGTTAGAAACTAAAATGTACTTGTTCTTGCCAATACGCGCATATTTCTTACCCTTGATGGTCTTATAACCGTAAATCTTGATTTTCTTACCCTTCTTCAAATGCTTCTTGTGAGTACGTTTACCATGGCTAGTGTAAATAGCGGCATTACGCTTCAACTTTCTAGAAACAGTTTTTGCTTCAACCACCTCTGCATTTCTATTAGCAGCAATTGCAGTTGTACCAACTGATAGCAAGGTAATTGCGGCCATGCTAGTAAACAAAGTCTTTTTTAAATTCATTTTCTAACTCCTTATTACTAAAAGATTTTTTCTTTTATATTTTAATATCTCAAGACTCAAAAACAGGCATATCTGCAATATTGCAGGAGTAAATCATGAATTTAATTTTTATCTAATACAAAAAAGCATCCCCATCGGGATGCTTTTAACTTTCTCTAATAAATGCCATAACCTGTCACAGGAATATAAGGCGTCCAATTGAAGTCATACTCAGCTAGTTTTTCTAACTCCGTATTACCATCAATAATCGCAGTAACGCCTTGCGCAATCATCAAGTTCATCCTCTTCGGCTTTTCTGGATGTTCAGTAAACGGTACCAGCACAACCGGCTTATGATTGGCACGCATAAAACCTATTTCAAACGCACAGCCATCATCTAGAATATCCATGTCATATAAAAATACGCCACAAGTGGCACTGTTTATCCCATTAAGATCATTTTGAAAAGTACCAACTCGCCAAGTCATGCTTCTCTGACCACCAATTTCCGGATTCTTTTCTTCAGGATCGACAAAATCATAATCGAATGGAAAATGCACTTTAGCAATAGTGGGATTCTTGGCTAATATCTCCTTTGCTCTCCCCACTCGCTGATGATCTGCTTCTCGATTAAATGATCCACCTAAATAAATCTTACCGGTTGCGACTTTCTTTTGCATTTAGTTTTCCTCTCAGAATATTAATTTTAAAAGAAGTATATCACATACTGTTCGTGATTATAACTATATAAAAATATTTTTATCTATATTTTGCATTTATATTGACAAAACATGAACAATAATTTAACATCTTAAGCAAATCATTCTCAAAATAATATCAATTCTGGAGGTAGAAATGAACTCAAAGTTCAAAAAGATTTTATCAGTTGGTGCGATTGTATTTGCGGCAGGTTTAGCCTTAACCGCTTGTTCCGGCAAGAAGCAAGGCGCTTCAACTAACAAGGATACCAAACACGGTATTGCCTTAATCACCGACCAAAACGGTGTTGATGACCATTCCTTTAACCAAGCTGCGTGGGCTGGATTTAAAGCTTACGGGAAAGAACATGGCTTAAAGCAAGGCAAGGGCGGTTATCAATACTTCCAATCAAGTGGTCCTTCCGATTTCGTTCCCAACTTCGACCAAGCTTCTAAGGCTGGTTATCAAACCATCTTCGGTGTCGGCTTCGAACTACAACAAGCAGTTAGCCAAGCTGCCAAGAAGAATCCTAAGAAGAACTTCGTAATCGTCGACAGTGTAGTTAATGGTCAAAAGAATGTTGCTTCTGTCACCTTCAAGAGTAATGAGGCTTCCTATCTCGGCGGTTTAGCTGCAGCTTACACAACTAAGACCAACAAAATTGGCTTTATCGGTGGTGCTAAATCAGCCATTATTGACTTGTTCGAAGCTGGCTTTAAGCAAGGTGTAGCCGATGGTGCTAAGGCCCTTCACAAGAAGATCACCGTTCAAACTCAATACATCGGTAACTTCACTGCTACTGATAAAGCTAAGTCAATTGCTCAATCAATGTACGCAAACAAGGCCGACATTATTTACCAAGCAGCAGGTAACGCTGGTAATGGTGTCTTCCAAGAAGCTAAGGATTACAACCAAACATTACCAGCCGACAAGAAAGTTTGGGTAATTGGGGTTGATGTTGATCAATCCGGATTAGGTAACTACACTGCTAAGAACGGTAAGAAAGCCAACTTTACTTTAACTTCTGTCTTAAAGGGCTTGAACGTTGCCACTAAGAGTATTGCCGATGATGCTTACAACGACAATTTTCCAGGTGGCAAGCATTTGGTTTACGGCTTAAAGGACAACGGTGTTTCTATCACTAAAGGTCAATTAAGCGACAAAGCATGGCAAGCTGTTCAAAAGGCTCGTACTCAAATTCTCGATGGCAAGATTAAGGTTGCAACCAAGCCAAGTAAATAAATCTTAACAGTCAAAAACTCTTCGTCTTGGCGGAGAGTTTTTTAATAGAAAACGAAAAATTATGGAAAAACAAAATACAGTTATTGAAATGAAGCATATTGTTAAAGACTTTAACGGATTTAAAGCCAATAACGATATTAATCTAAAATTACATCAAGGTGAAATTCTAGCGCTACTTGGAGAAAACGGTGCGGGTAAATCAACTTTAATGAGTATCCTCTCCGGCCTACTTGAACCAACTTCTGGTGAAATTATAGTCAACGGTAAAAAAGTTACTATTGATAACCCAACAGCTGCTAAAAAACTAGGTATTGGAATGGTGCATCAACACTTTATGCTCGCTCATTCTTTTACCGTTTTAGAAAACATCATTTTAGGTCACGAAACGACTAATGGTCCTTTCTTAGACATTAAAAAAGCACGCGAAAAAGTCTTAGCCCTTTCAGAACGTTATCACCTAGCCATTGATCCTGATGAAAAAGTAGCTAATATCACCGTTGCCCAACAACAAAGAGTAGAAATTCTTAAAGTTCTCTACCGTGGTGCTAATATTCTTATCTTTGATGAACCTACCGCAGTTTTAACGCCTCAAGAAATTACTGAATTTATGACTATTCTTAAAGGACTAGCTCATGAAGGCAAATCGATTATTTTGATCACTCATAAACTAGAGGAAATCAAACAGGTTGCTGATCAAGTAACTATCATTCGAACAGGACAAGACGTTGGAACTTATTCAGTTAAGGAGATTAGCGACCAACAAATGGCAGAGTTAATGGTTGGTCACTCTGTAGAAATGAAACTGACTAAAAAAGCAGAAAAGCTTGGTAAGGAAATTCTTAAAGTTAAAAATCTCCAAGTTAAAGAAAGTCGTGGCAGTTTAGCAGTTAAAGATCTTTCCTTCTCTATTCGTGCAGGTGAAATCCTAGGAATTGCTGGTATCGACGGCAATGGACAAGACGAATTGGTTGAGGCGATTACAGGACTGCGCCGAGTAGACAACGGTCACATAATTATTAAAGATCAAGATATGACCAATAAATCTACTAGAAAGATTACAGAACAAGGCGTAGCTAACATCCCCGCCGATCGACAAAAATATGGTCTGATTTTACAAATATCCATTGCGGATAATCTCGCTTTGCAAAGCTACTATCAGCAACCATTTTCTAGACATGGCATTATCAACTTTGCAGCAATCAAAGAACATGCTCAAAAAGCTATTAAAAAGTTTGATATTAGAACCACCAGCAGTGATCTTCCAGCTGGTGAACTTTCCGGTGGTAATCAGCAAAAAGTAATTATTGCCCGGGAACTTGAAAGAAACAGCGACTTAATCATCGCTTTCCAGCCCACCCGTGGCCTAGATGTAGGTGCAATTGAATATATTCACAAACAATTATTAAAAGAACGAGACGTGGGTAAAGCTATTTTACTTGTTTCTTATGAATTAAACGAAATCATGCAGTTATCTGACAGAATTCTGGTTTTACATCATGGTCAAAAATCTGGGATCGTTCAACCAGAACAAACCACCAAAACCGAATTAGGTCTTTTAATGACTGGCGTGAAGAAAGAAGGAAAAGATCTTGATCAAAGTTTCAGCTAAAGAAAAACGGTATCTGGTACCGCTCATCTCTGTAATTGCCGGTTTCTTAGTCGGTGCAATAATTATGCTTATTTGGAGCTATAATCCAATAACTGCTTATGCATCTATGTTTTCTAGTGCTTTAGGTAATATGAATGGCTTGGGAGAAACAATTCGTGAAGCCACTCCCCTTCTTTTTACCGCAGTTGGATTTGCTATTGCTTCAAAAGCAGGTTTCTTTAATATTGGTTTACCTGGACAAGCTCAAGCTGGTTGGTTAACTTCCGTTTGGGTTGTTTTAGCCAATCCTAATATGCCCAAGTACATCCTCTTACCATTAGCAATCATTACCGGTGCACTTGCCGGAGCAATCGTTGCTGGTATTGCCGGATTTTTACGCGCATACTTCGGAACCAATGAAGTTATCACGACTATCATGCTAAATTACATCGTGCTTTATGTTTGTCAATATCTGATGCAGCAAATCATGCCGGAAAACTTACGCAATGGAACAGATACAACGAAGAATATTCCTAGCAACGGCAGTCTTCATTTAGAATGGCTAAGTAAAATGTTCGGTGATTCTCGAATAAATGCAGGAATCTTTCTAGGGATTATTGCCATTATTGTTTACTGGTTCTTGATGAAAAAGACAACTGTTGGTTTTGAAATCAAAGCTGTAGGTCTCAATCCGTTTGCTAGTCGTTACGCAGGAATGTCTGCTAAAAAGAATATCATTCTTTCAATGTTGCTTTCCGGTGCTTTTGCGGGAATTGGTGGCGTAGTTCAAGGCCTAGGAACCTACCAAAACTACTTTACTCAAACTAGCAGTATTGATATCGGTTGGGATGGATTATCAGTCGCATTATTAGGCAACAGTACAGCTTTCGGAATTTTAATTGCTGCCTTTTTATTCTCCATTCTTAAAATTGGTGGTTTAGGGATGCAGACTGTTGCAGGCGTTCCTTACGAAATTGTCTCCATCGTTATCGCCGCCATCATCTTCTTTATCGCCATCAAATACGTCTTTGACCTGCTCTTCAAAGTTAAAAAATCTGCTACATATAAGCACCCTCTCAAGAGAGGGCAAGAAATTGGTCCTAATAATGGCGTTGACGGACCAAATATCAAATTATCAAAAGAAGGAAGTACTCTATGAACCTCACCTCACTTCTAGCATTAATCGTTTCTTCAACTTTAGTCTATTCAGCTCCTCTAATTTTGGCATCCTTAGGTGGTGTCTACAGTGAAAACTCTGGTATCGTCAACATCGGACTTGAAGGTATTATGACTGTTGGAGCTTTTACCTCAATCATCTTTAATCTGGCCTTTGCCAAAACATTTGGCTCTGCAACTCCATGGCTGGGTGCCTTAGTTGGAGCAATCTTTGGCTTAATCTTTTCTATTCTGCATGCTTTTGCCACGATTAATCTTCATGCCGATCACATCATTAGTGGTACCGTACTAAATCTATTAGCTCCTCCTTTAGGCGTCTTTTTAATCAAAGCAATTTACGAAAAAGGTCAAACCCCTAACATTACTGCTAATTTTGGTTATGCGGATATTCCAGTCCTTGCTCAAATTCCAGTTATTGGTAAGATTTTCTTCACTAATACTTCTGCACCAGCTTGGTTAGCCATCATCTTAACTGTCATTCTTTGGTTCGTCCTTTACAAGACTAAATTAGGTTTACGCTTACGTTCAACTGGTGAAAATCCTCAAGCTGCAGATACTCTTGGCATCAATGTTTACAAAATGCGCTACATTGGTGTTCTAACCTCCGGCTTGATGGCTGGTTTAGGTGGTGCGGTCTTCGCTCAATCTATTTCTGGCAATTTTTCAATTTCCACCATTGTTGGTCAAGGGTTTATGGCTTTAGCTGCTGTTATCTTTGGTAAATGGAATCCCGTTGGCGCAATGCTTTCTTCCCTTTTCTTTGGTTTTGCCCAAAGTTTAAGTATCATTGGTAACCAATTACCAGGAATTGCTAAAATTCCAACGGTTTATATGCAAATTGCGCCATATGTTATTACCATTCTTGTACTTGTGCTCTTCCTTGGTAAATCGGTCGCTCCAGCTGCAGATGGTGTTAACTACATTAAATCTAAATAGTTAATATTTTTCCAATAGAAAAAGCATCCCAAATGATACATTCCCTGTCAAGTAG
>NZ_AZFO01000013.1 GCF_001436305.1 Lactobacillus ultunensis DSM 16047 | reverse complement strand
GGGTTAGTTTTTTCCCAGACACTTTATTTTTATACGCGATAAGCTTTCAAATCAACTAAGAATGGATAATCTTGTACCAAATTACCCCAAATCCAATATAACAAAATGAAGAAAATAATTGACCAACCTAGATTAACTAATAATTCCATTAACAAAGTATAAATTGAAGTAGCTACAAGGCCGATTATATCAAAAATAAGACAACTATAGGCAACAAATGCAGTTGTTCCTACTAAAATTACAATAAGTCTAGCCCAGAAAATTTCTGGTAAAAATCGGGCTACTTTTTGACAAATCCAACAGCTGACTGGTAAAAAAACTGTATAAATACCGACAATACTGTAAAAATAAATGTCAGCAACAACTCCTGCCCCAATAGCTAAATAGATTTCTTTCTCGTTAGTATCGTCAAACAAACCAATAAGCATCATACTAATTGGTAGAATTACGCTTGTAACACCAAAATTATCATAAGTCATAAATTGATGAAGATAAAGAGAACAAATTCCATCAACAATCAAAGCTATAAAAATTGCAATTGCCAACGCCCATTTACGCAAAATAGACATCAGTTAGCCACCTGTCTTTCAATAACTGTCACTACAGATGGATCATTAATATCTCCAGCAGGCTTAATACGAATCTGATCAGATAAGCCAAATGAATCACGAGTTGTATTTGTTACAGTACCAATTAATAAGCCTTTAGGAGAGTTACTACCCATACCACTAGTGTAAACTCTAGTACCTGCCTTCAGTTTACGTCCGTCAACTGCTTGCGTAAAGGCTAAATTGTTATTCGAAGTGACAGTAATAATTCCGTGCACACTTTTACCATTAGAAGCATCTGCTTGGACGGAAAAACGATTAGCTGATTCATCAGTAGTAGTAATTAATTCAACCTTAGAAGAAGCAGCATTTGCTTCAAGAATTCGACCAATAACACCACCACCACTCATCACAGCCATATTCTTCTTAATACCTGCAGAACTCCCCTTATTAATTGTCAATATATCTGACCAAGTATCTGGAGCACGTGAAATAACTGAAGCATTAACCATCATATAACCACTTAATGTATCTTTTAATTTTAAAGCAGACTTTAATTGTTTGTTTTCTTTTTGAATTATGGCATTTTGTGCTTTGGTTTGTCCTAATTCAGTAACTTCACGCTTTAAATGATCATTTTCTTCTTGAGTATTTAAAATATTATGGACACTGTTTAACCCATTTGAGACAAAGCTAACTGGAATATCAATTATTCTAGTCCCCAGAGCAACAAGATCGTTGCCTAAACTTTGAACTAAAAATGGTGTATTACGTTTATTACGCAAACTAACACTTCCGCCTAAAACGGCTAAAACAGTAACTATTATAATAAAAGTTGATAATAATTTTTTATTTTGCAGAAATTTTTTCATTAAGAATTGATCCTAAGAAAAAACCGGCTACAGCCGGCTTTTTTATTATTTGCGACTTTTACGCATTACTTCAATATTTTTTAGTGATTCACCAGTACCAATTGCTACACAATCAAGTGGATTTTGAGCAATAAATACAGGAACCTTGGTTGCTTCAGAAATAACTTCTGGTAAATTCTTCAACAATGCACCGCCACCAGTCAATATAATGCCATGATCAATAACATCAGCAGCAATTTCAGGTGAAGTTTGTTCCAAAGTTTCCTTAATTGCAATAATAATATTTTGTACAACATCTTGAATAGCTTTAGCAATATCAACAGCTTCAACATCAACTGATTTTGGTAAACCAGTAACTAAATCACGACCACGAATATTCATTGATTCGATTTCTTTAGCTTTTTCTACAGAGGCAGAACCAATCTGAATTTTAATATCTTCAGCAGTTCTTTCACCTATTAATAAGTTAAAGCTAGAATGAATATGATTAATAATTGCACTATTAAACTTATCACCAGCTTGACGAATTGAAGTTGATGATACAATACCACCTAACGAAATAGTAGCTACATCTGTAGTACCTCCACCAATATCAACAACCATCGAACCAGTAGGATCCATAACTGGAAGCCCAGCACCAATAGCTGCAGCAAATGGTTCTTCAATAACAAAAGCCTCACGAGCTCCTGCTACTCTAGTAGCATCAATAACAGCCCGTTTTTCAACTTCAGTAACACCTGAAGGAACACATACCATTACTGAAGGTTTAGAATTGCTAACCGTCTTTTCTATAAAGTACTTAAGCATAGCAGCAGTCGTGTCATAATCAGCAATTACACCATCTCTCATTGGGCGAATAGCCACAATAGTACCAGGTGTTCTACCAATCATTTCTTTAGCTTCTGAACCCACGGCGATAACTTCACCAGTTTGTGTATTCTTTGCTACTACAGAAGGTTCTCTTAAAACAATTCCTTTACCTTCCATATAAACAAGTGTATTGGCTGTACCTAAATCAATACCAATATTTTTTGTACCTAATCCAAACACAAAAATCTCTCCTTATTGTTGCGGTCTCTAAATCTTGAATAATTATAGCATACTATCTCTTTAAAGTTGATTTTCGCGTGAATTTTAAAGAAGTTTAAAACAATTTCTCTTCACGCATGCTCAAATAGTGTCCCTGACCCACAATGAAATGATCCAAAAAGTCAATTTTCATCATTTTGGCTACTTCATTAAGATCTTCAGTCAATTCAAAATCATTCGAAGATGGCATTAATTTGCCACTCGGATGATTATGAGCAATAAAAATACCTGAACATCCATAGATTACAGCCCAGCGGAAAATTTCCCGCGGATGAGCAACCGATCTATTTAATGTTCCTTGAAAAAGCTTTTTCTCAGCAATAACATGACTACCATTGTCAATGTATAAAGCCCATAATTCCTCTTGCTTATGGCCAACAAGCTTATCAGCTAAATAGTTGCCTACTTCTACGCTAGAAGTTAAAACCGCTTTTCGCTTGGGTGAAGCCATTCGTAAGCGATCAAATACTTCCTCAGCAGCAATAGCAACTTCATCTGGACAATCAGGACCGGTAATATATTGTACCAACTCGTCAAAACTAGTAAGTTCGTGCTTACGTAAGAACAATATTAATTGCTTAAAATCAGTAATTCCTTGATCCTTAAACTGTTCAAACAAATGTGTCAACAACTCTAAGTCCGTATTTACAAAGCAATGATTTGAGTTCTTTTTTATCATAAAATTCCCCCTCATTACTTATTACGCAAAAAAGGGCTAAATTCTCTTGAGAAATTCAAAAAAGTTTTTACAAATCATTACAGCATTTTGCTTATCTTTTTCCGTAGGTGGAATCAAATCTGGCACCATTACACATTTTAAGCCAGCATTAGCTGCCGATTGTACACCGGTTGAAGAATCTTCAAACACCAGAATATTTTGTCTGGGTAAACCTATTTTTTTAGCAGCAGCTAAATAGATGTCTGGTGCTGGCTTAGCTTTAATGTGGCCTTTTTGCACATCTAAGTAGCTAAGATGAAAATCAAAATAATTTCTAATTCCAGTTGCCCAAAGTGCATGTTGTAAAACGTCTTCATAATTACTAGAAGCAATTGCCATATGCAAACCTCGCTTCTGAAATTCATCTAACGCTGCTTGCACGCCTTCTTGCAGCTTGAGCTTTCCTTCATCGGTCCACTGCCAAACTAGATCATCTGTCCGTTTAATAAATCGGTCACGATCAGCTGCAGTTTTGAAATACTTATGATAAAAATCCTGCATTTCTTTCACTGTCGCACCAGTCAATTTCAGATAAGCATCCCGCGGTGTACCAAGTTTATCTTCTTCTGCCGCTTGAATATTGGCATCCCAATACAACTTTTCTGAATTGACCAGCAAGCCGTCCAAATCAAAAATAATGCCTTGAATATCATCATTTATTCCTTTAACATGCATTACTTTTTCCCTTTCCAATTCAAAATCGCACTTACTAAATAAAATGAACCTGTAACGAGCAAGATATCATTATCATTTAGCTTCTTTTTTAATTCAGTAAATCCGGTTTGATAGTTTCCCTCATAATTATATCTTCTTTGGACATCAATTGGAAAATCATTTTCTTTTGCTACACGTGGGTAAGACAAAGTTGTAAGCAAAACTTGATCTTGCTTATCAAATAAATCAAAAACTTGCTCCAAATCTTTATCTTTCATCATAGTCACTAAAGCATAAACATGTCCTTGTTTTTGTTTAGCTATTGCATGAACTACATTTAGCAAATTAGTCATTGCTTGAATATTATGTGCACCGTCCAAAATAATTAGTGGTTTTTTCTGCAAAATCTGATAGCGACCTGGTATAGTCGTTTGGTTAATTGCTTGTTCTATCTCTGCCGTCGACAAATTTAGTTTCAGTAAACTAAAGGCCTTAAATGCAACAGCAATATCGAAAGCTTCAACTTTTGGACGTAACTTAAAAGTTAAACTATGATTTGGATCATCATAATTAATTTCTTTAGCAACACTAACGTCAAAATCTTTTCCTAATTGATAAACAGAAGCATTCTCTGCTTTAGCCTTTTCTAGCAAAATTAGAAGGACGTTTTGAGGTACATTTCCTAAAACTACAGATCGATGATTTTTAATAATGCCACTTTTTTCTCGTGCAATATCTTGAATTGTTGGCCCGATAATTTTTTCATGATCCAAACCAATTGTCGTAATCACACTAACCTCAGGCGTTATGACATTAGTCTTGTCATGTTCACCACCGATACCTACTTCAATAACTGCATAATCACACTTTTTTTGAGCGAAATAAACAAAGGCTATAGCTACTTCATACTCAAAAGTAACTAATGAAAATTTCTCCAATCTATCGCAAGCAGCCTGAACGATGTTAGCAGCTTTAACCAGATCATCATCACTAATGTCTTGATTATTCAATTGAATTCGTTCATTAAAACGATAGACATATGGTGAGACAAAAAGGCCAGTCTTCTGACCAGCCTTTTTGAGTAGGTTTGATAAATAATATGAAGTTGAGCCCTTGCCATTCGTGCCCGTAATGTGAATCGTCTTCACTTTATCTTGCGGATTCCCCAATTCTGCTAGTACTTTTTTGATAAAAGAAAGATCATTCTTGGGATGCAAGTGAGGCAGAGAATACAGGTAACTGATTACCTCTTGAGCATTAGCAAACTTCAATTATTTACTCTCTTTCAAATCTTGAATTCTTTCACGAACGCCAGCTAATTGACTTTCGTAGTCAGCCTTCTTTTCTTTTTCCTTATTAACAACTGCTTCTGGAGCATGGTCAACAAAGCCTTTATTGGCAAGCTTCTTCTCTGAACGAGCAACTTCACCTTCAAGACGCTTTTCTTCCTTTTCCATCTTGGCAAGTTCGTCGTCAACATTGACTAATTCAGTCAATGGAACAAAGATCTGTGCACCTGGAATTACGGCCGTCTTAGCAAGCTTTGGAGCTTCAATTTCTTCAGCCACAGTAAGTGCCTTAGGATGTAAGAAGTTTTCTACGTAATCAGCATTTTCGTCCAAAATATGCTTGTCTTTAGCATCATCTAATTGAATCATAATATCAATTGGACTAGACATCGGTGCATTTACTTCCATACGAATGTTACGTACAGCCTTGATAGTTTCAATCAAGAAGGCCATGTCATTATCAGCTTGCTTATTTTCAAATTCCTTGTGGGTTTCTGGATACTTAGCAACCATAATAGACTTGCCTTCATGAGGCATTGAAAGCCACAACTTTTCAGTTACAAATGGCATGATTGGGTGCATCAAACGCAAGATTTGGTCAAGAATCCAAATTAAGTTGTCTTGCTTTCTTGCCTTTAATTCTTCGTCATCACCATTTAAGGCAATCTTAGAAATTTCAATGTACCAGTCACAGAAGTCGTTCCAGATAAAGTTGTAAAGTTCACGACCTGCTTCACCGAATTTGTATTCGTCAAACAAACGGATTACTTCACCAACAACATGGTTCAAGCGATCAAAGATCCAGCTATCAGCTAAGTCAAACTTAGATACGTCTGGCATATGAGCAGGCTTAGCATCCTCTGGAAGATTCATAATTACGAAACGACTTGCATTCCAAATCTTGTTAATGAAGTTCCAAGCAGCTGATAATTTCTTAGGATCGTAACGAGTATCTTGACCAGGAGCTGTACCGTTCAATAAGAACCAACGAAGGGCATCGGCACCGTATTTGTCAACAACATCCATTGGATCGACACCATTACCAAGTGACTTACTCATCTTGCGTCCTTGTTCATCACGCATTAAACCGTGTAAAACAACATCATTAAATGGACGCTTACCAGTGAAGTGCAGACTTTGGAACATCATTCTGGATACCCAGAAGAAGATAATGTCGTAACCAGTTACCAAAGCATTAGTGGGAAAGTAACGCTTAAAATCAGCAGAATCGGTGTCTGGCCAGCCTAAGGTTGAAAATGGCCAAAGAGCACTTGAGAACCAAGTATCAAGTACGTCTGGATCTTGTTCCCAGTTTTCAGCATCCTTAGGTGCTTCAACTCCTACATAAGTTTCGCCAGTCTTCTTGTTGTACCAAGCTGGAATACGGTGTCCCCACCATAATTGACGTGAAATACACCAATCATGAACATCTTCCATCCAGTGGTCAAGAGTACCTTCAAAACGTTCTGGAACAAAGTTTACCTTGCCAGCAGTCTTTTGATTCTCAAGAACCTTGTCAGCAAGTGGCTTCATCTTAACGAACCATTGCTTAGAAAGTCTTGGTTCAACTTGAACGCCTGAACGTTCTGAGTGACCAACTGAGTGAACGATTGGTTCAATCTTAATTAAGTAACCTTCTTCTTTAAGGTCCTTAACTAATTGTTCACGACAGTCAAAACGATCCATACCGGCATACTTGCCACATTCTTCGTTCATGGTACCGTCATCGTTCATGACGTTAATTCTCTTCAAATTGTGACGGTTACCAACTTGGAAGTCGTTAGGGTCATGGGCTGGAGTAATCTTAACCAAACCAGTACCAAATTCCGGATCTACGTGTTGGTCTTCAATAATTGGAATATGACGACCAACAAGTGGCAATACTAATTCCTTACCAACAATATCCTTGTAGCGCTTGTCCCCAGGAGCAACGGCAACAGCAGTATCACCAAACATAGTTTCAGGACGAGTAGTAGCAATTTCTACATAACCTGAGCCATCTACGAATGGATACTTGATGTGATAGAAGGCACCCTTATCATCTTTGTGAATAACTTCGATATCACTCAAAGCAGTTTGTAAAGCTGGGTCCCAGTTGATGATGTATTCGCCACGGTAAATCAAGCCTTCATTGTAAAGTTGTACGAAGACCTTTTTTACAGCCTTAGAAAGACCTTTATCCAAGGTAAATCTTTCTCTTGAGTAATCAAGTGAAAGACCCATCTTAGCCCATTGGCCCTTGATGATTGCTGCGTATTCATCTTTCCAGTCCCAAACTTGCTTAACGAAGGCTTCACGTCCCATTTGATGACGATCCTTGCCTTGTTTGCGAAGCTTAGCTTCAACCTTGGCTTGAGTAGCAATACCTGCGTGGTCCATACCAGGAAGGTAAAGCGTATCATAGCCTTGCATACGCTTGAAACGAATTAAAGTATCTTGAATTGCAGTATCCCAAGCATGACCCAAGTGCAACTTACCAGTTACATTTGGTGGTGGAATAACAATTGAATATGGGTGAGCTTTTTTGTCACCAGATGGCTTGAATAAATCTTCATCAAGCCATTCTTGATATCTGCCTTTTTCAACCTCATTTGGGTTGTATTTAGGTGCTAAATCTGTCATTAAAAATTTCCTCCAATAAAAAAGTCCTAGACAATGTTGTCTAGGACGATTTACTAACCGCGGTACCACCTATGGTTAAGCACAAAATGTGCTTCTCTCAATAAACGATAACGGCGCTGAAGTGTCCGGACTAACCTACTTAAGTTCAATTAGTCAGCTAATCAAGCTACAAATCAACTTTTGGCCTCTCAGCTATCTGGCTTTTCTCTGTAAATAAAGTTGATACCTCTTGATCATGGCTTTGGTAACGATTATAGCATTTTAGCTAAAAATAAAAAAGATATAATCCTATAATCTCGTAAAGTCTTTTTGTTAGTGAGTAAATTCATTGTCTTTATACTATTTTACTTAATCTCATCCACATCAATTTCAATATATTGTCCGCGCTTTAAATTGTTAGGCAATTTCAACTTACCCATTGAAATCCGTTCCAGTTCAACTACTTTCATCCCTACAGCACCAAACATGCGCTTGATCTGGTGATACTTTCCCTCGCTAATTTCAATTTCAATTTCTGAGCTATCATGTTCGAGATCCTGTTTCAAAACGGTCAGCTTTGCCGGCTTAAGCTTAGTCTCATCACCTAAAGTCATCCCTGAAGCAAAAGTTTTTACAGTATTTTCGTCGGCTACGCCAGCAATTTTTGCACGATAAACTTTAGCCACATGCTTATTAGGTGCTAACAATTCATGATTCAATTGTCCATCATTGGTCAAAAGCAACAAGCCTGTTGTATCCTTGTCCAATCTACCTACTGGCACAATTCCTTGATATTGATCTTTCAGATCTAGCAAAGAAATCACAGTTCTTTGACTACGATCCTCAGTCGCTGACAGTACGCCTTTAGGCTTATTCATCAAAAAATAATGGTATTTCTGATAAACAATTTTTTCTCCATTAACCGTTACTTCATCCGTTTCTGCGACCTTTTCTTTAGGCGTTTTGACAGTCTGCCCGTTAACTGAAACTATTCCTTTTTTAATTAACTGATGAACTTCCTTGCGTGAGCCTACGTTCATATTAGCTAAGTATTTATCAATTCTCATTTATATCTTTCTTTCATTTTCATGTATCAATCAGTAAAAATTATACAAAAACCCTCAACTCCTTTCGAGTTGAGGTTCTTTTATATTCATTTCAATGTGTCTTCAATTAATGAAACATACCCGCTTTTCCTTAAGACATCAGCTACTTCATCAGCTGTTGCCCGATCACTATTAAATAAAGCTTCATAATATGTTCCCAGAACACTATTAATGCCAATCGCGCCATCCATTGGAAGCTCGCGTAAAAATTGAATTGCAAGTTCTGCATATTTCTTACTAGCATGCTTATGATAACAACAATTTAAAAAATTAACTGCAATCATAGCTACAAATTGCAACGTAAAAGTATCAGTAGCTGGTCTCTTTTTATATGCTCTAAAAGCCGAATTGACTAATTGATATGCATCATCAATATCCAAGAAAATTACCGCTTGACTTAAATAATGATAAGCCGTTCTATTCCAGTTTTCATCAACTATAATGGCTTTAACTTTCTTCTTCAATTCTGGATCAATCTGATCACCAGAATGAAGTGTCCAAGCATAAGCATTTTCAAGTCTAAATTGTAACCAAAAACTAGGCTTTTCTTTCCTATTCTTAATTTCTTCAGTAATTTCATCAAGCTTATGCAAATCCCTTTTATTTTGGGCAAAACTGATTTGATTCATTAAATCAAAATCTGGTTCTTGCTTAGTTTTTTGATTGCTAATTTTACTAAAAAAGCTTCCCACATCTATATGATGCGCAACTAAAATATCCAATAGTAAATTAGCATCTATTTGGTGAACATCACGTTCAACTTTTGAATAAAAAGATTCCGAAATAATTCCAGCTGCCATCTGTTCTTGCGTTAGGCCTTCATGCAGGCGAACCTGCTTAAGTGCTTCCCCAATGGTCACTTTTTTATCCTCCACTTTTATAATTCAAACCATTATCCTGTAGAGTATCAACTATCAGGTTAACATTTTGATAATTCTTATTTAAAACCTCTTCATAATATACAGCAAGAATCCTATAAATTCCAAATTCTACTTCATTTGGTAAAAATTTTAACAGCTTAATTGCATCATTCATTTCTTTGTTCATTTGATGCTTCTTTACACAAAAATCTAAATATTTAATTAAAACACGAGCTACTAAATGTGCAGTCTGACGATCACTTAACCTATTCTGATATTTATTAACGAGTGTATTAACCAAATTTTGTAATTCATCCATATTATATAGATCCATAACGAAATAGGTAAACCACAGGTTTTCTTCACTCCAATTGCATTCTTGTAAATAACTATAATTGGGATCCTTATGAATTATACTTTTTACCTCATCAATTTTTTCTTCAAGCTTTGAGATCAGTAAGAGAATAAAGCTTTTAATTCTAATATCTACAAAGTTTCTTTTTTTATAAATTTTCTTAAGAGTTACTATATCTTCTTTCAGATAGGCTTGAACGATCTCTTCTTGATAATTTACAATCTGTGGCTTAGTTTCACCTAATTCTTGACAAAATTGAACCATTGACACTTCATGATGATACAAAATCTTCATTAAATCACGAGTACTGATTGCGTTTTTGTTCTTCTCTACACGTGAATAAAAGGAACGATTTATAATGCCAGCTGCCATCTGGGTTTGAGTTAATCCCAATGAATCGCGTATTTTTCTTAAACGTTCTCCAATTAACATATTCATTCCTCTATTCAACTACGGATAGTGTTCTCATATAATATTGATATCCACTCTTATTCAGTAAATTCTCAATTTTTGTCACAAGTACAACATCATTATCTGCTAAAGCAACATAATATTTCACAATCAATTTATGAAAAATAATCGTAAAACTATCAGGAATTTGTTCCACAAAAGCTCCTAACATTCGAATCCTATCTAGACAATTTTCATGGAAACAACGGTCCAGATAATTAATTATCAGATTTAATAATGAAACTAACATATTGTCATTTGAAAAATTTAATTCAGTTGAATTCTCTAAAATATAATCTATAAATGCACTTAATTCACTAAAATTATATATAGATGTAGAAATTGCTAAATTCCAGAAATCTTTTTGTTTTCGCAGATCCACTTTTAGGCATTTACTCATAATCTCTTTTTGAATTTCTTCGGGTATTTCATAAACTTGTTGATTCAAAGTAGCTAACATCAAGTTGATTTTTAAGCTTTCAATCGTATCCTTTTTATTTAAACTCTTCTTAATTCTTTTTAGTTGATTAATATTACGATTATTAAAAGCAGTATAAATTTGCTTTCTTAGTTTAACTTTAGGCAAGTTTTCTTCATCAAACACTTCAAAAAAGTCATAAAGCGATATATTATGCGCCTTTAAGATTGCTAATAGTTTATCAAAACTAAGGTCACTTTTATCATGTTCAACTTTAGAATAAAATGATTCACTAATAATTCCTGCACACATTTGTGACTGAGTTAAGTTTAAAAATTGTCGTATCTTTCTAAGCTGATATCCAATGGTCATTAATTATCCCCACTTTCTGTGTCTATCGTAAATAAACATAGGGATAAATACCTGAAATCTTCCATATAGAAGATTTTTTAGGTTGTGATTAATCAAAAAGATCATCTGTAAATTAATACAGATGATCCTTTAAATCTTGTTCTTACTTTTTCTGAAAGTAATTATTTTGTTGATTACAAATTGAATCAGCGTGGCGACAAAGGTAGCAATAATCTTCACTATCAAGTGCGGGAAGCACATTTTCGTAACAAAGATAAATAATGAAATAGTAGTAAAGATAGTAGTAATTTGTCCTACTAAAAAATAAGAAATGAATCTTAATATTAATCGGTCATGGACTTTGAAATTAGCATATGAATTCCAAAAGAAATTATTAATTATGCCACAAGTGGAAGAGATAATATTAGCAATTTCAACGTTCATTTTAAAATGAGTCAGAATTGTATAAATACCGAAATCAACTACTAAACCAAGAACGCCAATCAAGACATACTTGACTAGTTGAATAAAACTTTCGGAACGAATTAGTTTATCTATTTTTCTCATATATTTCGACTTTCACTAATCTTTCTTGTTTATTTATAAAATCCTTCGGCCTTTAAGCTATAAGCAGAGCCATCAGTCATATCATACTGGATCAATTTATAATCTCTCAGAAGAAGTCTCTGCTTTTTATTTAGTTTATTACTAGAAACTTTACGTCCTAATTGGTTAATAAGCTCTGGATTCTTTTTACCCTTGTAATTAACTGTAATAGTAGGTAATTCTTGCCAAATTCTAGTTAAAAGCGCTTGGTAAGGTGTAACTTTCGAATTAGTTTGTGCCAGGGTCATGGCAATAAAATTACTTGCACTAACAAAGGAAGTTTTATCGGTTAACTTACTCTTCACACCATGTTCTTGTGCGTACTTGTTTGCATAAATAAAGTAACGAGTGGAATGCATTTTAATTGGATACTTTGCTACATAGTTTTGAGCTATTATCTTAGGATAATGATCTCCATAGAACACGAATGTAATTGGCTTGTTAATCTTATCAATTTGATTAATAAATCTCTTTACAGCTTTATCTGTATAATTCAAGCCTTTAATATAAGTGGCCATTTGTTGTTTGTCAGCTTCATCAAGCAACTTATTGCTGAACAAGTTGGCATAATTGTTCTTAGAATACCAGTTATTATATGGCATATGATTCTGAATAGTAATTATATTCATAAACTGCCCTTGAGGATAATCCTTAATTTGCTTTAACCCATTAGAATATGCAGTAAAGTCAGAATTATAAGGTGATTTATCTATTTTATGCTGATCGATAAGTGGGTACTTTGAACCATTATAGATAAACTTGTTAAATTTAAATCTTTGATAATCCTCAATTCGTGAATAATAGGTGCCATTAAATGGATGAATAGCAGAGCTATACTTAAAGTTCATACCAATAGTTGGATAGAATTGATGCTTGGGAACTATTTGGACGAATGGAATTACAGGTGTTTTGAAAATACCCATACTTAACCCTGTTAAGCTTGCCCATTCCATATCTCCAGTTCCGCCACCATAGCCATCGGAAAGCATAGTTCCATATGTATTAGTATGCTTTAAAGACTGAATGTATTTGATTGGATTAACAAAACCGGGTTTAAATTTCATTTCTGGAAAAGTGTACGGATCAACGAAACTTTCACTCAGGTTGAAAACAATAGTTTGTTTATTTAATTTATTCTTTCTTTGTCGATTGATTTCTTGAGCTACTTTTCGATATCTGGCATTTATCCGATCAATACTATCCTTCGTATATCCTTTGGGTTCATTCATTACATGAACTTGATCAATATAATCTAAAAAGGTAAAAACCGGTCCATGCAATTGAAGATCTTGTTTAGAATTGTTAAAAGAAGGTTTATTACCAAAACTGCGACTGATGTAGTAGATTACGTTCCCCTTATGATTAAAATGAAGTGGCGTTATCAAAACCAAAATACTTAATAAGCCTAGGACTAATTTCTTTTTCCATGACACGGTCAATTTAATTGGATGTTTTATCTCTAAGAAAACATCCAGGATGATCACAAGTAAAATTACTATTCCACTTGCCAGAATCAGTTTTTGGTCAATCATTGGAATCAAAGTTTTAACATTGATTACTTCGTTTAAATCGTCAGGAAAAATTGCATCCCCTCTCATATTTAGCTTTATCTTATTAGCAATTGACCAAAAAATTGTTAATAGACTCACTAATATTATAGAAGACCAATATCTGGTAAGTATTAAATATACCAGCATAAACACAACATACAAAAAAATAGCCGTTAAAACTATCGTCCCAGATTCTTGTGCTAGTAAAAAGGTTATTGCATTACAACTAGTATTATTTAATACACTGATCTTTAAATGATCAGACACAATCAAATAAGAGCTAAAGCTTAAAACAAGTAACCAAATCAAAGTTAATAAAGTTACTTTATTCTTTTGGATCCAATTAAATAGTTGATGACAAAACCTGCTTAAAAATTCCAAAAGATCATCATTATTACTCAACAGTTTTTTAACTGATCTAAAGTTTAAAATAAACCTTCGGTAGAAAAAAGTAATTCCATAATCTAATATCAATAGAATCACTATTGAGAAAATGAAATTAAGGTGGTCTGGCAAGAAAGATCTTACCAGGAAGAAAGTATCATTTTTAGCTTGTGCAAAAATAATTACTGGTATAAAGATTATTAAGTTATTAACACTTAACTTCTTAATTGCTTTTTCAGAAATTAGAAAGAGAGTGATAGTCACAATAAATACTAAAGGCGAAGTTATATTCGACAATAATTGATAATTCCAGTCAACAACTTTTCCTCGTTCAAGTCTTTGATACCAATAAATAGCATAAAAACCATATACTCCAAGGACCATAACCAATAATGAAATAATTGTTGAGACAATGAGACTAATACGAAGCTTTCTTGAAGTATGTATTTTTGCTAAAAACATTCCCCAGGCAAAAAATAGAATCAAATATAGACCGTATATTGATTTATCAAAAGGATATTTTCCCACTGAAATAGTAAAACCTAGTAATGTTAATGCTATTAATAATAATGTATTTTGTTTTGCACTAAGTCTTGCTTGCAAATCATACAAGTATGGTTGGACTAGAATACAACAAAGTAGTCCGGTTAACATAGCCGAACTACTAGTTAAGACTGGAAAAAATATATGCAGTAATTGCCAGATATTCATGTTCTGAGGATATCTGACCCAGTATGCCAGATATACAATCATTAAAGTTATTACTGTCAAAATCCAGTATATAAATACATTAACTGGTTTTATTTTCTTACCGCTGTATTTATACCCCAATATTAAAGATATAAGTATAATGAACACATTATTTAGTATTGAAGCAGACAAGCCCTTGAAGGATAAAACCATAAAATTTAATTGTCCACCTAATATTTGTAAAAATGCAAAGATACTAACCAACATCCATAAAAGGTATTTTGGTATTACTTTTCTCATAAAACTTCACTCTTGCCGTTTCTTCGTTCTTTGATTGTAAATGAAATACCTGATACAGATATTATTATCCAGCTTAAGATAGCAATGGTTATAAGCATCTTAAATAAGAATGTGGTCTTAAAACTGAGAATTGCAACGTTTTTACCAACTAATTGTTTAACTCGAGGCATTCCTACAGCATTTTTGTGCACATTACCAACTTGTTTACCATTTAATATCAATTGGGATCTCTTATAGATAACTAAAGGTAGTGTGATTTCTTTTAAGGATTTTCCTTTCCAACTAATTTCTAATCTTCCTTTAGAAAGGACTTTATGTTTAAACCTGCTATTAGAATCCTTTAAAGTCTTGCTATAAACTCGAATAGCTTTTCTACTAGAAATATTCTTATACTTAGGCAAATAATCCGGTTCTGTTATAATCTTTTTCACAAATAACTCACCTGGATTCTTAGACCTAACGGCAGCAATTTGCCTATGATTCTCTTCCGTATTCAGCATAAAAGTATTAACAGTATAAAAACTATTCAATCTTATTGTACGATTATAACTACTTAAAAATACTAAACTAAGCAATACAATAACGCCTACGCTAATTTCTCTATTATCTTTTTTCACTATTTCATTAGCTGTTATTCCAAGTGCAATTAAAATTAAAGGAATAAACAAAACACTAATTCGTCTTGGATATTGAAATGTTTCTTTTAAAATTGGAAAATGCTGTTGAATCAATCTCCATGGAAAAATTTTAGTAGACAATACTCCGAATACAACTGCCAGACTTGTTATAAAACTATTTAAAAAACTTTTTTTCCAATGGATTATCACGTAAACCAATTGAATTAAATATACGATAATTGTAAGTATGGTAAAACGACGAAGAGAAATTGCTCCTCCTGTCATACTTGTAGAAATTGGATTAAATAGATTCTCACCTAATTTGGCATAGCAAAGGCTAAACCAAATATTTGCTGTAAGTAAGAAAGTTATCAATACAGCAAAAAGCAAATCCAACCACATTCTTGATTTACTTTTTGCTTTTACTAATCCGCCAATAAAGAATGGTAATAATAGAATTATAAATAGAACAATACTCAAAACATGAATTTGTGAAACTATTCCCATAATCAACGCTAATTGTATCCAATTAATTGGTTTTTCATGGTTAGTTACCATTCTAATTCCACATAATAAGACGAACGGCACAAGCATGGAACTAATTGATGTAAAAGTTGAACCACTACTCCATAGTTTTACTTGTGACATATAAATAATACCTACTAAAGTACTAATTATTGTATTGTTAGTTACCTTTTTAGAGCATAAATACATTCCAACACTTGAAATTAAAGATATTAAGAATGTAGTTATTATTTGAAAATTAAACCAATTCTTTACTAAAAGCAGTAATCCGCCCATCAGATATGCAAAAAATGGCCCATAGAAACCATTAATTATTCTGCCAGTCTGATTAAAACTATAATTCATTTGAAAATAACTAAAATTATGGTTCTTAATTTGTTCGGCCGCATCATAAAAACGAGAAAAATGAAAATAACTATCTGCAACTACGATAGTGGTATGCTTTTGAATTTGATAACTAACCAAAAGAATGGCAACTACAATAAATACCAGATATGGCCAAATCTTTTTTAATATACCTTCAACTTTTTTATTTATCATTTTGTAAATTTCAATCCAACTTTATATAAACCAAAAATTAATAATATAACCCAAGAAACAATCGTTATCCACAACAATACATAAAAATATGTAGGAACTTTAAAACTCAAAATTGCGCTGTTGGCTCCTTTTTTCTGTGAAATAATTGGGCTTCCTACCGAATTTTTCTTTCCATTAAAATGTTTTCCGTTTACAATCAGTTCACTTTGAGAATACATTACTAATGGCAATGTAACCTTTTTACTATTTTCAGCATTCCATTTGAGTATTAAACGATTGTGATCTACAAAATGCTTATAACCTTTCTGTTTCTTTAGTACTTTCTTCCTATATAAATTATTCATTTTTCCAGGAACATAATCTTTAGAAACTGAAAGGTAATCAGACTGTCTACCATAAACTTTATTATCAAAGATCTTAGATAAATCCTTATCTTTACTTGCACGCTGCACTGTAGCGCTAACTGTATGATATGAACTAAAATAACGCGTTGTGCGTACTGTTGAAACTATGCTTTCAATTAATGCAAGGCCAACAAATATAATAGATATATATTTTTTCCAATTTACTTGCATAAAATTAAGTCGAATTGTTAATCCTATTCCCAATATTAATAATGGGTAAGCAATTACTATTAATCGATACGGAAATTGAAACAATGATTTTGTGAATGGAAAAATTCTTTGAACAACACCCCATGGAAAATAAATTGAGGCTACAGCAAGAATGATCAAACCATAAATAGTAACAGTTGTATTAATAAGATTCTGCTTAAAATTACGAATTATGAATATGAATTGTAAGATAATTAAAAACAACACTAACGGCAATATGTGACCAGATACTGTTCCATAAGTTCCAAAATAACCTTTATATCCACTTAACTGAACTCCACCCAATCTCAAGTCATATGCATCAGGAGTTGCAAGTCTATTAGAAGAATATAAAGCTATATATGCTCCCCAAACATTTGCTGTTAAACATATAGTTCCAAGAATTGCTTTAGATAAATCAATCCATATTTTTTTATCATTTTTATGTAGGCATAAACAAATTATAAAAAAGGGTATTAACAAAAAAACAGCCATTAAAGTACTCAATATATGAATTTGAATAATTACGCTCATAACTACCATTAACTGTATCCAGTTAATCGGTCTTTTCTTGTCTATAATTATTCGTACACCACACAGTAAAACTAGTGGCATCCATGCTTGTCCCCATCCATTAAAAGTATGACTATTTATATATGATGGGATCATACCAATATTTATAAAAAGAATACTCAGAAGTACAGAAAGTGGTTTATTAATTTTTACATATTGCAAAAGGCACATCATAGTACCTGCACCCAATAAACAGATAAAGTAATCTGTTAAAATTTGATAATTAAACCACGTTTTTACCATCAATAAAATTAATCCATTTAAATATGCAAAACCTGGTCCATACAACGCATTGATGACACGACCGGATTGTTGGAAACCATAATTTGATTGAAAAGAACTAAAATTATGATTATGTATTTGCATCGCAGCATCATAAAAGCGAGCAGAATGAAAGAATGTATCTGCACCGCTTGTAAAAACTCCTATTTTTAATTGTGGCCAAATCATAATCGTTGTTACTGCAATAAATACTAAATATGGCCAAACTACTCCCCAGACTTTTTCCCACTTAATATTTTTCATTCATTATTCCTTTTCTTTAACTATATAAACTGGACGATTTTTAACTTGAAGATAAATTTTTCCAACATATCGGCCAATTATACCGATACACAGAAGCTGCAATCCCCCAATTAGCAAAATAACTGCAACTAAACTTGCCCAACCAAAAACACTTGAAGCTGGACTGACGATTTTTCTAATAATAATGAACAAAATCCCAAGCAGGGATAATGCAAAAGAAAAAAGTCCAATCCAAACTGCAAGGTTCAAAGGTGCTTGGGAGAAATCTGCAATTCCATTCATTGCATATTTAAATAGCTTCCAAGTAGTCCAATCAGTCTCACCAGCTACACGTTCAATATTGTGATATTCAAGATATTTGGTCTTAAATCCTACCCATGAAAAAATACCTTTGGAAAAACGGCTATACTCTTTCATAGATAAAACGGCATTGACCATCTGTCTGGTCATCATACGGTAGTCACGCGCACCTGGAACAATTTGAGTCTTTGATATCTTATTAATGACAGCGTAGAATTTATCACTCAAGAATGATTTAAATTTATTCTCACCTTTGCGATCTACGCGTCTGCATCCAACAGAGTCATATTGACCAGACTTAATCAAGTCATACATTTTAGGCAAGAACTTAGGTGGATCTTGCAAATCTACATCCATTACTACAACATAGTTGCCTGTTGCGTTTTGCAAGCCTGCATATAATGCGGCTTCTTTACCAAAATTACGTGAAAAGGAAATATAGTGAACATGCTTATCCTTTTCACGTAATTCCTTCATCTTTGCCAAGCTAGAATCCTTTGAACCATCATTAACAAACCAATACTCCGCTTCAAGATTAAGAATCTTCTCTAAGACTTTATTTACTGCTGAATAAAATAGCGGTATTGATTCTTCTTCATTAAAGCAAGGCACAACAATTGACAATTTATCCATTAAGCTTTATTCATCCTTATTTATTTCATTCACTCTTAATTACCGTTTAAATTATAAAGACGGGATTTTATCAGACCTTATTTTTTACATATTTGCTAAATCAAGAGTGAATTTTAATTTTTATTTCATAAATAAAAAACACCCGAAAACCAGTAACTTGGAATTCGAGTGTATTTTTTATTTAATCAGCTTTAATTTATTAGCTAAAATATAATAAGTTGAAAAATGAATCTTGACTCTATAAGCCACACGATATTTGTGACTTACTTTAATTTTTTTCTTTCCATTAATTTTCAATATTTTTCGGCCATGCAAAACTTTCTTTACCATACCTTTAGCACTGTATAACTTAGTTTTAAACTGTTTAGTCTGAACTTTTTTCAAGCCAACTTTTTTAGTCTTCTTTACACCAGAAGTAATATTGCTCTTTGCTGAGCTAGAACCTTTATTAGCATCAAAACTAAAGTCTTTACCTGGAATTAAACCCGACGTTGAAGTATTGCTTGGAGCTTGTCCCACATAGATTGGAATACAGAATTCAGCATTTAATTGTCCATCTTCATCTGCTTTTTCATTATCATAAATACCATCAGACCCGTTACTATATAATGTGTATTTAGCTCCTGGTTTCAAATCAGTGATCGTAAAGTTGGGTATCAAAACATATGTCCTACCCGCCTTAAAGGCATCCTCATCGTATTCGTACATTTCTCCATTTTTTGCTAAATAGTACCGACCATAACTTACACCTTCCGTTAAGTCGACCTTCCCAACACTTGGAGTAATGTCGTTAATTGATTGATCTTTGTCATCATCATCATTTAAGCCAATTGAATTTTCAAAGTCTGCGATATCTTGACCAGGTTGTACAACAAAATATGGCTTACTCTTAATAAGCTTAATAAAAGTTGAATCGTTATCAATTTTGGCAGAAGCATCAACTGTATCAACTGATAACTGTAGATCAGCAGGAATCAAGGGTGATACCGCAAACAAGGCTACTGAAATAATACCTAAATATTTAATTGATTTTCTCATAAAAACTCCTATCTATACCACTAATTAAGACATTTAGAATAACCTACAAGGTCTATTAAATTCTTTGTCTTTACTTTTCTTTTTTCATCTTTCTCAATATCAGCTAAATTATATAAAGCCAATGCTTTATAGACATAAACGGAAGAGCCGTTTGGAAAATTCTGAATAAAATCAATAATTTTTCTTGCTTCATCCATCTGATTACTCTGAATACATTGCTTTATATAGGCAACAAGTACGCTCAGAAGAAAACTTGTGCTTTTATCAGTTACATCTATTTCTTTACTAGAATCTAAAACGTAACTAATAAGTAACTTACTCTCTTCAAAACTATAGAATGGCATTACTAATTGTAACTTGAACAAAAAATTAGTATTAAATTCTCCAACTGGTAAGATTTGCCATCTAGCTTTTTGCTTCATATCAGCAGATAAATCTGCAATCTTATCATTTAAAATAGCCTTTATCAGTCGAAATTCAAATTGATGGCTTTCATCCTGAACACGTCCGTCCTTGCTTAAAGCTTCAAGCTTAGGTATATCTCGATTGATAAACGCATAACCAATTTCTTGGTTAATTGGAGAAATATCAAATGGAGAAAAGAAATCATTAAATGAAATTTGCCATTTATTTAGAATACGTATTAAATTAATGATATTAATTTCAATTTTATTTCTTTCCACTCTAGAATAAGTTGCATCTGTAATTATTCCCGCACACATTTGTTTTTGAGTAATTCCAAGAAGCAATCGCTCTCTTTTTAACTGCTCACCAATAGTCATTTATGTTCCTCTATCATATTTTCATAATAGAATTGAGATAATTTTTTCTTTTACTCATATTATGAAGATCGATTTCTCTCAGAACTTAAAAACTACATATTTGCAAATAATCTTAGAGAAACTAATTAAAGCTTAATATTCATATTCTGACTAAAAAGGCTATATTGTATAACCAATATTTTGTGCTAATTGAGATATCTCAATTGCAGTCTTATCCTCTTTATTAATTACGGATTCAAAATATGTAATTACTAGTTTTTCATTAAAAATATCGACTGTGTTTGGCAATGACTTTACAAAATCTATAGCTTTCTTCATTTCGAATTTAGTATCCTGATTGGAATAACATATTTTTAGATAATTTACTGCAATTTCTGCTAAAAATTTCAACGTTGTGGGATCATATTGACTACTATTTCTATATTTATTAAATATAGATCCTATTAATCCTTCCAAATCAGTGAATTCATAATAATTCATTATGTTTAAAAATACCCATAAATAATTAGCATCCCAATTTTCAATTTGAAGCATGTCATGCTTTAGATGCGTAACGTCTGGTGAACGAGTTTTTGCATTTTGTTCAAGTTCATTCAACTTTAAATTAATGATCTGATGAATCATTTTGAAATTCATTTTACTCTTGAGTTGTTGCAGTTTTGTAATATCCTTACGTTGAAAAGCCTCATTTATTTTACTTTCATAAATTTGCAAACTAAGAGCATTATTTGCAAAAGGTTGCATGAATTTAATAATCGATTGATCGTGATAACGCAAAAGTCTAATTAAATTTGTTGCTGAAATTGTAGTTGTATTATTTTCAACTCTGGAATAAAAGGAAACACTTATTATATGCTTAGCCATTTGACTTTTATTTAAGACTAATTTTCGTCTAGTTTTACTTAATTGTTGCCCTATTGTTACCATATTCTGTCACTTCCAAAAATATCTTATTGGAAAATTTTTATATAGTACGCAAACTTTCTATATCGAAAGTTGAATTTTAGGGTAAAAGAAAAAGGCTATATTCTAAGCCTTTCTTAGTTACTTATCATCTTGTAAAACACAGAAAAATTCTTCACCTTTTAAAAGAGAACCGTATTTTTCAATATCATTCTGACTCTGGTTTAACAAAGCCTGATAATATTTTAAAACTATGCGATAAATAAGATTTCCTGGATCCATCGGTAATTCTTTAAAAAGTTCGAATGTTTCTTGGTATTCTCTTTTATCAAAATTATGAATATAGGCATATATCAAAAAATTAACTGCCAAAGAATTTACACTATTTGTTACTTGATCATTCACTATTCCCTTAGACTTTTTAAAGATTGAATAAGCCCGATGAGTAAAATATTTTACTTCATCTGGTTTTAGGACAATAAACGCCATGCCAATAAGATTATAGGTAAACATATTCCAATTGTCTTCATTAACTATTCTCTTTATCTGTGCTTGCGTTTTTAATGTCACTTTTTCAGGTGAACGCAGTATCCATGCTTGTCCAAGATCTAGCACATAACTTACCCATTGCGTGTATTCAATACCCTTTTTCTTATTTTCTTCATATTCTTCTGCTGCTTGCCGCCAAGCTTGTATGTCTCTACGATTCGTTGCATTGACAATTTTATTAGTTATTAAGTTACTTGCTGTATTTTTTTCATCAGTAGGAGCTGCATTAAAAAAAAGAGCTGGATTGATTCTTTTAGCTTTCAAGATTTCAAGCAAAGTATCTGCGTCTATATGATGAATACTGCGTTCTACTTTAGAATAAAACGATTCCGAAACAACACCAGCTGCCATTTCTTTTTGAGTCCAGCCAGCATTTAAGCGAGTTGATTTTAGTAATTCTCCTATTGTCATTTGAAATTCCTACTTTCTATATAGAAAGAATCAATAGATAAAAATCAGATTTTTTCTAGCAAAAAACATCCTATAGTTAATTACTATAGAATGCTTTCTTTTTACAATAAATCTTTATCTTCTTGTGCTTTATCATCCAAGAATTTTTCATTTGGATAAATTGGTGTTACTTCAATACCATCCAAAGCTCTCTGAATCAGTCCTTCAACATCCAGACGTGCTTCATATTCACGTGCTTTTTCTAACTTTGGCTTAGTCTTAGGACGAGGCGGAGCAAAGATAGTACAACAATCTTCAAATGGTTTGATTGACAGATCAAAGGTACCAATCTTTTCAGCCTTAGCAATGATTTCGGTCTTGTCCATCGTAGCTACGGGACGAATAACTGGAGTGGTTGTTACATCGTTAATTGCTACCATTGATTGCAATGTTTGAGAAGCAACTTGACCAACAGATTCACCATTGAAAATTGCCAAGCCCCCACGCATCTTACGGATACGATCAGCTAATTGCAACATAAAACGACGTTGAACTGTCATCAAGTAACCTTCAGGCAACTTTTCCTTAATGGTTTCCTGAATTTCAGCAAATGGGACAGCAATAAAGTTAATCTTGCCAGCGTAATTTGCCAAAATACCAGTTAATTCCTTAGCTTTAGCCAAAGCCTTCTCAGTAGTGTAAGGCGGGCTAAAGAAGTGGACCATTTCAATATCTACTCCACGCTTGAGGGCAAGCCATGAAGCAACTGGTGAGTCGATCCCACCTGATAACATCATAACGGCCTTGCCAGCAGTACCAACTGGCATCCCGCCAACACCATGAAGCAATTGATTTGAAATATAAACAGCATCTTGACGAACTTCAATTCTCAATACTAAATCCGGATGCTTCATTTCAGCCTTCAAATGATCGATATGATCAAATAAGTAGTCACCAACTAAATTGTTAAGTTGATTAGTATCATATTCAAACTTATGATCACTTCGTTTAGTATTAACTTTAAAAGTCATTCCTGGCTTAAAAGTTTCATTCATTAATTCCAAAGAGGTTTTCTTAATATCCTCTAAAGTCTTAGGAACTTTAATAGCTGGTGAGTAGGTTTGAATACCAAAAACCTTTTTAAGTCGCTTATCAACTTCAGTAAATGGTGCACCATTCAAAATGATGTGCATCCGGTCGTGCCGTGGGTGAAATTCAATTTGAGGGAAATCCTTCAAGACTCTTTCAACGTTAGTAGCTAAACGATTGATAAAGTCCTTTCTATTCTTCCCCTTAGTTGAGAGTTCCCCATAACGGACCATAACTTCTGTATATTCCATTAATTCTCTCCCAAATGATTAATTTTAGCAAAATGATTGTAGATCTTATCAAAGACCTTGATAAATTCATCTGCTTCTGCAAGCGTATTTGTCTCATCAAAACTCAAACGTATTGCACTAGTAGCAATCTTATCATCAATATGCATAGAAACCAAGGTACTTGCCTCATCAGCTGTCTTAGAAGCACATGCAGATGTAGTTGATGTATAAATATCTTGATCTTCCAAAGTATGAACTAAAGTTTCACCACGAATACCCTCTAAAGCAAAGCAAAGAATATGCGGTGCAAAATTATCTTGAACTGGTGAAAAGATATCAATGCCAGGCTTTTGCTTAAGATAATCAACGATCTTAGCCTTAATTGCAGCTTCTCGAGCAGCCTTTTCTGGCTCATTTTGTAAAAGCAAACGTATAGCCTTTGCCATACCAGCAATAGCAGGTAAGTTTTCGGTACCTGAACGCAAGCCTTTTTCTTGACCACCACCATCATGAAGTGGACTCAGCATCTTACCTTCCTTTTTATATAAGATACCGATACCACGTGGTGCATGAAACTTATGAGCAGATAAACTAGAAAGATCAACTCGAGGCGTAAAGACTTTGTCCCAAATGTTCTTACCTAAAGCTTGGACATTATCAACGTGAAATTGAATTGTCGGATAATTCTCTAGCAAATCACTAATTTCTTCAATTGGTTGAATAGTTCCAATTTCGTTATTAACACCCATAATTGAAACCAGAGTAGTATCTGAATCAATCGCATTCCTTAAATCATTGACATTTACTCTGCCTTCTTTATCAACAGGTAAACGAGTTACACGCCAACCCAAATTCTCTAAGGCTGTAAAACTATTTGCGACAGAAGCATGTTCAACGCTAGAAGTAATAATATGCTTACCAAACTCACGCTTTTGAATTGCCGTTCCTTTAATAGCCGTATTGTTTGATTCTGTACCACCCGACGTGAAGAAGATCTCATGTTGTTTGGTTCCCAATAAATCAGCAATTTGCTTACGTGAAGCTTCAAGCAGTTGATGAGCTCTATCACCCATCTTATGCAAACTTGAAGGATTACCCCAAATATTAGTTGCTACCTTATTATAAGTATCTAAAACTTGAGGATCTATTTTTGTTGTTGCACTATTGTCAAAATAAATCACTAATATTACCCCTCTATCAAAAAACGGTCAATGACTTGACCGTTTTAACGACTTTTAAATTTTAGCCTAAATATCGAAATGCTTCAATAATTTATTCTCTTTGTTCTGAATAATATGAATTTTCCAATCTTTGATAACTACCAGGCTCTACTTTTTCAAGAGCTGTTGCTATCGTATCTAAAGCTTCCTTATAATGATATTCATCATAAAGCTGCATAGCCGTCTTTTGAGCTTGTTTAACCGGATCCTTATCAGCATACTTATTGGCATACTGCATAGTTAATTCTACCAAGTTGCTAGAATTAATGATGTCATCAGCTTCACGCTTAAGTCTCTCCACATCGTCAGAAATCTGAATTAATTCATTGGAAATTTTTTCCATATTAATTCTGACTCGGCTTAACTCATCACTGACATGACCAATTTCATTGACAACCAAAGTATACATTTGAACAAAACTATCTGGATTGCCTGGCAAATTACGACGCTCAAGTCGACGGTAAACTAATGAAACTTCTTGTTTAAAACGCTTAATTGAATCATTAGCTACATTTTCTGAATCGTATAAGCCATCAACATCAGTAGACATCTTTGCTTGCTCTTGATCGATTTTACGCAAACGATCGAGCATTTGAAGCCAAGAATCTTGAATTGCTGAATAAACACCCTTACCGTCAGCAATATTTTGCGTATCGACAGTATATTGACGGTTCATGTTGTTGACTTCTTTTTCTAATTCCTTGCTTTTTTCAAGTTCTCCATGAGTCAATTCATAACTCTCATCAATATGCTGCAGTTTTTCAACCAACTTTTTAGAAGCAGCCTGTTGGTGAGCAATCAAAGTCAACATCTTATTCTGATTCTTTTCAACGAAAGGCCGAGCTTTATATTCCTTAGCCAAAACATTATAAAGTGAACTAATTTCACCAGAGATTTTCTTATTAGTCTTAGCTAATTCGTCTACCTTAGTTTCTGATAAAAGCTTACGTGCATCATCGATTTCGTCATGAATTTCTTTAATGCGCTCTAAAACATCTACATCAGTAATATAGTACTTTTCAGAAATCATCTTCTTATATGCATCAGATAATTCCCTTAATTGATCTTGGAAAACAACTTCTAATTGATGATAACCATCTTTAATTTTAGGCAATTGTTTTTGCAATCCACCCAAGGCCATTCTGATCTTAGAAAGAACTCGTTTAGCTTCAACATGGTCACCTTGTGAAGATAAATTCTTAGCTTCTTCAAAGTCACTTTCCATTGAAGCTAATTGATCTTCAATTTGATCAATAGCAGCACCATATTCAAATGAACTAGCCAGGACATCTTTTCTAAGCTCCCGATATACCTTAATCAAGGCATCATATTGAATCTGATTTTCTTTATTTGATTCGAGTAGTTCAGTAAAGACAGCCTTCGTATTACGAGCATCTTCTAAAGTTGGCTTGATAATTTCTTGTGCTTTTTTAATCTTTTTTCTAGCTTTAAAGAGTCTATAAGTTGAATTATCATTAGCTGCTTCTTCAAATAATTTGCGAACATGTGGTATTTTTTTGGTTGAAGCATCATTATAGCTCTTTCGCCAAGTATTTAATGTAGTTAAACTTTCACCCGCTAAATCCATCTTATTCAGTCGCTTGATATCTTCCTCAAGATGCATCTTCTCAATTTCGTCAACAGCAGCGGCAATTACTTCAATCTCACGAAGCTGCTTGCGATTGATGAGCAACATTGAAGCGATGATAACAATGATCAGGATTACAACGGCGATAATAATAATAGCTTGAATTGATGGCATTGTTTATCCTCCAAAACTACCATAATTATAACAAAACATGACCTAAAGATGTGAAAAAGCTGTTCCATTTCTTGATTTATTATTCCTAACTCTATATAATACTAATCGTGTAAAATATTTGCAGCAATAAGTGACAAGAACGTCAACATCTTGAAACGCTTTAGTGAACGAGTAACCCACGCTGCATGGGGCGAAAATGTGAATTTGAGATGCACGAATGTTGAACTTATTCGTAATATTTTACTCCAAAAATTATTATTTAAATTTTATGGAGGATTTTTATGTCAAGATATACAGGTCCAAGTTGGAAACGTTCAAGAAGATTAGGTATTTCCCTTTCAGGTACTGGTAAGGAAATCGCACGTCGTAATTACGCTCCAGGTCAACACGGTCCTAACAACCGCGGTCGTTTGTCAGAATATGGCCAACAATTACACGAAAAGCAAAAGTTACGTTGGATGTACGGCTTAAACGAACGTCAATTTAGAACTTTGTTCGCACGCGCTGGTAAGATTCGTGAAGGTCAACACGGTGTTAACTTCATGATCTTGCTTGAACGTCGTTTGGACAACATTGTTTACCGCCTTGGTTTAGCTACTACTAGAGAACAAGCTAGACAATTAGTTAACCACGGTCACATCACTGTTGATGGTAAGCGCGTTGACATTCCTTCATACGAAGTCAGCGTAGGCCAAGTTGTTGGTTTGAAGGAAAACTCAAAGAACTTGCAACAAGTTAAGGATGCCTTAGACGCAGTTACTGCTCGTCCATCATTTGTTTCATTTGATGACAACAAGATGGAAGGTACTCTTGTACGTTTACCAGAACGTGACGAAATGGAACCAGAAATTGATGAATCACTCGTTGTTGAATACTACAACAAGTTACTTTAATTTTTACATTTTATTTTGTCGAAAAGCCTTTCCCATTATGGGAAAGGTTTTTTTGTTACAATTAATACTAAGCAGAAAGGATGATTACATGACTGAAGACTTAAACAAACGCGTTGAGCAAGCTGCTCAAGGCATTACACCACAAACCAAACCTGACGAACGCAGACGTTTCTTAGGTTCTTTGCGTGAACGCTGCCTCATTCGAATGGATAATACTGAAGTTAAAGATTCTAAATTAACTTCCCTATTTTTAAAACATGTTACTGATTTCAAAGGTTATACTATTTTAATCAACGGTAATATTACTGATGATGGCTTTTTAGGAGATGTTGAAGCCAGCTGTAGCAAGCATGATATTCCTTTTACCTTAGTAAATAATGAAACAGCCAAAACAGGCCCTCATGACACCGCAGTTTTAGTTGTATCCAATAAAGCTATTAATCGTCAGCGAATCAAGATTAACCAAGTCTATGCTCCTGAAATGCCTCGATTAGAGCTTGATACAACTAACAAGAAGCGTGAAGGATTTTGGCATCGTCTGTTTCATGGAGATAAAAAATGAAACCATTAGCATATCGTATGCGACCTAAAAATCTTGATGAAGTTGTTGGTCAACAACATTTGATTGGTCCTGGCAAGATCATTCGTCGAATGGTTGAAGCTCGCCTTTTATCTTCTATGATCCTTTACGGCCCACCAGGCATTGGTAAAACCAGTATTGCTAGTGCTATAGCCGGTTCAACTAAATATGCTTTCAGAAAGCTCAATGCTGCAACAGATGGTAAGAAGCAACTACAACAAGTAGCTGAAGAAGGCAAAATGAGTGGTACAGTTGTTTTACTTCTTGATGAAATTCATCGCTTAGATAAAACAAAACAAGATTTTCTTTTGCCTTTATTAGAATCTGGACAAATCATTTTAATTGGTGCGACAACTGAAAATCCCTATATTTCGATCTCTCCTGCTATTCGTTCTCGTTGTCAGATTTTCGAATTAAAGCCTCTTTCTAGTGAAGATGCCTCTAAAGCCATCGATAGAGCTCTTACAGATAAAGAAAATGGTTTGGGAAAGTATCATGTCAAACTAACTGATGATGCACGCAAACTTTTAATCGAAAAAGGCAACGGTGATTTAAGATCCACTTTAAACAGCCTTGAACTAGCTGTCCTATCTACTAAGCAAGAATTAAAAAATGAACAAAAAGATGATTCTACTATTCTAATTACACAGAAAGAAATGGCAGATTCTATTCAAATGAAAGTTCAGAATTTTGATGCTTCAGGAGATGGGCATTACGACTTAGTTTCTGCTTTTCAAAAATCTATCAGAGGGTCCGATACTGATGCAGCATTACATTATTTGGCTAGATTAATTGAATCTGGTGATTTAATCTCAATTTGCCAGCGTCTATCCGTTATTGCTTACGAAGATATTGGATTAGCAAATCCCGCTGCTGCTGAACATGCAATGTTAGCTATTCAAGCTGCTCAAATGGTTGGCTTGCCAGAAGCTCGCATCCCTTTAGCTAATGCTGTAATTGAGCTGGCATTATCACCTAAAAGTAATAGTGCAATTTCAGCCATCGATACCGCTCTTAGCGATGTCAGAAGCAAAAAGTTAGGAGCTATTCCAGCTAACTTAAAAGATGCGCATTATTCTGGAGCTAAGAAATTAGGTCATGGTATTAATTATCTTTACCCACACGATTATCAAAACGATTGGGTCGCTCAACAATATCTGCCTAATAATTTAATAAACGCTAGCTATTTCACACCTAAAGGAAATTCTAAAGTCGAAGAAAGATATAAAATGATCTATCAGAAACTGAAAAAGATGCAACAAGCTGATTTGCAAAAACACCACCAGAATAGCTAAGTTAGCGCATTCATGATTATTGACAAAATTAATAATATTGCGTATTATAATAAGTGATCTGAGTTGATCGACAAGCTTAAATGTATAAAGTTGACCGATCAAACTATAAGACGTGGGAGTTGGCGAATAACTACCGAATCGGAACATTGCCTCAGCGCAAGATCCATATTCGCTGCGACGTCAGCTCAAATTTTGAACACTGCGGGTTCAACAAGCGTCATTATGCTATGTTTAGTCAACTCGGATTTCTTTAGAATATTAAATGAGACGGTCTTAAGTTGACCGTCTTTTTTTATAATTGGAGTTTGATATAAATATGATAATTAAGATCGTAATGATCGTTTTTATTTTTCTTTTGTTATTAACTGCTTGGTATATGTGGCACAGAAGAAATGGTCATTTTTTGATTTATGACGTTGGTGGCGATCCACATCTAGCTAATATTCTGAAGTGGACTTCAATCGCTCTATTAATTGAAAGCGTCATTGGAATTATTATTTTATTTATGGGAAACAAGTATTTGAACCTAATTATTTTATTCCTTGCTTCCCTTACCATTTTGGCATTTGGTTTATCAATTACGAATAAAGAATAATTAATTCCTAATAACAAGCAAAATTTTGGTAAAATAGAAGTTAGGAAGAGGTGCTTAGAAAATGCTTTCACAATATAAGAATATTCAAGTTTCTGTCGATGGTTCAAAAGAAGCTGATTTAGCTTTCAGCAAGGCTGTAGCCATCGCTAAACGTAACCA
Source organism: Lactobacillus ultunensis DSM 16047 (assembly GCF_001436305.1). Taxonomy (GTDB): domain Bacteria; phylum Bacillota; class Bacilli; order Lactobacillales; family Lactobacillaceae; genus Lactobacillus; species Lactobacillus ultunensis. Next base: position 17,351 of record NZ_AZFO01000013.1, on the reverse strand, counting down.
CGCAACTTTGGAAATTTTACACGTAATCGATACTCGTTCATTCCAAAACGTTTCTAGCTTTGATTCCGCAATGGTTGAACAAGTTTCAAAGGATGCCGAAAAGAGAATGAAGGATTACCAAGCTCGTGCTGTTAAGGCTGGCGTTAAGGATTCTCATTACTCAATTGAATTCGGTTCACCTAAGACAATTATCGGTCACGACTTCCCTAAGAAGCACAACATTGATTTGATCGTTGTAGGTGCTACTGGTTTGAACGCTGTTGAACGTTTGCTTATTGGTAGTGTTACTGAATACGTAACTAGAACTTCAAAGTGTGACGTTTTAGTATGCCGTGCTGAAGAAATTGCTAATGCTTTAGAGAAATAATTAAATATTTTTCATTAAAAAAGGATTCAAGTATCAATCAAGATTGCTTGAATCCTTTTTTGTATAGAAAAAGCATTTGAGCAAATCTACCCAAATGCTTAAAAATATTCTCTAAAAGTCGCCAGCTGTACTGAACATGTAATCTCGGTTGTGGAATTTCATTGATAGGATTAAACCAATGCCAATCATATTTCCTAGCAAAGCAGAACCACCTTGCGAAACAAATGGCAATGGAATACCTGTCAATGGTAATAGATCAATATTCATACCAATATTTTCAAAAACGTGGAACAAGATCATCATAATAACACCAGTAGAAATATAAGAATAAAACATATTTCTAGTGTCAAACGATATCTTAACCATTTGAACAATTAGGTATAAATAAACTAAAATCAAAGCTACACAGCCAACAAAACCAAAGTTTTCACCTATTACTGAGAAAACCATATCAGATCCACGAACTGGAACATAGACACTAGCTTTACCAAAACCGTTACCAAATAATTGTCCTGAACCAATGGCCTTCATGCTCTGCCATAATTGGTAAGCACCTGATGAAGTATCACCAGATGGATCAAGCCAAGACTTAATTCTTTCAAACTGATAAGCCTGGAAGAAATGGCTTAATAATGCTTGACCACCTGGCGTAACCACTAGCAAGATAACGGCAATCGCACCAACAATTACTATCCCATAAAGCGGAATAATAATTTTCCACGAAATTCCGGATACTAAAACTACGCCACCTACAATGGCGATGAAAACCAGCATAGTACCAAAGTCGTTTTGCAATTTTAATAATATTGCAACTGGAGCAAGCCAAGCAACTATTTTTCCTAGTAACAACCAATCTGACTTGATCGTATGACCATACTTATCGTTATGATCCTTAACTACACGAGCCAACATCAAAATAAATGCCGGTTTCATTATTTCTGATGGCTGAAAGGTAATCGGTCCTAACTTAAACCAACTCTTTGCTCCAGTATCAGCAAATGTACTACGGTTATATAAGAATAATACTGCTATTAGCAGGAAAATGCCGATTCCAAAGAAAATTGGTGCAATCTTAAATAGTTGATCCGCATCGAACTGCATGACAACTACCACAATTGCAATAGAAATCAGATACCAGATTGCTTGCATTAGCACAGCCTTTACCGGAGATCCAATATGACTCGGGTCCCCTAAAGCAGCTACATAAATACAGTACAAACTGATTAGGGCCAAGATTACGATTGGAATAATTGCATTCCAAGCCAATCGGTCCATCAGACTCGTTTCATTTTCAACTTTTGCCATTAAATAATCACTACTTATATATTATTTTTCATGTAATGTGAAGTATGAAAGCAAATCATTGATGCTGCTTTCAAGACTATTAGCAAACAAAACGTTGCTAGTCTTGGTAGTAGTAGCACGATAACGGCCTTCAACTTTTTCAATTAAACCAATGGACTTCTTATTTGGAATAACAACTTCCCACGTTAGCAAGCTCTTACCTTTAAGTTCATTAACTTCAATATCAATATTTTCTAATTTTTTTGACATAGATCCTCCTACTTGCTATCCGGATGAAACTTCGATGCAATAATTTCATCCTCATATTTCTCCGGATGTGGATTTCGAAAAATAGTAAAATTATCAGGAACAGGGTCCACTCCACCACGAATAAATGGGTTACACCTAAGTATACGACAGATTCCCATAATTAACCCTAAAATAGGGCCATGTTTTTTGAGAGCATCAATCATATATGTGGAACATGTTGGATAATATCTACAACTTGGTGGAAAGAGTGGAGATATTAATTTCTGATAAACTCGCACTAAAAAAATCAAAATCTTACGCAAGTAATCTCCTCACTTAGTGACGTTGATGTTTTTCAATATTCTTAAGCAAGGTACCTGTACCTAAAGCAACAGCCTCAAGTGGATGATCAGCTGTTAATACAGGAACTTGCAAGTAATATGAAATCAACTTATCAATATTCTTTAATAATGCTCCACCACCAGTAAGCATAATACCACGATCAATAATATCGGCAGAAAGTTCTGGTGGTGTAGTTTCAAGAACTTCCTTAGCTGCAGCGATAATTGACATTAGTCCTGGATGCAAAGCTGATTGAATCTCAGGTGCAGTTACTGTAGTTTGTTTTGGCAAACCATCAACTACATCACGACCACGAACAGTAATTTGTTGATCTTCATCAGGCTCAAATGCACTACCAATTTCGATCTTAATTTGTTCAGCTGTTCTAGAACCAATGAGCAAGTTATGCTTATTCTTGATATAGCTAATTACAGCTTGATTCATCCGATCACCCGCATAGCGAAGTGAACGTGAAGTAACAATCTCACCCATTGACAAAACTGCAACATCGGTAGTACCACCACCGATATCAATTACCATATTGCCTTGAGGCTTAAAAATATCTAACCCTGCACCTACAGCAGCAACTTTAGGTTCGAAATCAAGGTAAACCTTGCCACCACCAGATTTTTCGGCAGCTTGGATAATTGCCTTTTGCTCAATTGAAGTGACTCCTGTTGGAGCACAAATCAAAATATTAGGCTTAGACATAAAACCTTTTACGTTTAACTTTTCAATAAAGTAGGACAGCATTTCTTCGGTAATATCAAAGTCCGCAATTACACCATTCTTAAGTGGGCGAATTACGCGAATATTACCTGGTGTTCTACCTACCATTTCATATGCCTCTGAGCCAACTGCAACTACCTTGTTGGTATCGGTATTTACAGCAACTACAGAAGGTTCATTCAAAACAATTCCTTTTCCAGAGACATTGATTAATACATTAGCTGTCCCCAAATCAATTCCTATATCTCGTGCCACGATAACCCTCCATAATTATTCATGGTCCATTTTACCATAAATAACAAAGAGTTTCCTTCACTCTCCTTGTTTTAAGACAATCTTTAAAACAAATTACTAAGTTGCATTGAAGTATCAATAAAGGTAATAACAAAATTGCCTACTAAAAATCCTAAGGCAATCGCACCAAATAAATATAACAATTGAGTTTCAAAAATTCGACCTTTACGAATAATTTTATCTAATTGCACAGCCTTCATCGCTTGGAATGATAAACCAACAGCAATTAAATAAATAATAATGCTAATAATAGCGTGAACACCTAATTGAAACATATTTTTTCCTTATTAACAAAAAAAGACGAATGCAAATTTTGCATCCGTCTTTTTACTCTTCTAGTGACCTTTAGTGTTGTAAACGCTGATTCTGTTAAGTGCTCGTTTCAAAGCAACTGTAGCACGTTCTTCAGTACGTTCATCATGCTTTTCACGTGCTTCCTTCAAACGCTTCTCTGCTCTTTCCTTAGCGGCTTGAGCACGAGAAACATCGATATTTCTAGCACGTTCAGCACTATCAGCAATAATTGTCGCAACATTATCAGAGAATTCAATGTAACCGCCACTAATAGCGATGTGATCGATTCTCGAACTCATTTCACGACTACGCTTAACCTTAACTTCACTAATTACAAGTGGAGTCAATAATGGTAAGTGGTTGTACATCAAAGAACGTTCACCATCAACAGCGCGTACATCAACGATGCTTCCACGGTGGGAATAGATCATTCCATTAGGAGTTACCACATTTACTCTAAAAAGTTTTTCTGGATCTGCCATTTGACATCACCCTACTTTTCTAGCAATGCTTTAGCTTCTGGATCACTTGGAGTTACACCCATCTTTTGTGCTTTCTTCAAAACATCTTCAATTGGGCCAACGCCACGGAAGGCATCTTCTGGTAAATCATCAAGATGACCATCCAAAATAAGCTTAAAGCCTTTAATGGTTTCCTTAATTGGAACATATGAACCTGGTACACCAGTAAATTGTTCAGCAACAAAGAAGTTTTGTGATAAGAAGAATTGAACTTTACGTGCACGTGCAACGATCAATTTTTCTTCATCTGACAATTCATCCATACCCAAAACAGAAATAATATCCTGTAATTCATGGTAACGTTGCAAAACGTGTTGCACACGAGTAGCAACTTCATAATGCTCTTTACCAACAACTTCTGGGTCAAGGGCACTTGAAGATGATTCAAGTGGGTCAACAGCTGGATAAATACCTTGTTCAACTAAGCTACGTTCCAAGTTAGTAGTAGCATCCAAGTGTGCGAATGTGGTTGATGGAGCTGGGTCAGTATAGTCATCGGCTGGAACATAAACGGCTTGAATTGAAGTAATTGAACCCTTCTTAGTAGAAGTAATTCTTTCCTGCAATTGACCCATTTCTGTTGCCAAAGTTGGCTGATAACCTACGGCACTAGGCATACGACCAAGCAAAGCTGAAACTTCTGAACCAGCTTGAGTAAACCGGAAGATATTGTCGATAAAGAGCAATACGTCTTGACCTTCAACATCTCTGAAGTATTCAGCAAGAGTCAAACCAGTTAATGCAACACGCATTCTGGCACCAGGCGGCTCGTTCATCTGACCAAATACCATGGCAGTCTTACTTAAAACGCCTGAAGCTTTCATTTCGAAGTAAAGGTCGTTACCTTCACGAGTTCTTTCACCAACACCAGTAAATACGGAAATACCACCGTGTTCTTGGGCAATGTTATGAATCAATTCCTGAATGATAGTTGTCTTACCAACACCGGCACCACCGAACAGACCAACTTTACCACCACGTACATATGGTTCAAGCAAGTCAATAACCTTGATACCAGTTTCAAGGATCTCACGACTGGTAGTCAAATCTTCGTACTTAGGTGCTTCCTTGTGGATACCTTCACGAGGGTGATCCTTTGGAAATTCTGGACCACCATCAATTGGTTGACCCAAAACGTTGAACACACGACCTAAAGTATCTTCCCCAACTGGAACTGAAATAGGAGCACCAGTATCTTCGACCTTCATACCACGTTGAAGACCATCGGTAGATTCCATGGCGATCGTTCTTAACACACCATCACCAAGCTCAAGCGTAACTTCAAGGACAATGCTTTCATCCTTGGATTTAAGTACACGCAAGGCATTGTTAATATCAGGCAAGTTCTTATCGGTTGGGAATTTAACATCGACAACTGGGCCGATTACTTGAACGATTTCACCTTCACTCAAAACATCTACCTCCTTTTCTTTATTACTCTAAGGCATTTGCACCACTGATAATTTCGGTAATTTCAGTAGTAATTTGTGCCTGTCTAGCACGATTTAATTTTGTTGTTAAGTTTGATACCAAATCATTAGCATTATCAGTCGCACTCTGCATAGCTGTCATTGAACTAGCATGTTCTGCAGTCTTAGCATCCAAAATAGCACCATAGATTGTTGAACGAGCATACTGTGGAAGCAGCTTCATTAATACGCTGTTAACGTCAGGTTCGATATCATATTCTAATTCTTTATGTGCTTCAGCTTCTTTAACGCCAATATCCAAATCGACAATTGGTAACATTTTTTCAACACGGAATGCAGATGATAATGAGTTAACATGGTGCGTATAACATACATAAAGTTGATCATATACACCATTCAAAAACATCTTAATTGCAGTTGAAACGATTGGTAAAGCCTCATCAAAAGTTGGTACGTCAGATACACCATCTTTTTCGTAAACAACATTAATGTTATTCTTCTTAAAGAATTGTGCACCAACAGAACCTACGGCAAGCACCTTGATCTCGTGTCCTTGAGCACGTTCATCTTCAAAGATGCTCATCATATTCTTAATAACAGAGCTGTTATAAGAACCAACCAAGCCACGGTCACCAGTTACAACTAAGAAACCAGTAGTCTTGATATGCTTACGTGGTTGAATCATATCAGCTGTTATTCCCAAGCCAAAGACATCAGTATAGTCGATCTTCGCAACATTGTTCTTATCGATAGAGATATCTTTGTCACGTAAACTATCTACAACTTGAGAACTGATTAAACGTGAAATCGTTTGACGAACATGATCGTTATAAACGGTATATCCCTTATCACGATTTTCAGTTTGATTCAATTTTGATGCAGAAACCATTCTCATGGCTTCTGTGATTTTACCAGTTTGTTTTACTGAAGCAATTTTTCTCTTTAACTCAAGTAAAGATGCAGGCATAATCTACCTCCTATTTCTTACTTGGTGTAAAGCTTTCACTGAATTCCTCAACGGCTGCTGATAATTTCTTATCATCAGGCAATTCACCAGTTTCACGAATTGTCTTAAGCAAATCAGCATGACTGCTATCAAAGTTATCAAACAATTCATTTTGGAAACGGCTAATGTCCTCAACTGGAACAGAGTCAAGGTAACCATGTGTCAAAGCATAAAGAATCAAAACTTGTTTTTCAACAGGAATTGGATCATGAAGTGGTTGCTTCAAAACTTCAACAGTTCTTTGACCTCTGTTCAACTTAGCTTGAGTTGCTTGATCAAGATCACTACCGAATTGAGCGAAACTTTCAAGTTCACGATAAGCAGCAAGGTCAGTACGTAAAGTACCAGCAACTTTCTTCATTGCCTTGATCTGTGCGTTACCACCAACACGAGAAACTGAGTTACCGGCATCAATGGCTGGACGAGTACCAGCAAAGAACAAATCACTTTGCAAGAAAATCTGACCATCAGTAATAGAAATTACGTTGGTTGGAATATATGCTGAAATGTCTCCGGCTTCAGTTTGAATGATTGGTAAGGCCGTTAATGAACCACCACCAAGTTTGTCACTCAACTTTGCACTACGTTCCAAAAGACGTGAGTGTAAGTAGAAGACGTCACCTGGGTAGGCTTCACGACCAGGCGGACGACGGAGAAGCAAGGAAAGTTCACGGTAAGCGACGGCTTGTTTGGATAGGTCGTCAAATACGATTAATACGTCCCTGCCATTGTACATAAATTCCTCACCCATAGCAGTACCAGCATATGGTGCAATATAAAGCATTGGTGCTGGTTCACTTGGGCCCGCTTCAACAACAATGGTGTAATCCATTGCGCCAAAACGCTTTAAAGTTTCTACTTGAGTTCTAACGGTTGATTCCTTTTGACCAATAGCAACGTAAATACAAATTACGTTTTGTCCTTTTTGGTTCAGGATAGTATCGATAGCTAAACTAGTTTTACCAGTCTTACGGTCACCGATAATCAATTCACGCTGACCACGACCAATTGGAACTAAGGCATCAATAGCCTTAATACCAGTTTGAAGTGGTTGCTTAACGGATTGACGGTCCATAACACCAGGAGCTTTAGCTTCGATAGGACGACTCTTGTCGGCTTTGATTTCACCTAAACCATCAACTGGTTGACCCAATGGGTTAACTACTCTACCGATTAAGGCGTCACCAACAGGAACTTCCATGATTCGACCAGTTCTTTGAACACGGTCACCTTCACGAATATTATCGAATTGACCCAAAATAATGATACCAACATCATTAGATTCAAGGTTTTGCGCAATACCGTATGAACCGTTATCAAATTTTAACAACTCACCAGCTAATACATCATTAAGTCCGTGAGCCCGGGCGATACCATCACCAACATAAGTTACAACACCAACTTCGTTGATATCGAGCTTATCATCGTAATGTTCAAGTTGTTGCTTGATCAAGGAGCTAATTTCTTCCGCTTTAATGCTCAATGGTTTCACCTCTTTTAATTTTTATCAATTATTTGCGCACGGATCTTCTTCAGTTTATTTTTAACTGATCCATCAATCACACGGTCCTTAACTTGAAGGACCACGCCGCCTAATATACTTGGATCAACTTTATTCTCAAGACGCACATTATTTAGGTTATATTTCTTAGCGAAACTTTTACCTAAACGTTTAAGCTGATCATCATCTAGTTTAATAGCAGTAGTTGCTATACCAGATGCAATCTTCTTTTCATTATCATAAAGCAAAACGAAACGGTCAATAATATCAACCAAATCGCCAAAGCGGTTATATTCAAGTAACAAATTCAAAAAGCCTTGAACTTCATCTGAAAAATCCTTTTCAATTGCAGTCAATACAGACTTTTTATCTTTACTACTTAAAATAGGATCGCTGAGGACACTGATGATTTTGGGATTAGCAGTAACTGCTTTTTTTAATTCCGCCATTTCTTCATAAACAGTGTCGAGTACTTTACTATCTTGCGCATAACCGAACAAAGCGGCACCGTAGCGTGCAGCTATTTCTTCTCTACTTAAAGCCATTAATCATCCAACCCCTTAATAAATTGGTCGACTAAATCTTTTTGGTCTTCAGCAGATAAATTCTTAGCAATAACTTTTTCAGCAATTGCTACAGAAATATCAGCAACTTGATCACGTGCAGAATTCAAAGCATCTGTTTTAGCCTTAGCAGCTTCCTCATTTGCTTTCTTTCGAATTGCTGCCGCATCTTCGTTAGCACTTGCTACGATTTCTTTGCCAGTATTTTGCGCATTACTCTTAGCGTCAGAGAGAATTTGTGTCGCTTCTTGTCTTGAGTTCTTCAAGGCAGCTTCACGCTCATTAGCAAGCGTTTCAGCCTTTTTACGATCACTTGCAGCTGCATCCAAGTCATTAATAACTTTTTGCCGCCGCTTTTCCATCATATCTGATACTGGACCCCAAGCATAGTGCTTGACGAGAAGCATCAAGATGGCGAAACAAATTAAATACCAGATAGCATTACCTAGGTAAATATGATGTGAGGCTGCAAACAATGTTTGAATAGTCATTTACTGCCCTTCTCTCTTTTTAATTAAATCCTTCAACTAAAAACTTTTGACTTTCGATTAAAGGAAAAGAATCAAGAAGGCAACAACGACTGACAAAATAGGAACGGCTTCGATCAAACCAACACCAATGAACATTGTTGCTCTTAAGTTACCTGCACTTTCAGGTTGACGAGCCATACCTTCAAGAGTCTTTGAAATAACTTTACCGTTACCAAATGATGCGGCCAAAGCTGCTAAACCAGCCGCAATGGATGCTGCTAGATATTTCATAAATTTATACCTCCAAAAATTTATTCTGTAGTAACTTTCTTACCAATGTAAACCATTGACAAAGTTACGAAAACATATGCCTGGATAGAGCCAATGAAGACAGAGAAACCTTGCCAAATCATGGCTAATGGAGCTGCTAGAATCAATGTGAATGGTCCACCGGCATGTGCCAGATCATTACCGATTAATGTTAGCAAAACTTCACCAGCATAAATATTCCCATAAAGACGTAATGATAGGGTTAAGAAGTTGGTGAACTCTTCAATTATGTTAATTGGAAGCATAAAACCAACTGGTTGCGTATAATTCTTCAAATATCCGCCAACGCCAAATCGTTGTACGCCAAATGTGAACGATAGAAGCAAGGTCATCATTGCAAACGTCATTGTCGCTACTGGATCAGCAGTTGGTGATTTTACAAATACCCAATCATCAACTTTGACTTCAAGGAACATCCCTAATTGGTTCATGAACCAAATGAAAAGGAATAAAACAAAAGCATACAGTGACAAATGCTTCCTTGCATCTACATCACTAACGTTATCATTAACGATACCGTTAGTGAAATCAAGCAGATATTCGAATACATTTTGTCTCTTGTTTGGTTTCATTTCTACTTTTCGTGCAAGCCAAATGCAGATAAGAAAAACTGCTAAAGCCATTAGCGTTGAACCAATGATCCCAGTAAGATCAAAATTCAAGCCCATGAATTTAAAAACAAATGATTTCTCCATTACTTCGTGACCTCCCTTCTCGTGTTGAATAAAACTCGAACACGTAAATCATCTTAACACCAAAAATCATCTTTGTGTAACATGAAAGCGCATTAGAGCTAATATTTTTTTCAAAAAGGACGATTACTTAGTGCCGAATAATCTGTCACCGGCATCCCCTAAACCTGGGAAGATGTAGCCATTAGGCATCAATTTTTCATCTTCAGCTGCTGCATAGATGTCAACATCAGGGTTTTCCTTTTGAACAGCCTTAATACCTTCTGGAGCTGCTACCAAAACTGCTAATTTAATTTCCTTAACGCCACGCTTCTTCAATGCAGCAATAGCATCATTAGCTGAGCCACCAGTTGCAAGCATTGGATCAACGACTAAGCATTCACGTTCAGCAATATCCTTTGGAGCCTTGAAGAAATATTCATGTGGCTTCAAAGTCTTTTCATCACGATACATACCGATAACCGCAATCTTAGCTGATGGTACCATCTCAAGAACACCGTTAAGCATTCCCATACCAGCACGCAGAATTGGCACAATTGTCAATTTCTTACCAGCAATTTCTTTTTGGACTGTCTTACCCATTGGCGTTTCGATTTCAACATCTTCAAGTGGCAAATCTCTTGTGATTTCATAAGTCATCAAACCACCAATTTCACCGACAATTCTACGAAATTCATTTGAACCCGTATCCTTGCGACGAATAATTGTCAATTTATGTTGAATCAATGGGTGATCCAAAACTACAAACTTTCCCATATATGCCTCCTATTATCAAATAACTTAATCACTAAATATTTTAATCAAAAACGCAAAGGGTTTAAAGCCCTTTGCGCCTTATTTTTTATTTATTAAAATGATGTCCGCCAGCTGCTTTGTTCAAACGATTCATATAAGCTAAACTTTCTTCGCCTTCATTGAATCCTTGCACATAAATCGTTTCAATATTATCCATATCATCAAAGTAGCGCAAACCGCCAAACAAATTGTGATCGGCATCAACCAGATTATTGCCCAAATCAAATTTATTTTCTTTAGGCAAATCAATCTTAGCCAAAACTGAACCTAAAGCAGCCACACCAGTTTTTTCATTAAAGTTAATCTTGCTAAAATCAGCTGGATCGTCAACAACAATAACTGGTTCGCTTGGAGCATAGTGACGATACTTCATGCCAGGAGCCTTAGGCACATCTTTATCAGCAACTTTACCAGTATTGATTAAAACTTTTTCACCTAAAACTTCACTTAATTCTTCTGGTGTAATCTCACCGGGACGAAGAACAATGGGTGTCTTTACAGATAAGTCGATAATCGTGGATTCCAAACCAACACGAGTAGGACCACCGTCAATAATGCCAGCAATCTTTCCCTTTAAGTCATGGTAAACATGTTGGGCCGTTGTTGGACTGGGCTTAGTCGAAGTATTAGCAGATGGACCAACGATTGGATAACCTAATTTAGCAATCAAATCATGAGTCAACTGATCATCAGGGCAACGGAAAGCTACTGTATCCAAACCACCAGTTACAGCATCTGGTAAAGTACCTGGTTTTACAAATAAAAGTAAAGTCAAAGGACCTGGCCAAAAATGCTTGATCAATTTCTTAGCTCTTTCTGGGACCTCTTTAGCATAACGTTCCATCATCTTTTCACCAGAAACAGTCACAATTAATGGATTGTCACTAGGACGCCCTTTAGCAGCATAAACACCCTTAACAGACTTTTCATTAGTTGCAATAGCTCCTAAGCCATAAACTGTCTCTGTTGGAAAAGCAACCAGTTCACCTTTTGCCAGTAACTTAACAGCTTCATCCAATTGATCTTTTTTAAAAATCTTAGTTTCCATAATTTTTATTTTTGCCACCTTCCATGAATCATGCGTGGCTTACCGGCCATGTCTTTTCTAAATTCAATATCAAAATCAGGTAATTCCTTAGCAAATAGTTCTTTTAATTGTTCCTCTTCGCTAAAACCAAATTCCAAGAAGAATTCGCCATGACTATTCAAGTGATCACGAACTTGCTTAGCAAACTTCTTGTAGAAGTCTAAACCATCTTTACCTGCAAAAAGAGCTTCTTTAGGTTCATTTTGCAAGACGTTCTTATCCATTACATTCTTTTCAGTTGTTTTGATATATGGTGGATTAGAAATAATCAGATCAAATTTTTCCAAGCCAATTAAGACATTAGCCTTACGTGTTGTCACATCAAGATGATAATTCAAGAAGTTTTCTTCACTTGTTCTTAAAGCAGTATCGGTCACATCACTCGCATATAAAGTTAGAGCCTTGATGCCTTTTTTCTCTGCTTCTTTTGCTAAAGCAACAGTAATACATCCCGAACCGGTACCTAAATCTAAAACTTTATTGCCTGACTTCAATGACTGCAGAGCCCATTCAACTAATTCTTCAGTTTCAAATCGAGGAATCAAAACTCCACGTTGAACCATGATCTTATAACCTAAGAACCAAGCATAGCCCAAAATATATTGCGGGGAAACGCCTTTAGCTAGCTTCTTAATATCTTTATTAGCCTGTTTTACCTGCTCATCGGATAAAACCATGTCTTGCTTCATTTCAAATTCACTGGGTGTTAAATTAAGTCTTTCAGCCAAAACATAATCCACATCTTCTGGTCGAATGTCTTCAGCAGCTTCTCCAGCTTCAATGCGCAAATCTTTTAAAGTATTAGGCATTCTTATCAGCTAACTCCTCTAATTGCTTAGTTTGATTGTAAAGAATCAATGCATCGATGATTTCATCAAGTTCACCGTTCATTACACGATCAAGCTTGTTAATAGTTAAACCAATCCGGTGATCAGTTACTCTGTTTTGTGGGTAATTGTAAGTTCTAATTCTTTCAGAACGATCACCAGTACCAACAGCATTCTTACGTTTAGCATCGTATTTAGCTTGGTTTTGACTTTCATAGTAATCATAAACACGTGATTTCAAAATTTGCATTGCTTTTTCACGGTTTTGCTGCTGACTACGTTGGTCCTGCATAGCAACCACAATACCAGTTGGCAAGTGAGTCATACGAACGGCACTAGAAGTCTTGTTAATGTGCTGACCACCGGCACCACTTGAACGATAAACATCAACACGAATATCCTTAGGATCAATATCAATGTCTACTTGCTCGTATTCTGGCATAACGGCAACAGTGGCAGTTGAAGTATGAACACGACCTTGAGATTCAGTTACTGGGATACGTTGAACACGGTGAGCACCGTTTTCATACTTTAATTTTGAGTAAACCTTGTCACCAGTAATCATGATGGCAACACGCTTGTAACCACCAACTTCTGTTGGTTCGGAATCAATCAAAGAAACTTTCCAGCCTTGTCTTTCAGCGTATTTTTCATACATTCTGAGCAAATCGCCAGCAAATAATGAAGCTTCATCACCACCGGCAGCTCCACGAATTTCCATGATGATATCTTTATCATCATTAGGATCCTTAGGTAGCATTAAGATCTTGATTTGTTCTTCTAGCTTAGGAATTTCTTTTTCAATTTCTGAGTTTTCTTCCTTAGCCATTTCTACTAAATCAGGATCTGAATCACCAGAAATAATCTTCTTGTTGTCTTCAAGTTCTTTCTTATCTTGCTTGTACTTCTTGTACTTTTGAACAACTTCGCGCAAGTCGGCTTCTTCCTTAGAAATCTCCATATAACGCTTAGTATCATTAATAACTTCTGGATCGGCCATCATTTCTTGCAGTTCTTCATAGTGGGCGACTAAACCCTCTAATTGAGCCATAACTTTATCCATAAATTAAATATCCTCTCTATCTCTTAGCATCCGGGTGAAAATAATGGAAACGACATACTGGGTAATAACTCTCATCGCCGCCAATTTGTACTTGTTCACCTTCATAAACAGGCTTGCCATTATTTATTCTCAAATTCATCGTTGCCTTATGACCACAATAATGACAAATAGTCTTCATTTCCTCTATTTTATCAGCAAAAATCAATAAGTTCTCGCTGCCTTCAAATAAATGATTTTGAAAATCATTTTTTAAGCCAAATGTCATTACAGGTATGTTGAACTCATCAACAATTTTAGCGCATTCTAAGACATGATGTCTCTTTAAAAACTGAGCTTCATCAATTAACACGCAAGCTAATTTGCCATCGCCGTCAGCCAAATCTTGTGAATTCATTTTTTTGATATAATCAAATAAATTCATCTCACTAGTAATCGGAATCGCCTTCCTATGAAGTCCAATTCTTGAGGCGACTGTTCCTACGCCACTACGATTATCTAAGCCACTAGTCATTAGGGCGATCTTACGACCTTGGGCTTCGTAGTTATGTGCTACTTTTAAAATTTCAATCGTTTTGCCGCTGCTCATCGCACCATAACGAAAAAATAATTGCGCCACTTTTCGGCTCCTCCCTCTTGATCAAAAAGTCTTTGCCTTAATAGTATAGAGGAAAAATAAAATTTGTGCAGTTAAATGAATAGTAAAACTCGTTTTAATCCCCGCTCTATGCTAAACTAAAACATAGTTTTAAAGTGAGGGATGTACATGAGTTTTAAATCAGGAATCGCTAAAATTGCTGGGAAGTCCAGTTACTGGTTCTTGCACAATGTCTTGAAGGGCGGTACAAGTTTTCCTGGCAAGTTCGCAATGAAAATTGATCCAGATGTGCTTAATTCATTATCTAAAGGCTACGAGACCGTGATCGTCACCGGTACTAACGGTAAGACCATGACTACCGCCTTAATTGTTGAAGCTTTGAAGAAAAAGTATGGCGACGTGTTAACCAACCCATCCGGTTCCAACATGCAACAAGGAATCGTTACTGCTTTCTTAGCTCACAAGCATAAACGCGTTAAGCGCAAGATCGCTGTATTGGAAGTTGATGAAGCAAATGTAAAAATGGTAACGAAGCTGCTTCATCCTAGCGTTTTCGTATTAACGAATATTTTCCGTGATCAGATGGACCGCTATGGTGAAATTTACACGACTTACGACAAAATCGTTAACGGAATCAAGCTAGCTCCTGACGCAACCATTATTGCTAACGGGGATGCCAGCATCTTCTCGTCCGTAGAGTTACCCAACAAGAAGATCTTTTATGGTTTTAAATTAGCAAATGACAAAGCAGACAACGACTTCAAGGCACCAGTTAATACTGATGGCGTCCTTTGTCCAAAATGCGATCATATTTTGCACTACCATGAAAGAATTTACGCTAACTTAGGTGATTTCTTCTGTCCTAACTGTGGTTATCATCGTCCTGATTTAACTTTTACGGTTAATAAGATCATTAATCAAACTCCTAACAGTTTGAAATTCCAAATGGGTAAGAAAGATTACTCAATCAATATTGGTGGTACTTACAACATTTACAATACTTTAGCTGCTTACTCTGTTGCTCGTCACTTTGGCTTAACCGAAGCTGAGGTTGCACAAGCTTTTGCAGAAAATAAACGAATCTTTGGCCGTCAAGAATTAATTCATTACGGTGGCAAGGACATCGATTTGATTCTGGTTAAAAACCCTGTTGGTTTGGACGAAGTATTGCATATGCTAAATACCGAGAAGGATGATTACTCATTGGTAACTTTACTTAACGCTAACCATGCTGATGGGATTGATACTTCTTGGATTTGGGATGCAGACTTCGAAGGTCTTAATCGCAAGAAGATTAAGAAAGTTCTCGTTGGTGGTCAACGTTGGCACGATATGGGCTTTAGATTAGAAATCTCTGGCTTCGATCCAGGTAAGATGAGTACTAACCCAGACGATGATAGTTTAATTGAAGAAATTAAGAATTTACCAACCAAGAAGGTTTACATTCTTTCAACTTATACTGCAATGCTTGCACTCAGAAAGAAAATGGCTGAAAAGAAGATCATCAAGGCTGGTATGTAAAAAAGCAAAAGACGATTCACAAAAATGTGAACCGTCTTTTTTATACAAAAAAATAAAGCCGCATCACTGCGACTTGTTAATTATTGGGATATTGGGGCTCGAACCCAAACATCCAGGAACCAGAATCCTGTGCCTTACCAATTTGGCTATATCCCAGTAAATCACCCGTACGAGAATTGAACTCATAACTCCACCTTGAGAGGGTAGNCCTTGAGAGGGTAGCGTCTTAACCATTTGACCAACGGGCGAATCAACATTCATTATTATGCTGTTTTTGGCTATGCTTGTCAAGTCATTTTGTCTATAATGTTACTAATGGATGGTGAATGTGCATAATGATCAACTATAATAAAACACAACATTTAATTGAATCAATGGTCTTTGAACGCGTTGTACCTGGTGTTAATTACACTTTTATTAAAGGTAAGCAAATCTTCACATCAACAACCGGCTTTGCTAGCATCTATCCTGAAGTTACGCAGCTGAGTCCATTCGCAGAATACGATCTGGCTAGTTTGACTAAAGTTTTGGCTACAGAAAATGAGCTGCTCAAACTCTATGATCAGGGCAAACTCAACTTCACAGAACCATTGCAAGAATTCATACCTGAGTTTAAAGATCCTCGGGTTAGACTTTATCATCTCTTAACTCATACTAGTGGTATTCGTGGTTGGATTCCCCACCGTGATGAATTGAATCATGACGAACTACTTAAGGCACTTATTAATTTGCCAGTAACTGATGAGTTTGAACATAAAATGCGCTACGCAGATACCAACTTTATTTTATTAGGATTAGTAATCAAAAAGATTTTTGATCAACCCGTACAAGAAGTTGCCACCCACGAAATTTTTGATCAAATGCCACTCATTAATACAACTTTTTCGCCTAAAAAAGAAGAATGCGTGCCCACAGCAATTGTTAATGGTCACGTTTTGCAAGGCATCCCCCATGATCCTAAAGCTAGACAGTTAGGAGCGGATTGTGGCTCTGCTGGACTCTTTTCTAACATGCGTGATCTAATCACTTTTAGCCAAGGCTATCTTGGTCTCAAGCGAGATGTCTTGCCTTATAGTCAAGACGTGGTTAGCCAATTATTCGAAGATAAAACGCCACAAAATGTCAAACCGCGTTCTTGGGGCTGGGACTTACGTTTTGATCCTCAAAATCATTACCCAATCATTCTTCATACCGGTTTTACTGGCACATTAATAATTCTAGATCGAATCAAAAAATCAGGTTTAATTTTATTAACCAACCGTGTCCACCCTACTGGTCACAACACAATTTTCTTAGCCATGCGTGAAAAGATTATTCGCAGTTTCTTGACTGAAAATTCTAAAATGTAACAAAAAAGACGACTGTGTGTGATACAATCCCACTAAAGTGGA
>NZ_AZFO01000012.1 GCF_001436305.1 Lactobacillus ultunensis DSM 16047 | reverse complement strand
TCTTTTTTTAATTTTAAGACAAGCGGAGCCATCTTAATTGCTTCTGGTCGCGTGCCAAAGACAGTCATTACCTTAATTCTTTGCATAAAAAATCCTCCGAAAACTTAACTTTACTATAACTGATTTAGTCCTATCTTGCACCCCTATTTATGTGTTTTAATAGAAGAGTACTTAAAGAAAGTTGGAATATTAATGAATTCAAGTTTATTAGTTTTAATTACAACCGCACTTTTTATAATTATTGGGTGTTTTTGTTTAGTATTTGGTATGGATAAATCCAAACCCCCTAAGACTAGAAGACACTTGCTTTACATAGCTTTAATTTGTGTCTTCCTTGTTTGGGGACTGATCACCTTTATCATGCTCAATCCATTAGGCTAAAGCAAAAGGTCCATCTGGGATAATCTCAGATGGACCTTTTATTTATTAAATGACCCCGGTGAGATTCGAACTCACCTCTACGGTTTAGGAGACCATTGTTCTATCCAGATGAACTACGGGGTCAAATACAAGATTAACTTTACCAGAAATTCGATAAATAGTTAATCTTTTTTTCTAAAATTGTGTCGTAAAGAATGTCTTTGGATTATTAGTATTGGCAATTTTATCTGCTGCAATTACGAACGGTGTCCAGATTGCAAAAGCAATAAGCATGTCTACAATACTTAACACAATTGCTCGCCAATCATAATTACAAGCCAAAAATGGTCCAATGATCGGTAGCATTATGCTAGGCACCCCTACTTGGACTGGATTAACCAATCCCATCACGCTGACCCAATATGAAAAAGCTACATTAACAACAGGTGTCAACAAGAATGGAATCAAATAAACAGGATTTAAAACAACAGGCAATCCTAATAAAACTGGTTCCCCAATATTAAAAATACCAGGTGCTAAAGCAATTTTAGCAATTGTTCGATAGTCGCTTCGTTTAGAAAAAATAAGAATCGCTACTATCAACATTAAAGTACCGCCAGCACCACCAAACCAAGCAAATACATCAAATGAACCACGCACCCAAACAAAAGGTGGTACATGTCCATCACGTACAGCAGTAATGTTGCCATTTTGAGCCGTCAGCCAAATAGAATCCAGAATTGGTGATAAGACACCCAAGCCATTAATACCAAAGAACCAAAATACTTGGATTAATAAAGTAACTAAGAGAACAGTACCAAAGCCTTGCCCCCATTTTACTAAAGGTTCTTGAATAGTGGTTAACAACCAGTTGCCAAAATACTTTCCTGTAATTACTTGGAATAAATAATTAATACCACCTACGCTAAAAATTGCAATCATTGCTGGAATCAATGAATCAAAAGCAGCTTGCTCTGCATGAAGTATATTAGCTGATAAATGAATCATAATTCTTGCTTTATAACAAGCAAAATAAATAGCGAAGCCAATTGAACCAAATAGAATTGCAGTAAACAAACCCGTAGTTGAAAATTGACTTATATCAAAAGCATTCTTAATTACAAGATTACTACCATGAACCTTAACTTTAGCAACACTGGCAATACTCAGTGCAAATGATGACAAAGATACAATTGAAGCAGCTAGGCGATTGCCCTCAAAATTTCTAGCTAATTGATAACCTAATGCTAAAGCAAAGAAAAATGCATAAAGAGAAAAAGTACCTCGCCAAACTAAGTTGCTGATTGATACCATCGGCTGCATAACAAAGGCAAAAGCTTTCCAACCTAAATGGTCTCTTGCAGCTTCCACCAAACTTTTAATCAGTACTGCTAAAGAACCAGCAATAGTTATCGGCATTAAGGAAATAAATGCATCCCGCAACGCCACAAGCCATCTCACTTGTCCTAACCGACTAGCTAAAGGTAAAACGTAATCCTCCAGCCATTTCACTAATCGACTCATTTATTCACCTTCAAATAATGTGGATGGTAGCCTTTATTCTTGTTGCGTTTTTTCTTTGACTTCTTTTTCCTAACAGTTGTTTTTACTATTTTCTTCTCTTCTTTTTTCTTAAGTTTAGGTTTCTTAGTAGTCAAATGATATCCCGCAAAATATACACGTTCTACTTCAATTTGATCTGCTAAAAGTTTCTTCAAATCACGATAATCATGATCATCACCTAAAGTTACAACATAACCTTTGGCATTCATCCTACCAGTACGACCAGCACGGTGTAAATAAGTGTTAGGTTCACTAGGAATTTCAAAATTAATGACGTAAGTGACGCCTGGAATATCCAGACCACGAGCAGCCAAATCTGTAGCTAATAACAGTTTAGTTTTGCCGCTAGCTAAATCACTTAACGCTTTTTCACGACTTTGCTTACCAAATTCATTAGCCAGTAATTCAAACTTAGTCTTAGTATGACCAAAAATTCCAGCAAAACGCATCATCGTCTTATTAGAGTCAAAGAAAAGGATACCTTTAAAGTGATCCAATTTAGTCATTCGTTGGAGAAATTCAATCTTATGCTGATTATCAACCTGCAAGAAATAATGCTTAGTCGTTGATTTTTGTTCATTTCTGACATCCACTAAAAGAAAATGACGATTAAAGATCTCCTCAGCATCCCTAGTAATTTCAGAATCAGTTGCACCAAAAAGCAAAACTTGACTATCCGATCCTAAGTTTTGCCCTAAAGAGGACAGCAGTTCCAACTTAGCGAATTCCAGAATGTCGTCTGCTTCATCAATAATCAAAGTCTTTATCTGATTAATCTTGATTCGATTACTTGAAAAGAAGTCAAAAAATCTCCCAGGTGTAGCTACCACCACTTCTGGGTGTTTCTTCTTCAAATTATCCTCCTGGCGCTTACGATTCCCAGCGCCTACTAAACTGACGCCCTTGAGACCTAATGCATGAATAAATGGATTAATTGCATGTCGAATCTGCACAGCTAATTCAGTAGTTGGTGCAATAATAATTACGCTATTTGCATTGCCTTTTTGTACACGTTCCAGACTAGGCAATGCGTAAGCCAAGGTCTTACCCGTTCCAGTTTTAGCTAATCCTACCAAACTGGCACCATTCCTAATTGCATCGTAACTTGCCTTTTGAATTAAAGTAGGCTTGTCTTTATGTTGTTTAAGTAAAATTTGTTTAATTTCTTCTTGATACATTATTGCGTTAATTGTCCATATTTCTGTTTATATTGACCAACGGTTCCGTTATACGCGTACATCGTAACGTCCTTTTCTAATCCCGTAACGTTCTTAACGCGTCCGTTGGTTGTATAACGCCAAAAAGAATATTCCAGCTTATTTGGCATCTTATTACCCGATGAGATAAATTTAGTTTGCTTATTAAAATACTTGTGATATCCGTAATCCAACTCAACAATTACTTCTTTATGTCGTTTCTCTAACATAGTGGCAAAACGGCTCATTGAATTTAAATACTTAGCACTACGACTATTTACAGCGGGTACAAGCAAAATTGGCAAGCTACCAGTATTATTGCCCACTTGTTTAAAGAAATAGCGATAATGCTCACGTGGAGTTGATTCATTACTATAGAGAATCATGCTGCCAAAAGCGAGCTTAGTGCCTAAAATTTGATCACGATAGGACAAGTAATTTTCATCAAAATATGACCTACCCTGCGTGGCTTTTAAATAAACAAAAGAAATCCCATTTGATTGTAGTTTATGCAAATCCACATAATCGATATCTTGATTCAACTGAATGCCAATTGCACTTGAATTTGAATCCGGCGGTAAGGTCGTTTGTCTCTTAAAATTAAAAAAGCCAATTAAAAGAAATGCAATCGCTAATATCAACAAAGTCAAGATTGCTGGCAAAGTATATTTATGATGATATCTTTTCATGGCTTTTCCCCCTGTTATTATTTTAACCAAATAATTCTAACACACCAATACTTCTATAACGATGTGCTAAAATAATTTAGTATTATTTATTTTAAGTAAGGGTGAATTATTTGAAAAGGCAAATTTCATTTGGACAAGCATTAGCCACAGTAGTTGGCTCTGTCATTGGTGCCGGTGTTTTCTTCAAAATTGGTACTATTACTGCTCAAACTGGCAGCAGTTCAATGACTTTATTTGTATGGATTCTTGCTGGTATTATTTCAATTGCATCAGGTTTGACAATTTCTGAAATTGCAGCCAGTTTAAAAATTAACGGAGCAATCAAGTATCTTGATTATACTTATGGACGCGTTTGGGGCTTCCTTTTTGGGTGGGCTCAAATGATAGTTTATTTTCCAGCCCAAATCGGTGCGCTCAGTTCTATCTTCGGCGTTCAATTTGTATCTCTATTTGGTATTCAAGCAAAATATTCCAATCTAATAGCTATTTTACTAGTCCTCTTTTTACTCGGCATCAATTTGATCG
Organism: Lactobacillus ultunensis DSM 16047; assembly: GCF_001436305.1. Classification (GTDB taxonomy): domain Bacteria; phylum Bacillota; class Bacilli; order Lactobacillales; family Lactobacillaceae; genus Lactobacillus; species Lactobacillus ultunensis. The sequence continues at coordinate 49,419 of NZ_AZFO01000012.1, read as the reverse complement.
GAACCAAGTTCTCTAGCAAAATGCAGTCAGTCATCACAATTTTAAAGATTATCCCAATTGCATTGATTATTCTCTGGGGGCTTTTCAACCAAAATAAAATACCCGCACCAATTATTCCATTAACAGTTGGTGCAGGTCATTCTTTCCCTAATGCCATTAGCCAAGGGTTACTCTCCGCACTTTTTGCATTTGAAGGATGGATTGTAGTTACTAATTTAGCTAACGAAGTTAAAAATCCCGAACGTGACTTATCCCGAGCAATCATCTTTGGCTTATCCGCCATCACCCTGATTTATGTGCTCATCAACTACACTTTCTTAACTGTTTTGCCAATTCATGAGCTCGCTAATAACAATAACGCAGCTTTTGAAGCTTCAATAAAATTATTTGGTCAATTTGGCGGCAAACTAATCACTATCGGTATTTTAATTTCCGTTTATGGTGCCGTTAACGCATTTATGCTTACTGGAATGAGAACCCCATATATCTTGGCTCAAGATAATCTATTGCCTTTCTCTAACAAAATCGGCAAAGCTAACATTCACACCGGTGTTCCCGTTTTTGGTGCTTTAATCGTTGATGCAATTGCAATAGTTATGATTTTGCTCGGTAACTTTACCGTTTTAACAGATATGTTGGTCTTCGTTATGTGGACTTTCAACACTATGCTATCCATTGCAGTGGTAATTTTAAGAAAACGAGAGCCAAAACTGAAACGTCCCTTCAGGGTTCCATGGTATCCTCTTATCCCCTTAATCTCAGTTATCGGTGGCATCTTCATTGTTGTCTCTACGATTATTAATCAATTTTTCCTTTCACTAATCGGCATCGGCTTAACGCTCTTAGGCCTACCAATTTATTATCACCAGCAAAAGAAAAACAAAGCATAAAAAATCTCTATCGCAATTGCGGTAGAGATTTTACTTTCTTTAATTACTTATTCACATACTTTTGAATAACTTCTGGCTTTAATACTCCAACGTAAGGTAAATTACGGTACATGTTTAAGAAGTCCAAGCCATAGCCGACAACAAATTCATTGCCCACCTTAGAACCAAAGTAATCTACGTCCACGTCGACATTTCTACGGGCTTCTTTATTAAGCATAGCACAGCACTTAACACTCTTAGCACCACGCTTCTTAATTAAGTCCTTCATGAACTTCAAGGTTAAACCAGTATCAACAATATCTTCAATGATCAAGACATCACGATCCTTGACATCAGCGGCCAAGTCGGTAACCACTTTGATTTTACCGGTTGATTCGAATCCATCACCATAACTTGACACATCAAGGAAATCCAATTGATGTGCTACATCCATTTGTCTAGTTAAATCTGTTAAAAAATAAATTGCACCCTTTAATGCACCAACAACCAAAGGTCTCTTGCCTGCATAATCCTTAGTTAATTGCGCACCAAGTCGCACACACATTTCATGGATGTCATCTTCAGAAAATAACTTATGATCAATAATATCGTTAATATTGTCGCCTTTAACCATTTATCCACCCTTCGTTCCAATAAATTCTATTATTCTAATAAAAAGAATTATAACATCTTTAAATAAAAAAAGCGTCAAAATTGACGCTTTATCCTAATATTTACTATTTCTTACTCTTAGATTGATCGACTTTTTGAGCTTCTTTTTTAATTGGAGCTACAATAAACCAACGCATGAATCCTTGCTCAATGCTATCCAATGTAAACTTATAGCCTTCAAGCGTAATTGATTCACCCTTCTTTAGGTTAGGATAATGTTCCATCATGTACCCTCCAATGGTAATGATATCACTATCCTGGAAAGCCTTCAAATCAGTGTGGAAGTAACGTTCAAAGTCATACAAGGTAGTTTTACCAGAAACATGAACATTGCCTTCTTTGTCCTTAATGATGTAATCATCAGAAACATCATCAATTTCATCCTTAACTGACCCAAAGAGTTCTTCGTAAATATCTTTATCAGTTACAATACCACTCGTACCACCATATTCATCAACAACCAAAACAATTGGCGTGTGCTTTGAAATCATTAAATGCAGAATATCTTGAATTGGCATTGATTCTGGTACAGTAATAATTGTTCTAATTATTCTAGTTACTGGAACATTGGGGTCAATTTGACTCTGTTGCACAATGTCAAAAGAATAAACATAGCCGACAACGTCATCTTTATCATTATCACGTACAACAGGGAAACGACTATTACCTTCTTTTAAGTATCTCTTTAAAGCATACTTAATCGTATCGGTCGAATTAAGAACTGACAATCTAGTTCTGTCAGTCATAATATCCTTAGCAATCTTATCATTTAACTCAAATGCACGTTCCATGTAAGTAAGATCTTCTTTATCAAGAGAACCTCCATGAACGGCATTACGTGAAAGTTTAATGATTTCAGATTGAGAATAAACCTCATTTTCTTCATCAGCTGGGGTAAAGCCCATTAACTTCAAAATACCATTAGAACTAGTATTAAGTAGCCAAACGAATGGATAAACAAGCGTGTGGAAAACATGAAGTGGCGTAACAATTAACATCATCATGCCCACAGGTTTATCAATGGCAATATTCTTAGGAACAACTTCCGTCAAAACGACTTCTAAGTAAGTTAAAAGAATTACGCCTAAGATAGCACTAATTGATTTAATAAGCGATTCACTCATTGGGGTTAAGTGGAAAGCATCTTCCAAAATAACCGCAAATGTATCAGCTGAGAACCAACCTAATACTACACCTACCAGCGTAGTACCAACCTGAGTTGTCGACAGATATTCATTCAAATTATGCGTCATATGTAACGCACGTTGCAATTTCTTTTTATTGCCAGTGCCCTTGGCCAGCATATCTTCCAACTGACTAGGTCTTGTCTGCACTAAAGCAAATTCCGCAGCTACAAAAAATGAAGCAACGATGAAAATTAATAGGGTTGCAACTAAATTAGTTACTATTTGAGCTGGACTCAATGTACAATCACCTTTTTCACAAATTATTTACTAAACCATATTCTACCATTTATTGGCTAAAATAGTTCAGTTTTACACAAGCAGTACACTATTTAGTTATTTTATAAATCTTATTAAACGGAACTCTCTTTGGAATAAAGACAGGATCATTAACTTCAGCATTCTTATCAATGTAGCCAATTGCTATTGCCATTCCTACTGATTCGTCTTCAGGAATTCTAGCATATTTTCTAACTAGATCCGGATATGAAACCATTGAGTGAGCTGGCATAATACCTAAGCCACGGTTAATAGCTAATAACATAATACTTTGTGCAAAAATTCCTAAATCAAAAACTGACCAAGCTGGTGACTTTTTAGGAATGGTTAGGAAAATAATAGCTGGTGCATTAAATGTAGTCTTATTGGCTTCAGTAAATAAATGTAGCTTATTTCTAAAGAAGAAGCTTTGAGAAGCACCCATCATTGCCATATTGCTACTTGGGAAAGTATCCCAATCAAGTGAAAGCATAGCAGCAAAATCTTCATTCGGCTTAACCTTATTATCCATGTTCTCTGCAGCTGCTTTCTTAAAGCCTTCAAGTGCATCCCCCATAATCACATAGGCACGCCATGGTTGTGAATTAAGTAATGATGGTGATTGCTGTGCTTTTTCTATAATTTCCGCAATAGCTTTTTCGGGAACTCTTCTGTTAGTAAATCGACGGGTTACATGTTCATTTTGAAAAACTTCTTTAAAATTCATCTTTACTCAAATCCTTCTTTTAAAAATAATTTACTCTGTAAAATTGTTTATCTATTTTTCCTCTGTTTCAGCTTTCTTACGTTCTTCCTCTTGTTTTTTGATCAAGGCGCTCATCGCTAGATCATTCTTACGCATAGCAATAAAAGCTGTAATAGTTAAGGTTAATCCGCCAATACAGATCAGCAGGAGTCCCAGTGGAAACAGAAATACTGCTCCTTTTGGAATAAACGATGCTTTAATTATCCAACATGCCATACCCAACAGCATAAAAATAATTCCTACAATAACCGCTTTGGTATTTGGACGATATTTTTTCATTAACCAGCCCTCGCTTTCTCTTATTTATATATTAACAAAAAAAGCTTAACTTCACTTAAGAAGCTAAGCTTAAAACCATTTTTTTAATTAGTCTATTAAATTTCATACAAGAGAGGGGAAAGCTGACTAATTAAATTCTACAGTTTGTACTTTTTGGGAATGTTGGACCGTACCCTTTTCAACTGGGGTAACGGACTTTACAAGATCCATGTTGGTATAAACGACGATACAACTGTCATCGTATCCTTTATCTGTAATCATCTTGAAATCCATCGTACCTAAAGGTTGACCCTTTTCAACTTTATCGCCTTGTTTAACGTCTACTGTAAACGGAGCACCTTTTAATTCAACTGTATCAAGACCTAAGTGAATTAAGATTTCTAATCCATCATCAGTTTTAATACCAATGGCGTGCTTAGTTGGAAAGAGCGTAGAAATAGTGCCACTAACAGGAGCATAAATATTTTTGTCTGATGGCTTAATAGCAAAACCATCACCCAACATCTTAGTTGAGAAAACATCATCTTTCACATCAGTGATTGGCATTACTTCACCATCAACCACTGCAGCTACTTCTAAACCTTTATTCTTCTTTTTAAAGAAATTAAACATAATTCATAACCTCTGGATTTCTAAAATTCAAGTAACAATATCAACATAAAGCAACCGAATAATAAGATTGCAGAAACAAGTGATGCAGTCATTATTATTGGATTAACACTGTCTTGTGTCTTTTTTAAGCTCTTGGCTTTGTACATTCCCAATACAGCCAAAATAACACAGAGCAGATTACCTACAAATACCTGACCAATCATTTGACTTATCATCAAGAAACGATAAGTCTGCCGATTAATCAAAAGTTTTTGTCTATTCAACAAAAGATAATAGCCTAACACAAAGTCAACAATAGCAATTATAGTACCAATAGCGACTGCTGGCTGCTTCATAATGATCATTCTCATCGACTGGCCAGACGCTCCACTTCGCATTGCTATCAGTGCCCAGAATAATAATGGAGCAATGAACAATATGTAGGAATACCAAGTAAGAATTTTCTTAGTATCCAAATGCATCCCCTGAGTCATTCGGCCAAGGAAATTACCAAATTTGCGTTTACTAATTGCCCACATTAACTTCCACATCCTCTCTTTGGCTTTGATGCCAAGCTACGTACTCACTAATCAATAAATCAATCAAATAATATGCTGGGGTAAAAGCCACTTTGCCACTCTTATAATCACCATCATCGGTAAAGGCGATAGTTGGGAAATATATGTTATGTTGAACCAATGAAGCTAACTTATTTTGCTTCATGTCGGTAAATGACACATATTTGAATTTATCATTCACTAATTCCAATTTAGTGATTTCTTCATTGATTGTTTTATTATCACCTGTAAAGGAGATGATGAATAAAACATCACCTTTTTTTGCAAAACGACTTGCTGCTTTTAATTCATCTAAGGCAGACGGGAGAACCGTTGCATGTTTGCCAACTACAAACAATTCGTGAGCTAAATATTGTGCAATTAGTTCTTGCTGCCACCCAGTCGAGTAAATATATATGGTTCCAGCGTTATCTAAGTCAGCGTACAAACTATTAAAATCTCGCTGTTTAAAATATTTTAGAACATCATCATTTACTTTACTGAGTTCCCGCGCAAAATTATTTTCAATCTTGATTGGTTGTTGCCTCGATTGAGCTAACTCAACCAAGTCAAATTTTAATTCACTGTAGCCACTTAGCCCTAACTTTTTGCATAGCCGAAATATTGCAGATTCGGATACATAGAGCTTCTTTGCAAGCTTGGCCAGACTAAGCTTGCTACAGTCTTTCGGATTATTTAAAACAAACTGAACTATCTGTTTTTCAGAATCATTTAGTTTACTACTCTTGTCATAGACCATTGATCTTAAATCTGCCATAACACCGTGCCCTTATCAATATATAATTTATACATTAATAATAACACAAGCGCTTTCAATTATAGTAATTGTTTCATTTGATCAACGACTTGATCGGCATCCAATCCGACAACGATGTCAATTTCATTATTGTCCTTATGTTGAACTTCGTAAGAATCTGCGATCTTCTTGAATTCTGAATCAGCAGCTACTTTCTTAGTGTCAAAGACATGAGCTCTTACTCTAGTTGAGCAGGCAATGACATCTTTGATGTTTGAATCGCCACCAAGAAGGTCAACGATACCAGTAGCTCTTTCGATGTATGGATTATCTTGTTCAGTTGAAACCTTAGCAGTATTACCGCTTTGTTGCATCAATTGATTCATTTCATCAAGAACTTGTGGTACGTCAAGACCTACAATAACTTGAATAGCCTTGCCGTGGTGAACAACGTTAACAGCCTTGTTAGCCTTAAATTGTGAGTCTGGAGCAACCTTTGAAGGATCAGCAACAGATACACGTAATCTAGTAGCACATGATGACAATTCAGTAATGTTTGAAGCACCACCTAATAAGTCAAGGTAAGCAGTGGCTCTTGCAATGTAAGGGTCGCTAGCATCCTTGCCAGCAGCTTTAGCAGACATCTTTTGCTTGTATTCTTTCTTATTGATTAATTTAACATCCTGGTCATCAGCTTCACGACCTGGAGTGATATAATTAAATTTCTCAATCATGAATTTAAAAATAAAGAAAGTAAGAATACCACAAATAATGCCAACAATAAACTGCATTACATAAATTTTCCAATGGTTTTCCCATAACGGTAACCAGTTCATTGATGCTATACCAATAGCACCATCACACATATAACCTCTTAAACCAAAGAGATACATTATTGTATTCATTGTTGCTGACATCACGGAATAGATAATCCATAATACTGGTGCAGCGAACAAATAAGTAAAGTCAATAGGTTCAGTAATACCTGCTAAAACAGAAGTTAAAGCAGCTGGAATAAGTAAAGCTGAAGTTTGTTTCTTCTTGTTCTTCTTAGCAGTTACGTAGAAGGCAAGACAGATAAATGGTACTAAAAATACCTTTTCGTTACCATAAAGTTGAAATCCTTCAACGGAAGCAATTTGTGAAAGTGGTTTTGTACTTGCTGCGTATTCAGCTAAGTGTTTTAACCAGTATGGTTGAAGACCGCCGGCAACTACAGCTGGCCCTAATTGAAATGGAATGTATACTAAGTGGTGAAGTCCCGTAGGAATTAATACACGGTTTAAAAATTCATAAATCCAAATACCGATAGCACCACTATTTACAATAAAATGTTGCATACTACTAATGCCCATTTGGACTTTTGGCCAACCCCAACAAGTAACAATTGCTAAAGGAATCATAGCAAAAAAGCCAAGAAAATAAACATAAGTTGAACCTTGAAATGTACCTAACCAATCAGGCAATTTCTTGTCAAAGTATTTATTATGTAACCAAGTTACAATCAAAGCTACAACTAAAGCCCCTAAAATACTAGTATCAAGTGTTTTAATGCCAGCAATATTAGTTAATCCACTATTAGTTGAGTTAGCAACAATTTGAATCTTTGCAAAATTAGGAATACCAAATGCTGTACCCCAGTGAGTAAGCATAGCGCCAATAAAGTAGTTGTAAGTCAAATAAGTAATTACTGACTCCATGGCTGCTCTACCTCTCGCTTTGTTAGCTAAGCCGATAGGCAAACCTACCGTAAATAAAATACCTTCTTGGTTGAAGACTGTCCAACCACCGGCTGAAATTGTGTCCCAAACTGAGTTCCATGCTGTTCCTGGATTGGCAATTGAGCCAAACAATGTTGGGTTATTGAACAAGCTCCCGAGGGCTACGACAATACCCGCAAATGAGAACAGCATAACTGGGACGAACATGGCGGCCCCAAACCGCTGAATCTTTTGCATCATAATCTTTTACCTCTGAAGAAAAAATTAACTTAATAACTTATTCTTGCATCTACACCTATTTTTATTTCCTCAAATTAGCTAGTTGTAAGGTGCTCGAACAACTGGCAGCTATTTATGATTAGCTCACAAATATTACTCCTCAAAACTAATTGTTTAAGATAGAAAACCTAAACGATCAACTTTAGCTTTATCTCTATCTCAGTAGCTAGCTTACATTTTATTTATACCATAGTTTTTAGCTTATGTAAGCGTTTTTTGAAAAAGCTGAAATACTCTTTCATGCTTTTCAATCAATATTTCATTTGCTGAAATATTTTTCAGGCATCATAATCTAACTAGACCAATTATTTCAGCTATACTAAATCCCTTGCTAGCGTATGTTTAAGAAAAAACTTTACATACGAATATTTGCTGTCAAATTATATACTCGCATTATCATCTATTTATACATACAAAATTTGTTGCAAAATATTTCATCTTTGAACTAAAAAAATACTAGCAAATCAGCTAAAGCTTTCTGTATAATGTAAGCAGTTACATAAGTTAGGAGTTTTTTTATGGCAATTAAGTTTATTGCATTAGATACAGATGGCACTTTACTCGATTCAAACGGTCAAATCTTACCTAGTACTAAGAAAGCTATCAAAAATGCGTTAAATCACGGTATTAAGGTTGCCCTTTGTTCCGGTCGTCCTATTGCTGGTTTAGAGCATTTTATGAAAGAAGTAGGTATTGTTGGCCCTGACCAATATGCAATTACTCTAAACGGAGCTATCACTAGAACAGCTGACGGTAAAGTAATGACTGAAGACTTGGTTTCAAATCAGCTTTATCGGAAAATGTATGATTATGGTAAAAAGAATCATATCCCATTTAATGTAGTGAGTCCTGATTCTAAAATTATTACAGGTGACCATGATGTCGATCTAATGGTATATACGCAGGCGTATGAGAATTCAGCTACTCTGTATATTCGCGAACCAGATGAACTACCAGTAAACTTTGCGGTGGCTAAGGGATGCTTTGTCGGTCGTGCTGACTTAATGGATCATTGGGAAAGCAAAATAAGACAAAAATTTGGTCAAGATTCATATGTAGTACGTGCTGATCCTCATTTTGTTGAATTGCTTCACCCTAATGTAAATAAAGGCAACGGTCTAAAAGAATTGACTGAAAAATTAGGAATTAAGCCAGCAGAAGTTATGGCAATTGGGGATGAACGAAACGATATTTCCATGTTTAACTTTGCTGGAACAGCTGTATGCATGGGAAACGGGTCTGAAGAAGTAAAAAAGCATGCCGATTATGTTACCACTTCTAATGATGAAGATGGCATCAGCAATACTTTTAAGAAATTTTTGTAAATTAAATAGGATTTGGCAAATCAATACCAAATCCTATTTTTTTAATTATCCAAATAATCTTTCAAAGCAGGCAAGATTTTCTTTCCCTCTTCACGTCCAACTTGATAAACACGTTTAATCTCATTTTTATCCTGTTCCAAAGTACCAATTTTCAATGGAAACGGCGGACGAATAATAAATGTCTTCCCTGCTTCTTCATCTTGATCCATCTGATCAAGCACTGCATTATAATCCTCTGCTCTAGTAGATAACTTCTTCAATACAGCTGGATATTCTCGCAATAAAACTTTTTCTAATGGAAAAAGCTTACTTTGCTTCTTCCTATACCCTTTAGGCTGGGTAGTAATCACTACTTTTTTAGTGAAATCATTTTTCTGCAAAAAATCATAGGGAACCGAATCTGAAACGCCACCATCAAAATAATAGCGACCACCAATTGCTACTGGATGGGCAAAAAATGGAATAGATGATGAAGCTCTAATCCATTCCAAATCTACATATCCTGCATCAGTCAATTTATGATAAACTGGTTCACCAGTTGCTGCATCTGTAGCTACGCACCAAAACTCCATTGGATTATTCTTAAACGTATGTTGATCAAATACATCCAACTTATCTGGCAAAACATGATAGCAAAAATTAGCCGCATATAAATTGCCTGAACGCCGCCAGGATTTCCAACTGGCATAATAAGGTTTACCTGCAAAACGCAAATTATAGCGTAATACACGTCCAATCTGTTTTGATTTCAAATTTACGCCAAAAGCTGCTCCAGCCGATACGCCAACTGCTGCGTTAAAAGTTACTTTGTTTTCCAATAAGATATCGATTACGCCGGCGGTGAACATTCCCCGCATTGCGCCACCTTCTAATACCAATCCGCTTCTCATTCTTACCTCCAAAAAAAGACCTATGTTTTTGACATAGGTCTAATTTATTATTATTTAACGATTACTTCAAGCCTTCCCATTGCCATTCAGTAACTTCTGGCATGTCTTTGCCATAATCACGAATGTATTGGTGGTGCTTTTCAAGCAAGTCATCCATCTGACTAATAAAGTCCGCATGCTTGCCCTTTAATTTTTCAACGCTTTCCACAGCATCTTTAGCCAAGTCAAAGCGATCAAGGTGGTTCAAGACACGCATATCAAATGGAGTAGTAATATCACCATTTTCTTCATAACAGTGAATATGAACATTATGACGATTGCGTGCAAACCAAATTGATTCCATCATCGTCTTGTAACCATGCCATGCAAAAATTACTGGTACATCACTTGGGAATAAACGATCGAATTCTTCATCAGAAATAGCATTCTTATTGTCCTTAGGTGACATTAACTTCATTACATCAACCACATTAATGTAACGAATCTTCAAGTCTGGAAACTTCTTATGCAAAATGTCAATCGCTGCCAAAGTTTCAATAGTTGGTTCAGTTTCAGTAGATGCAAAAACAACATCTGGCTTAGCACCCTTATCTGTTGAAGCCCAATCAACATAACCTAAACCATGATCAACTAACTTTTGTGCTTCTTCAATTGAGAACCATTGTGGACGTGGTTGCTTTGAAGTTACCAAAACATTAATGCATTCACGATCTTGCAATGCTTTGTTGCCCACTGCCAACAAAGTATTAGTATCGGATGGCAAGTACTCATGAATTAAATCTGGACGATTCTTTTCAAATAAGTGCGTCAAGACACCTGGATCTTGGTGGGTATAACCGTTGTGGTCTTGTTGGAAAACAGTTGAAGTAGCAACAAAGTTCAGTGATGGGTAATCATGACGCCAATATTGCTCTTTTGCTTTCCGTAACCACTTCATGTGTTGAGTAAGCATGGAATCAACTACACGACCAAATGCTTCATAAGTAGCAAAGAAACCATGACGACCAGTTAAAACATAACCTTCAAGGAAACCTTCATCTTGGTGCTCTGATAATTGAGAGTCGATTACCCGACCACTTGGGGCCAAGTTCTCATCGTTGGGTTCATGGATTTCTGGTTCCCATTGACGTTTTTGATCATCAAGCAATTTGAACAAACGGTTGGATTTAGATTCATCTGGACCGAAACCACGGAAAGTAGTTGGGTTAAGCTTAGCTACTTCATCCAGATATTTAGCCCATTCCACCATGTCTTGTGCTTCTACAGAACCTGGCTTATCAAACTTCAAGGCGAAGTCACGATAATCTGGCAGATTAAGTCTCTTAGGATTAAGACCACCATTGGTAATTGGGTTCATTGCCATTCTGTGGTCACCCTTAGCAGTATTTTCGGTAACAATATCCTTTGGTGAGCCATCCTCGTTGAACAATTCCTCAGGCTTGTAGCTTTCAAGCCAGTCAGTAAGCATATCTGCATGCTTCATATTACCTTGAGAAACTGGAATTGGAATTTGGTGAGCTCTAAATGAGTTTTCAATTGGGTTGCCATCCAAATCCTTCTTTGGACCAGTCCAACCCTTAGGGCATTGGAAAACAATCATTGGCCAATGTGGCAAAGTAGGATCATTATTCTCGCGAGCGTGCTTTTGAATAGCCTTGATTTCTTGGATAACTTCATCCATTGTCTTAGCCATTTCTTCATGTACTTGCATTGGATCCTTTTCACCATCAAAACGGCCGCCCTTGAAGACAGAAACAAAGTGGGGATCCCAACCCATACCACGGAAGTATTCAGTTAACTCTTGATCGCTCATTCTAGAAACGATAGTTGGGTTAGAAATCTTGAAACCATTAATTTGAATAATTGGCAAAACAGCACCATCTGTAATTGGATTAATAAACTTGTCACTAAACCAACTAGCTGTAAGAGGACCAGTTTCAGCTTCACCGTCACCAATTTCTACAGCAGCAATTACATCAGGGTTATCTAAAATTGCCCCTACACCGTGTGAAAGTGAGTAGCCTAATTCTCCACCTTCATGGATAGAACCTGGTGTTTCAGGAGCAGCATGTGAAGCAACACCGCCTGGAAAACTGAAGCGCTTGAATAATTTAGCCATTCCTTTTTCATCTTGAGTGATCTCAGGATAACGTTTAGTATATGAACCATCAAGATAAGAATTGGAAACCATTACCTGACCACCGTGACCTGAGCCTTCAATATAGAACATGTACAAATCATATTTCTTAAGTACACGGTTCAAGTGTGCATAAATAAAGTTCTGTGGTGCAATAGTGCCCCAGTGACCGATTGGTTTAGGTTTAACATCTTCTGCTACTAAAGGCGTCTTAAGCAAAGGGTTCTTCATTAAGAATAATTGACCAACTGATAAGTAGTTAGCTGCACGCCAATAAGCGTCAACGCTCTTTAAGTAGTCTTTAGAATCGTAATCAACTGTCATATTTTCTTCTCTCCTTATGAGCTATCTAAGAATGCTCTTTTTTAATCCTTTATTGATACTTCTATCATACCAATTAACTTATAAAATTCAATCATTTTCATAATTGGATCCTACCAATTTAAATAAGTCTTAAGATTTAAATCCGAATAGCCTTATCCTTGTGTTTACGCTATTTTTGCTTTTTAATATAAGTGTTTTGATGAGTAAATACTGATAAACACTGATAAACAAATGCAAAATGCTGATCAAGCAATTACAGCTTAGTCAGAAAATGATAGATTATGTGGTGAAGAGATATGACACAAGAAGAAAGATTAATAGCAATTAAAAAGCTGCTTGAAAAAAAACACCAGCTTTCAACTAGACAAATTGCTCAGCAATTCAATGTATCGTTTGATACAGCTCGGCGAGATGTGATTCATCTTACTTCAACTGGTCAAGCAATGCGTGTCCACGGAGGCTTGATGGAAATCAATCAAAGCAGCGTACCTGATTTTCTAGCGAGAAATCAAGTGCAATCACCTATTAAGCTAAAAATGGCTAAGATGGCCAAAAGATTCATCCATCCTGGTCAATGTGTCTTCATTGGTTCTTCGACAACACTAAAACAACTTTGCCCAATGCTTAATGGCATGGATATGCAGGTAATAACCAACTCAATTGATAATGCATTGAGTTTGCTTAATTCTGAAATACCATCTGTTAGATTATTGGGCGGCATTGTAAATAAATCACAACGTTACATCTATTCGGAAGCTGCTCTCGAAACGATTAGAAAAATCCATTTCAATACCGCTTTTATCGGAGCTTCTCGTATAAGAAATGATGGTGTATATGCACCGCGAATGGAAGACGCAGAAATGGTACGTACAGCAATTAAGCGAGCCAATCAAGTTGTTTTAGTAGCTGAAAAATTTAAGTTCACCAATCAATCTACTTCACCATATATGTCCGCTCCGTTAGATAAGATTGACGTATTAATCACTGACACGCCTCTACCACCGGAAATACGACAAGGTTTTAATTCAAAAACACAAATTATACCTGTATTAAAGGAGTAATTATCATGTTATTCAGTCTTTTTACCCAAAACAAACAAACGAAGTCCAATAACCAAGAAGTTTACCAAGATCTCAAAAAGTTTTATAACAGCTTTTTCAGCAATATTTATAATGAAATGAATATTGGACGCTATCGTCAAATTCGTGATGCGATTGGTTTAGTCATGAATAAGTTTGACAGCAATGATCATCCGCTTGAATACACCAGTAAATTAGTGATGTACATTCAAGCTAGAATTGCTTTAAGGCACTTGCGTCTGACTGATGAACAACAAGATTTAATGAAGAAATTAACGCAAGCTACAAAATATGTAAATCTTTCTTACGTTTATCTGAGTCCTATTGATTCAGAAAAACAATTTGTTAATATTTAGATAAAATCTAGAACTGCTCTAGATCAAAAAATGAATCCAAAAAAGGCATTACTCAAATTTTAATAGAGTAATGCCTTTCATTTTCATCAAATTCAATAATCTAATGCAAATCTTAAACGTCTAAAATCAAGATCAAGCATTTCAGCACATGTCCAACCCAGCAAGACCAAAATAAGTGCAATAACTGCATATGCAATATTCGTGGCCACTATAGGATCGACAATATCAAATGAAACAAACGTCTCTGGCAAATTATATAAGTTCAAAAATACTAGAATAAGTGAGCTACTCCAGCCTAATACTGAAAAGATTCTGCTATTAGCAAATTCGCCCATTAACTTTCTACTATCAGTCAAAATTAATAATGGAATAACCGTAAATGGTACTGCAAATGCTAGAAAGACTTGTGAATTTTCCATTAACATGTTCAAAGCAAAATGTTGTTTAGCTACGCTAGAATTAGCTGTTAAACTGACACAAATTAGTACAGGAATCACTGAAACTAATCTAGTCATTAATCTTCTAGCCCAAAGCGGCATATGCAAATGAATAAAACCTTCCATTACAATTTGGCCGGTTAATGTACCAGTAATCGTAGAGTTTTGCCCTGAAGCAAGTAAAGCAACTGCAAACAAGGTAGAAAGTATCCCCGTCTTAGCTACGCTAATTAACAAAGGATTGCTTAACATCCTTGTATTATTTAAAGCTGCGTATAAACCAAAGAAGGAACTGTCATGAACTGCACCACTCTTGAAAACGGCGGCCCCCATTACTAGTAACAATGAATTAATAATAAAAGCAATTGTTAATTGGATATTGGAATCCCATTCAGTAAAACGGACTGCTTGGCGAACACTCTTGGGATCGTTGTGATCCACTTTTCTAATTTGACTAATGCCAGAATGTAAATAAAAATTATGCGGCATCACAGTAGCACCAATAATTCCCAAGCTGCCACTCAATGGTGAAATTCCGCCTACTACGGGTGTTTTAGCCAGCATTTTTGAAGTAGGTAAAAAGCCTAATCCAATACTAGTCCAATCAGGATGAGCTAAGATAACTTCATAAGCAAACACTAAGAGAATGACCAAAATCAAACAAGAAACTAAGATTTCAATTTTTCTAAAACCGATTTTGCTCAAAAACAGCAACATTAATACATCTAGTACCGTGATAAAAGTCGCTAAAATTAACGGTATGTGGAAAAGTAAATTCAAAGCAATTGCTGCTCCAATTACCTCCGCAATATCAGTGGCCATAATTGCTAATTCCGCAATTATCCACAAGATAATGCTTAACACTTTATCCGTATGCAACCGAATTGCCTGGGCTAAATCAAGTTCTGTCACGATTCCTAATTTGGCGGACATATTTTGTAAAAGCATAGCCATCAAACTAGAGATTAAGATGGTAGAAATCAAAGTAAATTGAAAACTTTGACCACCATTGATCGATGTAGCCCAATTACCTGGATCCATGTAGCCTACAGCAACAAGAGCACCTGGTCCGGTATAAGCTAAAAGGGTTCGAAAAAAGCCCTTATTTTTTGGAACATTCACAGTGCCATTGATTTCTGCTAATGACTTATCATTTGCATATTTGAAGAGATGATATTGTTTCATTTTTCTTTATCCTAAAGATGGATTCCAAGAAGCATTCGTGCTTCTCTACTCATCTTATCTGGTGTCCATTGTGGATAATAGACCAATTTTGTTTCACACTTCTTTATTCCATCAATCGACATCGCTGCTTCATAAATTGATCCAGTCAAAACATCGATAATTGGACACCCCATAGTAGTTAAAGTCCAATTAATCTTGCAGACTCCTTGATCATCTACATCAATTTCATAGATCAAACCTAAGTCAACAAGTGATACGCCTAATTCTGGATCAATTACTTTCGCCAAAGCATCATAAACAGCTTTTTCTTTTTCGTTTAGTTTGCTAACATCCATTAGCCAATGGCTCCTTCCATTTGGAAACTAATCAATCGGTTAAGCTCCACTGCATATTCCATTGGCAATTGTTTAGTGAATGGTTCTACGAATCCCATAATGATCATTTCGGTAGCTTTCCTTTCAGGAATACCACGGCTTTCAAGATAATATAGTTCCTCATCAGAAACCTTGGATACCGTAGCTTCATGTTCCATCGCTACATGAGCGTTATTAATTTCATTAGTTGGAATTGTATCTGAAGATGATTGATCATCCATAATAATCGTGTCGCATTCAACGTGAGCTTTAGAACCGTCTGAATTTTTAGCAAACTTGACGCTACCACGGTAATCGGTTGAACCTCCACCTTTGGCAATTGACTTGGAAACAATTGAACTAGAGGTATTAGGTGCATTATGAAACATCCCTGCCCCAGAATCTTGATGAATGCCGTGATGTGCAACCGCAATTGAAAGCATCGTTCCGCGTGCACCCTCACCATTCAAATAAACACTAGGATACTTCATAGTAACTTTCGCACCTAAATTGCCGTCAACCCATTCCATCGTGGCATGCGCACCAGCTACAGCTCGCTTGGTTTCCAAACTATAAACATTATCTGACCAGTTTTGAATAGTAGTGTAACGACAATATGCATCATCCAACACATTGACTTCAACTACCGCAGCATGCAATGAATCAGATGAATACTGTGGAGCAGTACATCCTTCAACATAATCAAGATGTGCGCCCTTATCCACGATGATTAAAGTTCTTTCAAACTGACCAGAATTTTCAGCATTCAGTCTAAAGTAAGCTTGAACAGGAGTTGGCACCTTAACGCCTTTAGGTACGTAAATAAAGGTACCACCAGACCATACAGCGCCATTTAAGGCGGCAAACTTGTTAGAAGTTGGTTTTACTAATTTACCAAAATACTTTTTAAACAATTCTGGATATTGTTGCAAGGCGCTATCAGTATCCATAAAGACAATGCCTAGCTTATCGAATTGTTTTTTCATGTTGTGATAAACCATTTCTGATTCATACTGAGCAGCTGAACCAGCCAAGTACTTTCTTTCAGCTTGCGGTACACCTAAACGCTCAAAAGTTTCTTTGATATCTTCAGGTACGTCTTTCCAATCACGGTATTTTTTATCCGTCATTTTTTGATAGTAAAGCATATCCTTCAGATCAAGACCTGATAAATCTGGTCCAAAATTAGGCATTGCCATTTTTTGGTAGATCTTGAATGACTTTAAACGATAATCCAACATCCATTGTGGCTCATGTTTTTCTGCAGATATTTTCCTAACAACCTCTTCATTTAAACCACGTCCAGTTGAGAACTTCGGTTTCACATTATCGTGAAATCCATATTGATAATCTTCATCTTTTACAATGTCTTCTACCTTAGTCATTTTCTTCGTCCTCGTCTTTGCCTAACAAAATCCGCTCAAGTGCCCACCAGGCTAAAGTCGCACACTTGATTCTAGCTGGGAACATCATAATATTAGTCATTATTTGTGCATCCCCCAGCTTGGCAATCTCATCCTTGCTACAATCTTCGCCCATTGCCATCTTGGAAAAAATCTTAGCGATTTCTATTGCTTCATCTTTATTCTTTCCCTTAACAACCTGAGTCATTAAACTCGCAGAAGCTTGACTAATCGTACAGCCTTCTCCATTAAATTTGATTGCGGAAATCTCATTTTGATCATTCAAGTTGAGAAATAAATTCAATTTATCTCCACAGCTAGGGTTATACACTGTTGTTTGATAATCAGCATCAGCAAGACTGCCATGATTCTGTGGATTGTTTGCATTTTCTAAAATTACTTCACGGTATAAAGATTTAAGCCTATCTAAGCTCATTTTGGAAGAACTCCTTTATTTCTACTAATGCGCTCAACAACTTATCCGCTTCTTCTTGCGTATTGTAAATCGCAAAACTAGCTCTCACAGTACTTTCAACTCCTAGAGTTTCCATTAGAGGCTGTGCGCAATGATGACCAGCTCGCACTTCAATTCCTTCTAGATCTAGTGCTGTAGCCAAATCATGAGGATGAATACCTTGCATATTAAAAGAAATTACGCTGCTGCGTTCACTGATATTTTGAGGGCCATAAAACGTCAATCCTGCTATTTTTTGTATTTTTGGAAATACATAATCAATTAAATCTTGTTCATGTTGCCGAATCTTATCTAAACCAACATGTTCAATAAAATCAATTGCGCCTTCTAGGCCAATTACCCCTTCAATGTTTGGCGTGCCAGCTTCAAATTTTTGAGGAACAGGAGCCCACGTAGCACCCTCACGTGTTACATTAGCAATCATTTCACCGCCTAAACGATATGGTGGCATCTTCTCTAATAACTTTTTTCTCCCATATAAAACACCGATGCCATCAGGGCCAAACATTTTATGTCCAGAAAAAGCATAAAAATCAGCTTCTAGTTCTTGCACATTAACATCAAAATGACCGACCGCCTGCGCGCCATCCACGACAATAACTGCATTATTTTGATGAGCTAACTGAGCCAATTCTTTAATTGGATTAATGCATCCTAATACGTTGCTAACTTGGGCAACTGCTACAATTTTTGTTTTAGGCGTGATCTTCTTCTTAGCATCTGCTAAATCAAGCTTTTGTTCCTGATCTAATTCAATGAACTTAAGCTTAACATGTTTGCGCATCGCTAACTGTTGCCAAGGAAGTAAATTACTATGATGTTCCATGATGGAAACTACGATTTCATCCCCAGCCTGAATATTCTGCTCACCATAGGTATTAGCTACTAAATTCAAGCTATCAGTGCAACCACTAGTAAATACTATTTCACGTTCACTTTTGGCATGAATGAAATCTTTAACTTTCTTGCGCACGCTTTCGTAATACTTAGTAGCCCACATTCCTAAAGTATGAACACCACGATGGACATTAGCCCGATAAGTTTCGTCAAAATCCATCATTTTTTTACTAACTGACACAGGTATCTGCGCTGTAGCAGCATTATCTAAATAAATTAAGGGACTATCATTGATTTTGCGTTTTAATATAGGAAAACTATCCCTAATTTGCTTGATATTTTTGTCCATTAATCAATTTTCTTTCTAGAATATCAATCATCTTTTGCCGGACATCTTTATCTGGAACTGCATCCAGCACTGCACCCAAAAAGCCTCTAATAACTAATCTCTGTGCTTGATCATAAGGAATACCACGACTCATCAAATAATTCATTTGAACAGGATCAACTGGTCCCACACTTGCAGCGTGAGCAGCAATAACATCGTTTTCATCAATTAACAGTAATGGGTTTGCATCCCCACGAGCATCTGGTGACATCATCAATACTCTATTCTGTTGATCAGCTTTAGAGCCATGAGCTCCATGAACAATTTGACCAATCCCGTTAAAGATCAGCTTGGATTGATCTAACAGAACCCCACGCTGATTAATTAAACCCGTTGAATGAGGGCCACGATTCGTAACGCGATTATTGATAAAGGACTTTTGCTTACCACTAGTAACTGAAACCAATTGTGAGTTAGCATAGCTACCTTCGCCAACTAGCTCTGAATCAATTTCGCCTAAGGTATCACAAGAGTTCATCAATCCAATAGCCCATTCAACATGCGCATCTTTTTCAATCTTGGCATGACGATCAAAGTAAAAGGTAGTCTTCTTGCTTAATTCTTCTACTGATGAAAATTCAACATGACTGCCTGGCTTAGCAATAATTTCTACCATCATATTCGCAATATTGCTTTCTTCGCCAACTGTAGTTAAGTGTTGCAAAAAACGACAACTGCTATTACTATCTGCCACGATCAGCAAATGTTGGTACCAATTCAATTTTTTAGTACTGTCTTGAATTAGCTTGACCTCAATCGGATCATCTAAAACGACATTTTTAGGAATGTAAAGCAAAATTCCGCTGTTTAAATAAGCCAAATGCTCCGCGTTTAATTTATTTTCATCACCTTTAATTACTTCGGTCATGAAATATTTACGCATAAAATCAGGCAAATCACGAAACGCATCAAATAGATCAACTAATACTACGCCTTTATTAGCCATCTCTGGTGATAAGTTAGTTTGAATAGTATCTGTCCCAAACTGAATCAGATTAGTTTCAAAATCTTCTGTAACATTTTCACTACTTGTATCATTAGCGCATATAGTTTTTGGTTTGTTTGCAAAATCTACATCACCAGGATGAAAGTGTTCCATCTTAGGCATAGCTAATTGAGAAATTTGTTCTTGAGCCTTTTCTCTTCTTTTAGTAAGCCAGGAAGGTTCATGATTTTCCTCACTTAATTTAATTAATTGCGCCTTCTCATCCATGAGATAGCCTCCTAATCTTCATCAACTAATTTGATATGAAAACCTAATTCGTCGCGCAGGCCAGCATAGCCTTCATTTTCAAGACGTTTAGCCAGTTCAGGGCCACCATCTTTGACAACACGACCACCCATCATAACGTGGACTACATCAGGAACAATGTAGTTTAGCAATCTTTGATAATGCGTAATAATTAATGAACCAAAGTTGTCACCACGCATCGCATTAACTCCACGTGATACGACTTTCAAAGCATCGATATCAAGTCCAGAATCAATTTCATCTAAGATCGCAAATTGAGGTTTGATCATGAGCAGCTGCAAGATTTCATTTCTCTTCTTTTCACCACCTGAAAAGCCTTCGTTCAAGTAGCGCTCAGTCATTGCTTCATTCATATCAAGCAGATTAAGATTCTTGTCCAATTCTTTTAAGAATTCAGTAACTGGCATTGGATTGTCTTTTGGACGACGAACGTTAATGGCTGTTCTCAAGAATTCCGCATTCGTCACACCAGGAACTTCAGCAGGATACTGCATTGCTAAAAATAATCCTTTACGAGCACGTTCATCTACTGGCATACTTAAGATACTTTCACCGTTTAACAAAATATCGCCTTGGATCACATGATAATGCGGATTGCCCATAATAGTTTCAGATAAAGTTGATTTTCCTGTACCGTTTGGACCCATGATGGCGTGAATCTCGCCAGTTTTAAGGGTCATATTTACGCCTTTCAAAATTTCCTTCATCTTTTTCTTTTCTTCATCTTTGACTTCAACGTGTAAGTCCTTAATCTCCAGAACTGACATAATTATGCTTCCTTTCGGCTTTAAACATTCTTTCTTTTGAAACTATTATAGCTTACGTTAGCAATTTTATAAAGGGAATTCGTAATTTTATTCATTTAATTACCAAATACAAAAAGAAGAAGTAGTGGATTTATTACTTCTCCTCTTCATTTATTATTTCATAACAGATAGATTAAGATTATCTAAATCTGCAGTATCTTCTTCTTTAGGCTTCTTTTCTTCTACCTTTATATTTTTCTTCAATAAAATAGTAAGGACAGCCGTTATTGCAATTCCGACTACGGACCCCAAAATATAAGCCCATGGCTTAGTTGCAGTGAAGATTACGATCCAACCACCCCATGGAGCTGGATTTCCCGCACCTAATCCCATTGCAATAGCAGAACCAATTGCAGAACCAATACAGTTAGCAGGAATGACTCTTACTGGGTCATCTGCTGCAAACGGAATTGCACCTTCTGTAATTCCCACTAGTCCAAGAATAATCGCAACTTTACCTTCTTCTCGTTCATCTTTTTCAAATTTCTTAGGTGCAATAAGAGTAGCTACTCCCATAGCAATAGGTGGAATACCAATTGCTACACCTATTCCTGCCATCATTGCTAAAGCAGCTTGTGAAGGTTGACCATTAGCACCTAAAGTACCTACCATAGCAACACCAAAACTAAAGGCCACTTTATTTAATGGACCACCCATATCAAAAGCGATCATTGCTCCTAAAATCAAACCCAGAATAATCATGTTGCTACCACTCATACTGTTTAACCAACTAGTCAGCCATTTCATAAGGCTAGAAATTGGTTGTCCTAAAATTACAATCATGATCCAGCCCACTATTAATGTACTAATAAGAGGGATTACCATAATTGGCATTACAGACTTTAAACTCTTGGGCACTTTAATTTTCTTTAAGTAAAATACGATTAAACCTGCTAGCCAACCTGAAATTAATCCTCCAATAAAGCCAGCACCAATATTTACTGAAATCATTCCTCCGATTAAGCCTGGCGCAATACCACCACGATCAGCCATCGAGTATGCAATATAAGCCGATAAAACAGGTACCATTAATCCAAGTCCAGTTGACCCGATAGTGGCTATCGGAGCCCATATTCCTGTTTTAGGTACTGCTGCTTTGCCTGAAAGCAAAACACTAATGGCTAATAAAACACCTCCGGCAACAACAATTGGAATCATGTAAGAAACGCCCGTCATTAGATGCGTTCTCGTGCCTTTAATTAATTGCTTAAAATCATTCATCGTTCATCACCATCACAATCTTGTCTAATTCGTACCAACTTTTTCCTCCAATTTTTTAATTAATGCTGGACTTTGATTAATTAGCATCCCTGTTTTTACTCTTAAAACTAACTTCCCTTTGAATCTTTCTTCATTCTTAATACCAATATCTGTAGTTAAAATAACTACATCTGCTTCTTGAATGTATTCAGGATCCAATTCATGTTCAATGCCAATTTGTCCTTGCGTTTCCACATGACACTCATCTCCAGCATCTTTAGCTGCAACTTGAAGTGCTTCCGCTGCCATATAAGTATGAGCAACTCCTGATGGACATGCTGTAACTGCTGCAATTTTCATTTTAAAAATCCTCCACTGTTTCTTTTTTCTCTAAAGAATTTCCTAATAAATTCAAAACCTCATTCACGCTATTTGCCTGAAACATTGCTTCTCTGAACTCTTCATGTATCAATTTACGCGATAGCTCTGACAACAATCTCAAATGATCATCACCCTTACTACTTTCAGGCACCGCAATTTGAAAAATCATCTTAACCGGTTTACCATCCATTGAGTTCCAATCTACAGGCTGCTTAAGACGTCCAATTATTACTGATACATCTTTTACTGCATCAGTTTTGCCATGAGGAATGGCAATTCCAAAGCCAATTCCTGTAGTAGCTGTAGCCTCTCGAGCTTTAACATTTTCAATATATTCTTCCTTATCGTTTAGCCTGCCATCCTTATCTAATATATCTGCTAAACGATTAAAGACCTCTTCTTTGCTCTTAGCATCTAAGTCCAGTACTACTAAGTTCTTGTCAATTACGTTTACCATCTTTGGCCTCCAATACTCTGTTTATTACTCATGTCTCTCTGTTCATCAATTATTGTATGCGCTTTCATCAGTCTTCCATAGCTTTTGCAAAGTCTTATACTACATTAACGATCTGCTAACCTACCTATTTATGAGCTTTCTCGACTTTTTACTAGGAAATCCAATATTTCAATTTTGCACTTTTGTGCATCTTTTAGAAAGATGTGCTTAACAGAGCAAAAAAAGAGGCTGAAAATTGATTTTCAACCTCTTTTATTAAATAAATCGAAGAGAAGATATCTTAAATGATGACTTTTTATCAGTCCTTATCCTTTTGTGATGCTAATGCCGTAATTGAGCTGCCTTTGCCATAAACTGATTCCCAATCGCTCTTGAAATCATCTACAGCCTTGTCAATCGCTGGCATCCCTAAACCACTAGCCATTACATCAGGCCCCATAGTAATTGCTTGAGCACCATTTCTAATGGCATTGTTCACTTCTTCTACGTTATGGAAGCTAGCTGCCAAAATCTTACTCTTGCTGTGGTCGCGTTCAATTTGGTTAGCCACGTTTCTAATAAATGCTGCAGCATCAATATTCATATTGCGCATTCTATTATAGTAAGGTGCAATATAATCAGCGCCACAGGTCATAGCCATATATGCTTGAAATTCTGTGTATACGCCAGTTGCAGTGATTCTTCTGCCTTCATTTTTCAAAGTCTTAATCGCTGCCAAACCTTGTTCTGTGGTAGGGATTTTAACATAGACGTCCTTATCAATCTCATCCCAGATAGTATAAGCATCTTGAACAAATTCATCTTTGGTCTTACCAACTGCTTGAACGTGAAGCTTGGCGTTCTGACCAATAATTTGTCGAATTTCTTTCATGTGATTAAAGAAGTCAATCTTGCCTTCTTTTTTAACAATAGTTGGATTAGTGGTTACACCAGCCAGATTAATCACATCAACGTATTTTTTAATTGCAACAATATTTGCAGTGTCTAACAAAATTTCCATAATAAACCTCGATATTTTTAAATTCTTTGATTTCTTTTGACACTTTAAATATAGCATGAGCTTACGTTCGAAACATCAATCTGAAAAAGCAATTTATTAAAACGGATCGTCAAGCCTAATCCAATAAGCTTTTGCGGATTCATCTTCAAAATAATTGCACAATTGTGCAATTATTTTAGTGTTAGCAATCTTTGTGCAGTTTCTTCATCAGTGATTAAAGTATTCAATATTTTCATTTTCATTAGCGTATCAATTGAAGCAACTTTTGAGAAAGAACGGGCAATTCCAACCGTTGTTTTTATATTCTTCAACTGCTCTAGCGAAATTGCAATCGTTCTATTTAACAGATCTCCCTTCAAAATCTTTCCTTCTCTGCTATAAAAAGTACAGCAGCAATCACCAATGGCATGCTCGTCCTTTAATAAGCTAATGTCATCTTCCGTCAACAAATCACGCCAGCGGCTAGTATTACCATTTAACGGGCCACCAATTCCCACGAATGCAATATCTAAATTATTCCAATAACTTTTTACATCTCGAAAGTAATTAGAAGACATAATAGAGTCACGAACATACTTACTTTCCTGAACTGCCCCGGAATCAACGAATACGTTACGTCCACCAAACTTTCTAGCCATATCATAAACAATGCCGTTGACATGGTATTCCGCATTGGCCGCACTTGGTCCACCTACTAAAGGAACAAAAGTAGAATTGAGCGTTGTTTTTCCCTTAGCTTGATCGGCCATGCTCCGCAAAACTTTGCCCCAAGAAAAGCCAATAATTTGACCAGGTTTAATTATTTGCGTCAAGTATTGAATACCAGCTTTGCCTAATGCCTTATCCTTATCATCATTTGATTGGCTCGTCTGGTTCGCTACTACAATAACGTTTTTAAGGCCATATTTATTTTTTAGGTCTTCTTCTAGCTTAAAAGTAGTTGTATCATAGCCCTCAATTGAAATCTTTACGATATGATATTTGCGAGCTTTAACCAACATTCTGCCAACCGTAGTGCGATAAATTTGCAGCTTCTTAGAAATATCAGTCTGGGTAAAACCCTCGATGTAGTACATATATGCAATCTTGGTAATTAATCTTCTTTGTGCTTCATTCAATTTCATTTTCATCTACTCCTTGTCCTACTGATACCACTTTAGTCTGGGCAGCTATCTTCTGATATTCAGCCGATGCGGAATCTAAGTTGGTAACTACATAATTTAAGTCCGACCAATCCGTTACTTTTAACAAAGAAGTCTGGGTAAATTTAGCTGCATCAATCACTGCTACACTGATATCGCTTTGCTTGATCATGTTCAATTTCATCTGCGAATCCGCGAAGCTGGTTGAACAAATACCATTCCGATTAAGCACCCCACTAGACCCGATAAAGCAATAATCATAATGCACCAGGCGATATTCCGGATCTGCACTAATGCTTTGAAAAGATAGATCTTCAGGATTAAACTTTCCTCCCAAGCAATAAACATTGCTATGACTCTTTTTCAAATTATCTAAGGCTAATAATGAGCTAGTAAATAGATTGTTATCGTAGTACTGACTTAACAATTCAGCAATTCGTGCAATCGTGCTTCCTTGATCTAGTGCAATCGTTAAGCCTTCTTTTTTCTTCATGAGACTGACCGCCGCCTTAGCTAGTTGATCTTTAATTTCCGCTTTGACACTCACACGATTGGCGACTGGCTCAATTTTGGCTTTTTCCTTAGCTGCTTGACTGCTAAGGGATGCCATGCCATAGTGCCGCAGAACTAGTCCTTGCTCGCTTAAGCGTCTCAGATCATTTCTAATTGTTTCATCTGACACGCCTACTTGATTTACTAATTGAGCTACGCGCAAAGTACCATATTTTTTGAGGAGATTAATAATCTGATCCCGTCTTTTTTCGACCTTTAGTGGTTCCATTTTACTTACTCTTTCTAACATCAAAAAAGTCCGATTTGCTTTTTGCACATTTGTGCAAGTTATCAATTTTATTTATATTAGAGCACTTTCCTACAGCTCATTTTACCACTTTGCTTTAAAATGAAAGCGTAAACAGAAATAAACCTGTAAGGAGGAAGTATTTATTATGACATCGGGCACAATCACAATTCCTAACTATGAGACAGTCAGACCGCATTCACGTCTTTCTGAAATGAAAAGAAATCTTTTTAAGAAAAAGAGACAAATCTCCCTTGAAAGAGCCATTCTATACACCGAAAGCTATCAAAAGACAGTTGGCGAACCTACAATCATTCGGCGGGCAAAAGCGACTGCCAATATTTTGGACAAGGTCAAAATCAGTATTCGTCCCGGCGAATTATTAGTTGGCAACCTTACTGTTAGACCACGGAGCGGGATTCTCTCACCTGAAATGGATCCTTACTGGATCATGAAAGAAATCAACACTATTGATCATCGTCCACAGGACCAATTTGAATTTACAGAAGAAGACAAAAAGTATTACCGCGAAAAGCTTTACCCATACTGGGCTGGTAAGTCAATGAAGGACTTCATTACTAAACAATTCCCAGACGAGGTGCAAAAAGCCATCGACGATAAAGTAATCCACGTTAACCAAACTGACAAAGGACAAGGTCACATCATCATGTACTTCCCTATGATTTTGAATAATGGGATTCACTACATGATTGATACGCTTAAACAAAAGATTCAAGAACAACCTGACAATGACTTTTTCAAGGCCGGCTTAATTATCTGGCAGGCTACCCAGCGTCACCTAGAAAGATATGCCAAGCTAGCAGAAGAAATGGCGAACGACCCTGTTACTCCTGGTTATCGTCAAATTGAATTAAAGCAAATGGCTAAGATGTGCAGAAAATTGCAAACCGAAAAGCCATATAGTTTCTATGAAGCATTGCAATTATTGTGGATCGTCAGCATCGTTGGTCAATATGAATCAAATGCCTCTTCATTATCATTAGGCCGTATGGATCAATACATGTATCCTTTTTACAAGCATTCAGTTGATGACGGTGTGCCAGCTAAATTTATGAAAGAAATTTTAGGCGACTTCTATCTAAAAACTGACGATGTGGTCAAATTACGTAGTGAAGCTAGTGCTCGAGACTTTGCCGGCTTCCCTACTGGTTATACTGTAGCTTTAGGCGGTTACAACAAATATGGACAATACGCAGTAAATGATCTTTCTTATAAGATGCTTGATTTATACCAAGAAATTCGCCTGCCACAGCCTAACTTATCGGTCAGAATCAACGATCAAATTCCACGACGTTTTTTAATTAAGACCTGTGAAACGATCAGAATTGGTACCGGTATTCCTATGCTTTTCAACGATGAAGCCTGCATTCCCGGCTTTTTGAGTAAAGGCGTCTCATTAGATGATGCTCGCGACTATGGCGTTGTTGGCTGTGTAGAAACAACTATTCCGGGCAGAACTTATGGCTTGCACGATATTGCCTTATTCAATCTCATGCGGATCATGGAACTGACCATGTATGAGCAGGAAAATAATCCTGATCTGACTTATGATAAGTTCAAACAGGCAGTTAAGGATAAAATCGATTATTACGTTAAAATCGTCACCGAAGGATCCGACGTCGTAGATTTAGGACACAGAAAATTTGCCCCTACGCCATTTTTATCAACTTTGATTCTAGATTGTATTAAAAATGGCAGGGATGTCACCCATGGCGGTGCAAGATATAACTTCTCTGGCGTTCAAGGCATTGGTGAGCCTAACTTAGCTGACTCACTCTGGGTTATTAAACAAGCTGTCTTTGAAAACCACGAATTAAGTTTCAAAGACTTAGTTGATTTAATGCGCAGCAATTATGCTGGCGAAGATGGCGAAAAGATGCGTCAGCACTTTATTCATGACTTTGATAAATATGGCAATGATAAGCCTGAAGTTGATATGGAAGCTGCCAAAATGTTCCGCCACTATGCGCTAGAACTAGGCAAATACACTAATATTCGTGGCGGACACTTCAATGCTGGTGCGTACACAGTTTCAGCCCACATTCCTTTGGGTGATGAAGTTGGTGCTACGCCAGATGGTCGTAAAGCTCACGAGCAATTAGCCGATGGTGGTCTTTCACCAATGGTCGGCGAAGATGTTTTAGGTCCAACAGCGGTTTTGAAATCCGTCAGCAAGATTGACACGACTATGGCCGTTAACGGCAGTCTGTTAAACATGAAGTTCTCGCCTAACACGTTGAAAGGCCCTGTTGGCATCGCTAAGTTTGCGGACTTTTTAATGGCCTTTACTTACCTCAAGATTCGCCACATTCAGTTCAACGTTCAATCAAGAGAAACTTTAATCGACGCCCAAAAACACCCTGAAAAATATGCGGACTTGGTAGTAAGAGTTGCTGGTTACTCCGCCTTCTTCGTTGATTTAAACAAGCATATTCAAGACGATATCATCAGAAGAATGGAACACCAGCTATAAGGAGAAAATCATGGCAAAAGACAGAACAGGTCAAAAGGGCCTTATTTTCAATATTCAGCGCTATTCAATTCATGATGGTCCTGGCATTAGAACGATCGTTTTCTTTCAAGGATGTCCTTTAAAATGTCCTTGGTGTGCTAATCCTGAATCTCAAGGAGCAATTAAACCAGTCACTTGGATAAAAAATGGAAAGAAAGAAACTATCTCTTATTGGGTGACCGTTGATGATGTAATGAAAGAAGTAGAAAAAGACGAGATCTTTTATCGCACTTCAGGTGGTGGTTTAACACTATCTGGAGGAGAATGTCTTTTTCAATATGAATTCGCTACGAATGTCTTAAAAGCAGCAAAAGAAATGGGAATTTCCACTGCTATCGAGACAGCCGGTGGTACTTCCAATAATGCCATTAAAAGCGTACTTCCTTATACCGATGAGGTATTGTATGACTTAAAAATTATGAATCCATTACGTGCACAAGCTGTTATCGGAGAAAGCGTACCACTGATTAAAAAGAACTTTGAAACAGCATTAAACTATCCCACAGCTCATGTAACTCCTCGAGTGCCTTTAATTCCTGGTTACACAACTTTACCACGTAATCTTGAACAAATTGCTAACTATGTTTTATCTTTAGGCATTCACCAAATCCATATTTTGCCATTTCACCAATTTGGATTACAAAAATGGTATTATCTAAGAAGAAACTACATTATGCGTAATACACCTCTTCTAACGGATAAGCAGGTTAATGATATGCATGATTACTTTGCTTCCCGCGGTATTACAGCAGTCATCAGTGGTTTACAATAAAAACTTAGATCTAAACTTAA
This sequence comes from Lactobacillus ultunensis DSM 16047, assembly GCF_001436305.1. Lineage (GTDB taxonomy): Bacteria > Bacillota > Bacilli > Lactobacillales > Lactobacillaceae > Lactobacillus > Lactobacillus ultunensis. The sequence goes on along the minus strand of NZ_AZFO01000012.1, from coordinate 19,935 downwards.
AAGCACAAAAATAAAGGTTGATTTAATTCAACCTTTATTTTTTATCTTTTCAATTTATTTAATTATTTTCATCATCAAAAGGATATTTCATACCCCAAGAAGTTCTAACACTAGTTAAAATATGTGCAACATCATGCGAGATTTTCAGTTGCCCGTCATCATGACCTTGTTCAATGTATCTTTGCATATCAGCGACTTCATATTGTAAAGCCTTGTCACTGGCTCCAGCCACGATTTTTTCATGCCTTTCCTCATGGGCACTTGCAGTATAAGTAATATCCGCTTCAGTTGCTCGAGGATATTGATTAATTTCCACATACCCTTTAGTCCCTGAAACAACGCCACGCTTTGGTTGTTTAGCTCTCATAGATAGTGCCATAACTACCATTTGGTCCCTAGTATTCTTCAAAATGATACCGGACTGTTCATCAACTCCAGTTTCAAAGAATTTAACAGTAGTCAAAATACTCTCTGGACTTTCATCCAAAAAAGTTCTAGCAAAAGCAGTAGCATAGCCACCAATATCAAGTAAGGCTCCGCCAGCTAAATCCTTATTAAAAAAGCGATTCTTAGGATCATAATCTTTAAGAGAACCAAAGTTAACCTGAATCATTTTGATTTTACCTAATTTTCCGCTTTTAATCAGATTAATTACTTTTTGATAAATAGGCATATGATAAAGCGTAAAGCCTTCCGTCAAGATTAAACCTTTTTCTTGAGCTAATTTTTCCACCTCATCAAATTGTCTAGCATTGACTGTAATAGCTTTTTCACAAAAAACATGCTTACCAGCATTTAATGCCTTCTTAATATAGTTATAGTGAAAAGTATGTGGAGTAGCGATATAAATGATATCTACATTAGGATCGGAAATCATTTCATCTGGATCTACATAGGTTTTCTTGATATGCTTTTCTGTCGCAAATTTTGTTAACATTTCTTTATTTACATCAGCTACAGCATACACTTCACCATTAACTGCATTCAAAGCATCTGCCATTTCATGTGCAATCCAACCAGTACCAATCATTCCCCAATTAAATTTTTTCATTGTAGTGTACCTTTCTTTTCAAAAGTCATTTGAAAATTTATTACATTAATAATAATACTATGAAAATAATTTACATTCAATATAAAATGATATTTTTTTACTTAAAATATATATGTGTGAAAATAATTTACATATGATATATTATTTTTTAGACAAAGAGGAATTTAAAATGACAAATATTATAGATAAAATTTATAGTGAATTTCAGTCCATGTCACAAAGTGACCAAAAAATAGCTCATCAAGTATTAGATAATCCCGCTAAGATTGTTAATAGCACTATTTCAGAACTGGCAAAAATGGCAACAGTTAGTGGTGCATCCGTTACTCGTTTTTGTCACAATTTAGGTTTAACGGGATTTCATGATCTGAAAATTCAAATCGCACAAGTAGCAGGAAATGAAAAAAGCCATTCATTGCAAAACCTAGCGCAGGACAACTTACAAACTGCTTTAAGGCAAATAGATAAAAATAAAATAGCTGAAGTTAAAGCAACTTTAGAAAATATCGATAATCATCTTTTAAAACAAATACTTGCTTTACTTACTCACAGTAGAATTGTGCAAGTTTCCGCAGAAGGAGACACTTACCCTGTAGCAGAAGATGCTATTTACAAGTTTAATCAGATTGGAATTCTTGCAATAGGATCCGGGGGCAATGTTGAAACTGCAATTGCTCAAAGTATGAACTTAACAGCAGACGATTGTTTGCTGGTAATCTCAAATTCAGGTGAATCTGCTGCTCTATTAAAACAAATTCAGGTCGCTAAAAAACAAGGTTTAAAGATTATAGCCATTACTAATCGTGAGGACTCACCAATTGCATTGGAAGCCGATTATCACTTGCAAACAGCGGTTAGACAAACAGTATTACAAACACAATATTACTTTTCACGAGTTGCGGCATTTACAATAATTGAAGCCATTTTTTTAATCCTAATATCACAGGATGATAAGAAAATTGATCATATTAAACAACATGAAGAAATAATTTCTAATCAAAAAATATAAAAAAGAACGAAACTTTTTATCAGTTTCGTTCTTTTAGTTTCAAAATTAATTTTAAAAACTAACTTTTACAATTTCTCTTCAGTTCTGGCAATGATATCATCCTGAGTTTCTTTAGACAAAGTTACAAAGAATGCAGAGTAACCAGCAACACGAACAATCAAATCACGGTGAGCCTCTGGGTGCTTTTGAGCATCGATCAAAGTTGTACGGTTAACAATGTTGTATTGAACATGGTAACCATGAAGAGTATTAAAGAATGCACGAAGCATAGCAATTAACTTCATACAATTTTCAGTACTACGCAAGATTTGGGGTGACATCTTTTGGTTAAGTAGAACACCACCAGTAATGTCCATTGTAGGCAACTTAGAAATACTCTTAAAGACGGCAGTTGGGCCTTCAGTATCCATACCGTGTTCTGGTGATACACCTTCAGCTAAGGCAGTTCTTGCATAACGACCATCTGGGGTTGCCAAGGTTTCGTGACCTTGACCGACATTGGCTGAAATTGATGAGGTACCAGCATAACGGATACCACCGATTGGGCCACGTCCATAACGAGTGTTAGGGTACTTCTTGATTTCATCAATGTAAGGCTTATAAGCTTCAACAATTAAATCATCAACGTAATCAATGTCGTTGCCATACTTTGGAACATCTTCCAAAATCATGTTTCTAATTCTCTGACCTTCGTCGCCTTCCCAGTTGGTTTGAAGTGCATGCCACAATTGCTTTGGCGTAAGCTTCTTTTCTTCGAATACAAGTTTCTTAATGGTTGCTAATGAGTCTGCCATGTTGGCAATACCTACTTGCAAACCACTTACCATATCGTAAACAGCCCCACCTTCCTTGATGGTCTTACCTCTGCCAATACAGTCATCAGTCAAAGTTGAACACAAGATATCTGGATAGTTTTGTTCAAGGGCTAAGTCACAGGCATTTTCAATAATTACGCTCCAACGAGTCATTTCACGAATTGACTTATCCCATGCCTTCATCAATTGGTCAAATGAAGTCATTTCAGTAAATTTACCATAGTCGTGCAACAATTGCTTTCCCGTATCCGGATCCTTACCACCGTTCATCACGATCAACAAAGTTCTTGGGAAATTAATGAAGCTCATACCAGTACATCTATAGCCCCATTTACCAGGGACAGCAGTTTCAACACAACCAGAGGCACTATAATTATAAGCATCTTCCTTCTTAACGCCACGCTTGATGAATGAAGGAATAATAACTTCATCATTGTTCAAAGCTGGCATCCCCATACCTAACTTGATAACTCTGACAACTTCAAGCATGAACTTGTCACTTAAGCCGTGGTAGTAACGAACAGTTAAGTTGGGTTGTGGGAAGTGAACTTGAGCAATAGCGTGCAAGATATTGTAGGTAGTTGGGTTTACACCATCTTTACCATCAGGTGTTTGTCCGGCAATAGTAATGTTTTGGTAAAGTGGCATCCCGGCTGAGAATTCGGTGTGGTGCCATGAACGAAGCTTATTGATTGTGTAAACCTTCATATCAAAGTTGGTTAATAATTCAACAGCCTTCTTTTCATCAATAACACCCTTCTTAAGGTCTCTTTCATAGAATGGATCAAGGTATTGGTCAAGACGGCCTAATGATACTGAGTGACCATTTGATTCAATTTGTAAAGTTAAGTGAACTAACCAAATTGACTGTAAAGCTTCTCTAAATGTTGAAGCTGGTTGATAAGGAACCTTATGCAAAATCTTAGCCATCGTTAACAATTCTTGCTTACGATCTGCATCGTCAGTTTCAAAGGCTTGCTTTTCAGCTAACTTAGCATATCTTTCAGCGAAGTTCTTAACAGCTCTAATTACCTTCAAACTTGCACGGTAGAAGTATGACTTCTTCATATCTTCAACATTGGTCAAGTCCAAGCTGTTCAACTTGTCAAGAACACGATTTTCAAACCAAACAAGTCCTTTGTTGATAACTTCATCATAGTTAACAATAATGTGACCGTCACCTGAGGTAATGTTACCATCGGCACCTACAAGTCCTAAGTCATAGAAGATTCTTGCTTCTGGTGGGAAACTAGCGTAACCACGATCTTCCAAAGTGTTATTCTTCCAGAATGGAGCAATTTCACGCAATTGCTTCTTAGTTTCTTCAGAGATTTGGAAAACATCACCAGGACGTTTATCAAATTTATCCAATTCATCGATTACCCAATTCATTGAATATTCTGGGAAAATTGGAGCCCAACGATTGCCACGAGCTTGATTACCGGCAATCAAAGTGTCAGGTTCGATATAGATAGTCATGTTGTTTAAAATATGTTCTACCGTATAAGCTCTAAGTAAATCAACTTGTTCATCTTGATGAGCTTTGTAAGCTTCAGTTGCTAATACGGCTCTTTCAGCATCAACCGTTGGCTTGGCATCCAAAATTGATTCACGCAAACGTTTCATTCTTGGAGTTAAAGTACCGAAGTATTCTGCTGGGGTTTCTTTTTCGACATTCTTTGTTTCATTGACTGTATGTACTGTCATTTTTATATCTCCTTGCTAAAAGAATATCTTTTGCTTTCGTTCATAAGTATATTATCATTCATACGTAACTTTTACAAGAACTAAATAAATGATTTTTAGCAAGCAAGACAAAATAAAAGAGGTTTCTCTTTCCAAAGAAACCTCTTTACAGTTCGTACAATTAATTAAACCAATTTCAATTGTATTCCATGTTTTTTAATAACAGTTTTAGCACTATCAGGAATATTTTTATCCGTAATTACCGTAGCGACTTCATTAAAATTGAATTGGTGAATCAAGCTCTCATGACTAAATTTGCTAGAATCCGTCAAAATTACTAAATTGCTAGCTTGATCAGCCATTGTTTCTCCAATCTCTGCTCTACTAATATCATTATTATAAAAACCATTTTTAGTAGAGAACCCATCTGTACCTACAAATAAATATTTTACATGAAAATTCTGCAAAAGCTTTTTAGCAATACTGCCTACTAAAACCTCAGAATTAGCCTGATATTGACCACCAGTTAAAAATACCTGTAAGTTTGGATAATCAGAAATATACTTAGCAATAAAACAAGAAATTGTAATAATTGTTACTCGCTTGCCACTCTTGCCTAATTCCTCAGCAAACAATGCACATGCTGAACCAGATTCGATCATGATTGTGTCGCCATCATTAACTAATTTGGCCGCTTCTTGAGCAATTTTTACCTTAGTATTGTGATTATAAGTCAAACGAACTTTTAAATCTTCTGGATCAGATAGCACGGCAAAACCATGAGCATGCTTAAGCAGTCCTTGTTCTTCCAAATCGTTTAGATCTTTACGAATAGTTACTTTCGAAACGCCTAATTTTTCAGATAGAGTATTAACTTCTACCTTTCGTTTCTGAGTTAAAATCTTAATTATCTTTTCTTTGCGTAACTGCAAAATTAACTCACCTCTTCAACCTAAAATCCTACTAAGTCAATCTTACAATAACTTTTTCAAAAAATATATATTTCTAAGCACTTTCTTTTAAAAGAAATATTTATTTCAAATAAAAGCTTATTCTTTCATAAATAATCTTTTCAATAATATATTTTTTGCATTCCTTCATTTTCTTTTGAAATATAGTTTGCTTTCTTTAGTAAGTAGATATATGATGATTGTGTATTCAAAACAAGTAAAAAGAAATGGGTGAATAAAGATGGCTCCAGATGCTACTCGCACAAAAGAACCCTTAAAAGGTTTAATTTTCAATATTCAGAAATTTAGTTTAAACGATGGTCCTGGTATTAGAACCGTGGTCTTCTTCAAGGGATGTCCTTTAAGATGTAAATGGTGTTCTAACCCAGAATCACAACTTGGGAAGCCTGAGCCTATGTTTGACTCAAGCAAGAATAAAATGATTACTTGTGGTAAGTTCATGACAGTAGATGAAGTTATGGACGAAGTCATGAAAGACAAGGCGTTCTATGATGCTTCAGGTGGTGGCGTTACCTTTTCAGGAGGTGAGGTGCTCTTCCAAGCTAAGTTTGCAATCGAACTAGCTAAGCGTTTAAAGGCAGAAGGCGTTCACTTAGCTTGTGAAACTACCGGCTACGTCAAATCCTCAGTCTTCATGGAATTTATGAAATATATGGACTTCATGTATTACGACTGCAAGCAATGGGATCCAATGCTCCACAAAAAAGGTACTGGCAAGACTAATGAAATCATTTTAAAGAATTTGGATTTAGCCTTGAAGTATCAAACTCCTGAAAATCACAAGAAATTATGTATCAGAATTCCTGTTATCCCTGGCTTCAATTACACCGATAACGATGCCGAAAACTTTGGCAAGCTTTTCGTTAAAATGGGCGTTAAGCACGTAGAGCTATTGCCATTCCACCAATTCGGCTTGAAAAAATACGAAGAATTGCACCGCGATTATGCTCTTAAGAATGTTGCACAATTAACTAGTGATGATCTGCTTGATTACCAAAAGATCTTAGCCAAATATGGCGTTCAAGCCGACATCAATGGTTGGGATTAACAGAAACGACTCGAAACAATAGTTTCGGGCCGTTTGTTTTTTTACTCATCAGATCATCTGCTATACTTAAAGTAGTATAGAATTTAGAGAGGGCAAAATTAATGAGTAAATTACCTTTCAAAGTAGTTGCCGTTGACATGGATGGTACATTCATGCGTGATGATCAAACTTTCGATCATAAAAGATTTGATCGTGTGTTAACTAAATTACGTGCTGATGGTGGACATTTTATTGTTTCAAGTGGTCGTCCTTATCAACGACTAAGACGTGACTTTACCGGCTTTTTAGATAGAATTGACATGATTGCTGATAATGGTTCGCTTTTAATTCAAGATGATGAGATTATCAGCACTCATCTTCTTACCCATAGGGCAACGCTTGATTTAATTCGTTTCATCCAAGAACATTATCCAGAAAGTTCTATGATTGTTACCGGTGTAGAAAATTCATACACTACAGTGGATGCATCCCCTAACTTTAAGCAAACCATGAACTTCTACTACCCTGATCGTGTAGAAGTTAGTGACTTAATAGCTGCTATTAGTCCTCATGATCGGATCACTAAAATCACTTTAAGTTATCGTAAGGATTTCTCTAAAGAACTTGAGCAAGAATTCAACAAGCACCACGCCGAGAAGATTCACTGTACTTCAAGTGGATTCGGTCTATTAGATATCGTGCCATACAGCGTCAACAAAGGCAGCGCTATCGAATACTTCTTACGCTACTTCGATGCTAAGCCCAGTGAACTGATTGCCTTCGGCGATGGAATGAATGATAAAGAAATGCTAGAGTTAGCTGGCTACAGTTATGCAATGGCTAATGGTGAACCAGAATTAAAGAAAGTAGCCAAATATGAGGCACCAAGCAATAATGATGATGGTGTTTTGCAAATCTTAGATAGCTATTTGAATAAATAAAACAAAAAATAAAGCTGGAAATAATCCAGCTTTATTTATTTGCTTAAATTAACAAAAGTATTGAAATTCATATAGTGATAATGCACTCGCATATTGGATACCTCAAAAGGCGTCCCATCATCTAAGAAGAAAATCCCTTCCATCACGCCAACCGGTTCATTCTTTTTCAAATGCATTTTACTGTGATCTTCATCATTAGACGGTTCCACGGTAATATTCAAAAATGCCTTGGTAACCGTCTTATTTTGTTCATCTTCTAAATAATTAAAGAGCGAACTTTGCAAAGTATCAGGCTTTAATTCAGGCATGATCTTGATTGGCAAATAACCCGTTTCAATCAAAAATGGCTGTTCATCCAGTAAACGCAAACGTTTAAATTCATAAACAAAATCATTTTCATTTAAGAATAAATCTTCTGCGATCTCCTTGCTTACCTTAATCACATGAAAATCAAGCAATTTAATTTGCTGCTTTTTACCAGGGACTTTAAAACTATCCGTGATTCCTAAATTAGAACCATCATAACGAAACATTGCCTGGTTTCTTAAATATAAGGGATTAATAAAAGTACCGCTACCGCGCTTTTTAAAAACTATCCCTCGTTGAGCCAGCAATTCCAGCGCGCGTTTCATTGATGAACGACTGACATCGTAGTGTTTAGCCAAACTACGTTCATCGGGAATCCGCATCCCTTTGTATTTGTTATTCAAAATATTCTGCTCAATATCACGCATTACTGTCCGATAAACGTAACTAGCCATTATTTTCTTCCTTGATCTGCAGTCTCAATACTATCAATAAACCATTTGGCAAACTTGTCCAAATCCACGTCAGTAGCAACTTCCGCATTGCTATTATCTTGGTTCATAAAATCAATTACACTGGCACCATATGTAAATTGACCTCGCAATTCAATTTCTACATGAGCCTTTTTCAATGTAAACATCTCTGGATGAAGCAAAATACCTACCGCGGTTGGATCGTAAATCTTAATACGAGGATCGCCATCTGGTTCATGAATGTGAGAGAAAAGCGAATACAACATGTTGCCGACTTCTCCACATTCTTTAACTTTATCCATCTGTTCCGGCAATAGATGCGCCTTGTTGCCAATCTCTAGCGGTGCTACCTTAACTGGCAAACCGCTGTGAAAGACAACTTGTGCAGCTTCTGGATCACCAGCAATATTATATTCAGCTAGCGGACTATGATTGCCTCGACCAATGTTGCCACCCATAATAATTATTTGGTCGATGTTTTCCTTAACTTCAGGATATTGTTTAAACAATAAAGCAAAATCAGTTAATGGTCCAATTCCGAGCAAGGTCATTTTCTCTTTGCTGTTTTTAATCGCTACTGCCATCTTAGTTGCTGCTAAGCCTGGTTCGATCAGCTGATCATCTGCTTTTTCAAAATCAAAACCAGCAATACCAGTCTTGCCATGAACGGAAGCCGCACTAATCATCGGTGCAACTAATGGCTGATTGGCCCCAACAACTACTGGAACTTTAGTACGCAAAAATTTCTCTAAATTGAGCGTGTTTTGCAAAGTATATTCAAGTGCAACATTGCCCCAAGTTGGTACGATCATTTTGACATCTAATTCTTTAGCAAAAAGACTAATTGTCATTGCTGCAATGTCATCGATTCCTGGGTCAGTGCTGATAATTAAAGGTTTTCTGTTCATAAAATTACCCTTTCTAAGCGTAGTGAGTAACTTAATGATACAAAAAAACGACCAATAAAAAAAGTGGTTCGCTCCAAACCACTTTTTTTATTCATTCTATTTTTTCTTATCTTCAATTGTACCGTCGCTATGCGCAATAATTACCTCATCACACATATCTAAGAACAAACCATGTTCGACCACACCTACAGTATGATCAAGATAATCAGCTAAACCATGAGGTGCAGGAATTGGATCAACGGCTAAGTCAATGATGTAGTTACCATAGTGAGTAATGTAACGTTTGTCACCATCCATCCGCCATTGAGGCTTCAAGCCTTCTTGTTCAAAACGTTTAAAGTTTTGTTCACAAGAAATTGGCAAAACTTCTACTGGCAATGGGAAGCCACTCAAACGGTGAACCAACTTAGACTCATCAACGATCCAGATAATCTTCTTCGAATTAATGGCTACGTTCTTTTCTAGAGTTAAGGCTCCACCGCCACCTTTAATCCCATCAAGATTATCGGCAACACGATCAGCACCATCAACGGTTAAATCGGCTTGATCGATATCAGCTAATTCACTAACCTTAAAGCCCAAACTTTCCAATTGCTTTTTGCTTCTATTGCTAGTAGTGACAATAGCCTTCAGCTTCAAGCCCTCTTCATCTTTACGCTTGCCTAAAGCATCAATAAAAAAGGCAACAGTGGAACCTGTTCCGACTCCTAGGGTCATCCCAGATTCAACCATTTCAGCTGCTTTGGTAGCAGCTTCTTTCTTCAAACGATCTTGTTCTTGTTTATCCATTATTCATCGTCCTCCATTGCATTTTCTACTTCTTTGGCAGTAGGAATTGAAGGTTGGGCACCTAAACGTTGAACGGCAATTGATGAAGCACGACTAGCAATTTTGGCGGCTTCTTCAAAGTTGGACAAGTCTGCATTTAAATTGCTTGCCAAGTAACCAATAAAGGTATCGCCTGCACCAGTGGTATCAGTTGCCTTAACCTTGTAAGCTGGTACTAATTCTTCAACATCTGCAGTTGAAATATAAGCGCCTTTATCACCATAAGTAATGACTACGTTCTTTACACCCAGCAAATGTAATTTTTCGGCATTAGTTGCTAAAGTTGATTTGTCCTTGATAGGGATGCCAGTAAGTTTTGCACTTTCCGTTTCATTAGGCGTAATAATATCGGTATATTTCAAAAGTTCATCTGGGATCTTATCAACCGCAGGAGCAGGATTCAAGATAGTTATTTTGCCCGCTTTTTTGGCCATCTTAAAGGCTGCGATAGTAACCTCAATTGGAGTTTCAAATTGAGCAATTACACAATCCCAGCTAGTAATCAAATCGCTAGCTGCCTGAATATCTTCAACAGTCAATTCATAATTAGCACCGTGGTCAATCACAATATCATTTTGACCAGCTTCATTCAACGTGATGAAAGCATGACCGGTTTTACTTCCCATCGTTGTTTGAACATACGTGGTATCTACACCATAACTCTTCAATTGATGAGTAATAAATCCGCCTTCGCTATCTTCACCGACACGATTAATAAAATAAGTTTCAGCACCACTTTTAGCGGCAGCAATCGCTTGATTAGCTCCCTTACCACCACCAGCAGTACTTACTTCTAAAGCGTTAATCGTTTCACCTGGTTTAGGAAAGTCCTTTACGTGCAATGTAGTATCAACATTGCTAGAACCAATAACTACAATCTTCTTCATGAGCATCCCTTCTTAGAAATGTATTTTCAATCTAAATTATATCAAAAAAACGCATTCAAATATCTGAATGCATCTTTTGAAACTCTAATGTAAAATACCACCGTTTACAAAACCCTTTAATCGCTCGGCTTCCCACTTAAGCGTGTCAGAATCATCGACCTGGGAAATCTTGTAGCCAACAAAATATGGGGATGCATAAAAACGAGGAATAATCTTGCAACAGGTCCCTTTGCCATCATTAATTGGATAGAAGAATAAGTTATAGGAATCTACACCGTGTGAAAGAACGGAGCGGACGTACTGTGTACCTTTTTGAATCAAATCAGCCCATGTATCCAAATTAGTATTGTCTTGAGTTAAAATATTAACTTCTTGATAACCTTGGACAGGGCGAGCAGAAAGATTCATCTCTACTGAGCCAGATCTCCCTACTTCAAAACCCTTGAAATTATCTTCTTCAATATCTTGATAACCATCCTTATGATAAAGACCAACAATCTGCATGTGAGGGTGAGTTAATGAACCGTCAGATTTTGGGCCAAAATTCTTATACCAAAGCACGCTTTCATATTTGCCAGAATGGTACATTTTGTGAAAACATTTAAGGGCAAATTTCATCAGTTCTTGATTGTGTTCACGCGTATAAGTAGAAATATCACCTTGATGGTCGCTAGATTCAATCAAAATTGTCTGGTTGGTATCTTTTAAGGTAGGATATTTATTTTTCAACCAAATCTTATCGCCCTCTTTTTCATATATGTTGACTAAATGAGCCACATCACAGAAGGGGCAACCCGCACTTTGGTTACCCTGACGATTACCGTAGTCATAATCATAAGGCTTTCTTTTACCAATGGAATATTCATATACTAAAGGATTCTTGTCCATACTTTTCACCTGCAATCAAAACAATTAACTAATTTAATATTAAAAGTGAAAGTCACGGGTGTCAATCAGGAACATTTTTTAATTTCCTTTATGAATAGTCCGGATAATTATGGTAAACTACCAATGGAAAAAGAAATTTGAGAGGTAAAGAAGAATGAAATTCTACAAAAAATTAGCACTAGCAGGTGCGGCTGTATTAGCGGTCGCGGGACTGAGCGCATGTTCAAATAATAAGTCCAATTCTAGCTCATCAACTAAGATTCCTACTAAGATCTCTAAGAAAACAAATATTACATTTTGGTACTCATTAACTGGTACCTCACAAAGTGCCTTGCAAAAATTAACCAAGGACTTTGAAAAGAAGAATCCAAACATTAGCATTAAATTGCAAAGTCAAGGTGGTAACTATTCTGACCTGCAATCCAAGCTTGTTTCTGGTTTGCAATCACCAAAGGATTTGCCAACTATTACCCAAGCTTATCCAGGCTGGCTCTACAACGCAGCTAAAAATAAGATGCTGGTTAACTTGACTCCATATATCAATAACAAGTCAATCGGTTGGGGTTCATACAAGAACAGTGGTATTAAAAAAGCATTATGGGATGGAGCTAACATCGACGGCATTCAAGTCGGTGTTCCATTCAACAAGTCAGTAGAAGTTCTTTTCTACAACAAGACTTTGCTTGATAAGTATCATGTCCAAGTTCCCACTAACATGAGTGAATTAGCTAGCGTATCTGCTAAGATCTACCGTGAAAGTCACCACAAGGTACGTGGCATGGGCTTTGATGCATTGAACAACTACTACATGATGCAAATGAAGGAAACTTACGGTAAAAACTTTAACAAGAACTTGAACTTTGCTGCTAAGGATTCTGTAAAAGCCATCAACTACTACGCTAACGGCGTTAAAGCTGGCTACTTCATGCAAGCTGGTACCGAAAAGTACATGTCAACACCATTTAACAATGGTCGTGTAGCAATGTTCATTGGTTCAACTGCTAACGAAGCATACTTAAAGCAAGGACTTAAGAAGGGTTATGTTTATGGTGTAGCTCCCCGTCCAAGTTCAATGAACGTCCAACAAGGTACTGACATTTACATGTTCAAGAAAGCTACAGCAATGCAAAAGTCAGCCGCATTCAAGTACTTGAAGTTCTTAACCTCTAAATCATCACAACTTTACTGGGCTAAGCAAACTGGTTACATGCCAGTTAACACTGCTGCTTTGAACGACTCAGCTTACCAACAAGCTAAGGACAGCAAGATTCCAGCAATTTTATCTAAGACTTCTAAGAAACTTTACTTCTTACCTGTTACTAAGAATTCCATCACTGCATATGACCAAGTTAACGCTAATATGCAAACTATTTTAGCTAAGGCAAGCAAGGGTCAAAATTGGACCAGCGACATCAAGAATGGCAAGGCTAAGCTTGATGCAGCTTGGAAGCAATAAAATTTATTTTAGGTATATGAAAAGGCATCCATGAGGGATGCCTTTTTTTAATCTCTCCTCTACTTCAATTCGTCCCTCTCTTTAAGGATCTCTACCTTAAACAGTGTCGCCAACTTCGCCAAACTCTTATGATCCGGATATCGCTGCGCTAGTTGATCAATCTTCTCCACAGCCATCTTTTTAACCTCATCGCTTGAACTAATCCGCTCAATAAACTCCGTCAAATCTCCAGACTTATCCAGCAACCTACGCTCACTACGGCTTTCTGCCAAAAACGCCTGATCAACTTTCCGCAACTTCAAACTACCATCAGGATTAAAGGAATAACCGCCCCACATATGCTGTTTAATCGGCTTCATGGGTTCACTATCGACATAGCATAATTTACCAACCATATGGTGCGTTTCCGTAATGCCCAAAGTCACAGGATCATAGATATCGACATAGTTATAAATCTTTTCTCGCATTTGAGCTACGCGTCTTCTCTCTTTCGGCGTGAACAGCAGCCAAATATTGGTCCCTTCATACAAATATGCGGCCCCAATTGCTTCGGGATGGCGACAATTAGCCAAAGCAAACTGTGCATTAATCGATCCTAATGAATGACCATAAATATAAATCTGACTTCCTCTAAACTGGCTGATCGTCTGATTTAACAATCGACTAGCTGACCTTAATTGACTCGGAATTCGTCGTTCATGTGACAACATTGATCTCAAAATTGGCAAATTAGTCTTAAACCATTCGTCACGCCAGGTCTGTGGAGTTCCCTTCTTAATGCCATAGGAACCCTTATATAAAATTGTCACTTCACTAGGATTAGTAATGACAAAAGCACGCATCCCATCTTCAGCCCAAACGCTGCGACAAACAGTGCCGATGTGATGCTGGCCCACCATCACGCTATCTCCTAACTGTAATTCTTCATAAGCTTTCTTAGTTAATTCGATCTGTTCACGATCGGTTAATTGTTCATTAACTCTCATAATTTCGCCTAAAATAAAAAAAACTAACTCTTACTTCAATAGTAGCATGAGTTAGTTTTTTTGATTAATTATCTAATTTTTTAGTTATACTTCTTTTCCAAGTAATTAGCAACTTGAGATAAGCAGAAGCAAACGATGAAGTACATAATCGCAATGATTACGTACATTGGAATCAAGTAAGTCGTATTTTGACTGTAGATGATTTGAGCGTGGTACAAAAGTTCAGGCAATACGATGATTGTTGCTAGTGACGTATCCTTAACCAATGATACGAACTGTGACAATAACGCTGGGATCATGTTATGCAATGCTTGAGGCATCACAACGTGATACATTGCTTGACCATAAGACATCCCGTTAGAGCGGGCACCTTCCATTTGACCTGGATCAACTGAGCCAATACCTGACCGAACAATTTCGGCTAACATCGCACCTTCGAAGATAACCAAAGCGGCAATCGAAGCCGTCGTCGGATTCGTCACAATGCCTAATTGTGGCAAACCGAAGTAAGTAAAGAAGATGATCAACAGCAATGGCAAGTTACGGATAATATCAATAATAAAACCGACAATTGCTGAAACATACTTGATCTTCATGTAGCGGATCAAACCCAAAATCAGCCCTACCACAAAGCTCAATGCAATCGAAATCAATGAAACATAAATCGTTACCCAAAGTCCTTGTAATAAGAAGCGGATATCGACCCATGAATAAGCATGAATAAAAGTTTCCATTTTCTATCCCCTTCCTATTAGTTAGCCAGTTTCTTTTCAAGGTGACGCATGTAATAGCTGAGCGGCAAAGTCAAAATCAAGTAGAACAAACCAACAATGATATAAGTATCAATCGTTTGGAAAGTTGAAAATGCGATCAGCTGTGCTTGATACATTAAGTCAAATCCAGCAACGAAGGCCAAAACTGAGGAGTTCTTAACCAAGTTAACAAATTGGTTGCCCAATGGTGGGATCACGATCTTCATTGCCTGCGGCAAAATAACATAACGCATGGCTTGCGTATAAGTCATCCCGTTAGAACGAGCACCTTCCATTTGTCCAGTACCAATCGAATTAATACCGGCACGAACCGTTTCTGCAATAAAGGCAGAGGTATACAAAGTCAAACCAATCGTACCTGCTTGAAAACCTGAAAGTTTCACAATGTAACGTGGCACGATTAAGTAAAAGATCATTACGATAACCAATAACGGAATGTTCCGGAAAATCGCAATATAAACTTTAGCAATTACGCGACCAAACTTAGGTGGAGCAACTTCAAGCAGTGCGAAGAATACACCTAAAATTAAACTAAAAATCAGAGCAATAATACTACATAAAATAGTATTCCAGAAGCCTGTTAAAAAGGCTCCCCAGTTGTTCGTAATAATTTGCCACATTATTTCAAAACTCCCTTCAGACTAAAACCAGGAATTCCTGCAAACCATTTCTTAATCAAGCGGTTGTAAGTACCGTTTTCTTCAAGTTCCTTCAGGGCCTCATTAATGTGATCAGCCATCTCAGTTTGACCTTTATTAACAGCGATACCATAAGGAGCATCACTATAAACGCCACCGACTAACTTGTAGCCTGGGTTTTCTTGTGCGATACCAGCAAGCAAGCCATTATCAGTAGTTAATGTAACACCTTGGTGTGCCTTCAAAGCTGACATTGCTTGACCATAGTCATCATACTGCAAGACACGTGCCTTTGGTGCGGACTTATGAACATCGTCAACTGCAGTTGTACCCTTTACAGCTAATACAGTCTTATTGTTCAAATCCTTAACGCTCTTAATCTTACTGTTATTAGGCACTAATAATGATGAACCAGCTGGGAAGTATGGCTTAGTGAAAGTTACTTGCTTAGCCCGTTCTGGCGTAATAGTCATTGTAGCCAGAACCGCATCCACGTTACCATTCTTCAAAAGTGGAATTCTTGTGTTAGCAGTTGTGGTTACAAAACTAGCTCTGCCCTTTTTGCCTAATATTTGTTTAGTCAAAGCCTTAGCTAAATCAGTTTCAAAGCCTTCAATATGACCAGTTTTTACATTAGTTAAACCAAACAATCTTGTGTCTGCTCTAATGCCCCAAACTATTTCATTATTTTCCTTAACCTTTTGATAAACATTTTGTTTACCAGGCTTGCCACAAGCACTTAAGGCAAAGACAAGCACTAACAATAAAGGTAAGAAAAGAAATCTCTTAAATTTTTTCATGGCTCGTCACCTTAATCTTTTGAAATAACCTTGCTTAAGAATTGACGTGCACGTTCTGTATCTGGGTGAGCAAAGAATTCTTCTGGTTTACGATCTTCCAAAATATGACCGGCATCGAAGAAGATCAAACGGTTACTTACTTTCTTAGCAAAGCCCATTTCGTGAGTAACCACAACCATTGTGATACCTTGATCTGCAACGAATTTCATAACTTCAAGCACATCTTCAATCATTTCTGGGTCCAAAGCACTTGTTGGTTCATCAAACAAGATTACCTTAGGGTGCATAGCTAATGATCTCGCAATAGCTACACGTTGCTTTTGACCACCAGACAATTGACGAGGCAATGAATTTATCTTGTCAGCCATACCAACCTTTTCCAGATATTCCATTGCAGTTTTACGGTTTTCGTCATCTGGACGTTTTAAAACAATCTTAGGAGCGAGCATTACATTCTCTAAGACTGTGTGATTGTTATAAAGATTGAAGTGTTGGAAAACCATGCCGACATTTTTACGGATTTTATTAATATCGGTCTTCTTATCGGCTAAATCATAACCAGTAACAATTAGTTGACCACTATTAATTGGTTCTAATCCGTTCATGGTTCTAATCAAAGTACTCTTACCGGAACCTGATGGGCCAATAATTGAAACCACTTGGCCTTCATCAATTTTTAAATTAATATCTTTTAATGCATGAAGCTTTCCATAGTATTTATCAACATGCTTAAATTCAATAATTGCTGTCATGGCTTCTACCTTTCTTTTCTTTATGCAAAAACTCTATCTAACGAATATTATTAATAAAAATAATACCAATTTAACTTAATGAGAGTAAAGAAAAAGCCCTTCGCTCCCTAATTGTCAGGGACGAAAGGCTCTTTCCGCGGTACCACCCAGATTGTCTATTAAATAGACCTCCTCATGAAGCACTAATATGCTTCACCGGCATGGTAACGTACCGGAGACGTCTCAACCTACTATAAGAATTGTTAGTTCGGTGAGCTGCTAAAAGTGTTATTCAATAATTCAGGGTCTATTGACTTCCCACTATCGTCAATTCACTGTAAGAATGAATTACCTACTCTTCTTTTTCATGGCTTTTAATTAGTTTATATGTATTTAACATTATTTTTGGCTAAAAAGCAAGATAATTTTTAGATATTTAGCAATGAATCCGTTTTTAAGCCAAATTTATGCTGTTATTATTCGGAAAATGGCTTAAAATGTTTATTGATATGTAGAAAAATAAAGGAGTTTGACATGGGAAAACTTGAAAAACCCGTTATTATCGGCATTGCCGGTGGTTCAGGAAGTGGCAAAACTACTATTGCTCACGAGATTGCTAATGATATTAAGGATCAAGATCGCATCATGATTATGACGCAAGATTCTTACTACAAGGACAATACAGGCGTACCAATGGAAGAAAGAATGAAGATTAATTACGATCATCCTGATGCTTTTGATATGCCACTACTGGAAGCACAGCTTAATCAATTGTTACACAGAAAACCAATTGAAATGCCAACATATGATTTTACCGCTCATACAAGAAGTGATAAGACCGTTCACGTTGAACCAGCTGATATCATTATATTGGAAGGAATTCTAGTTCTCTTTAACGAAGATATTCGTAATTTAATGAACATTAAGGTTTACGTTGATACTGACGATGATATTCGTTTTATTCGTAGATTAGAACGCGACATGAAAGAACGTGGCCGTTTACTTGATTCTGTTATCAACCAGTATCTGGGTACAGTAAAGCCAATGTACAACCAATTTATCGAACCAACTAAGCGTTACGCTGATATCATCGTGCCAGAAGGTGGCGAAAACGACGTAGCGATCGATATGTTGACTACAAAAATTCAATCAGTATTAAACCAGTAAAAAAAATGGGCTTAGCCCATTTTTTTATTGCCTTATTTTGCTTCTTCCGAAGCATGACTATCACGTAGAATTCTATTGTATTTCTTAGCAAAGACAATAATCAACACAATCCCGGAAACAATATACAAAGCAGCAGCAATGATATAAGCATTTGCGTAACCTTGTTGCGTCTTGAGTAGGTAGAATTCCGTGAACAAGCCATCGATAACACCCACAACAGATAATGCTACTTCGATAACGGCACTAAATGCGGGACGCAAGTCTTTATCAACTAAGATCATTTGTACTTCCTGCTGAACAGGCATTGAAGCATTAGCTAAACCTGAATGGAAGAATAAGATAGTTCCAACTACTCCGAACAATACAGCACCGGTACCCAACATTTTAGCATTAGCCATCACTAACATTAGGGGTGCACAAATAATCGTACTGATTGCAATCGTCATAATTGAACCTAATTTCTTAGCCAGATATGGAGCAAAGAAGTAACCAACAAAGATAGCTACCGTTTGCAAGGTATTAATGGTTGAAGTTATTCCCCGCGGAATATGCAGAATATTGTTCAAATAAATTGGCACATACTGAATGAATAATCCAGCACCTAATTGAACTGCACAAATGTAGAGTACCCAAACAACGGTCTTGTAGTTGACCAGTTTCTTGTAAGTAGCCATCTTCTCTTGCATGCTTGGTTTAGCACTCTTATCTTCAGTTGAACGATAATCAACAGGTTTGTCTTTAATAAACAAAGCTAAGGCAAAAGCAATGAATGTAATTAAGGCAGTAATTATAATTACCCATTTATAGGCATTAGTATAGTTTGCCAACATAACGCCTTTCATTGCATCTGGCTGAGCTGACAAATTTGATGCTGCACGATAGCTAATGCCTTGTAATTTACTAAAGATATAAACTACTGCTTTACCACCGATAAACATCATAATACTTTCTGTCACCAAGTTGATTACCATGACTACCGTGAACATTTTCGTTCTAATTTTACTTGGTACATAAGATGTCCACATCAGCGGATACATCAAGTCATAAACCCCGATGGCTGATGAAGATAGAATATAGGAGATAATAATGATAGGCTGATTGGTAGTCAAGGTCGTTAAAATCATGAAGACTGCAGTTAATGGTGGTAATGCCAATAAGACTTTACGATAACCCATATTGTGGACAGATAAAATCAAAATAGAAATAAGGATTGAAACCATCGCTTCAAATAAATTTAAAGCTGAAATCAAATGAGGAGCTACTAAACTATAATATGAAAGCGAAGCATCATTAGTAATCCCGGTTACCGCACCCATTACGCCATAAATACAAAGATATAAGATAACGTTGCGTTTGTAGCGCGGATCCCAGTTTTTAATAGCCTCCTCTTCTTCTATTTTGTCTCGTTTATTCTTAGCCTTTCTCATAGTAAGGATCTCTTTTCTATGTAAGCGCTTTATCTCCCTTACTTTTATTTTAGCACTGATTGCATGACTAATTAGAAACTTTAAGTTTCATCTAATAATACAAAAAGAGTTTGAAAATAATTCAAACTCTTTTATTTATATTAAAATACGCGTGGTGCTAGTTAAAT
>NZ_AZFO01000011.1 GCF_001436305.1 Lactobacillus ultunensis DSM 16047 | reverse complement strand
TCCTGAGGTAAAGAATGGTTATGATCTAATTCAAATCAAAGCCTTTGGTGTTAATGAATCTGAAGTTACTAGTCGTAAAGGAGAATCAGATCCTGACTTCAAGTTCCCACGTATCTTAGGTATCGAAGGCGCTGGTGTTATTGCCAAGACTTATGAAGGTTCCAAGTTTAAGGTTGGTCAAAAGGTAATTACCATGATGGGTGGTATGGGCCGTAGTATTGATGGTTCTTATGCAGAGTACACTTTGGTGAAAGAAAAGAACCTAATTCCATTTGATAGCGATCTTGATTGGTCAGTTATTGGAGCTTTACCTGAAATGTTGCAAACTGCTTATGGTTCAATCTCTGAAGGCTTGCATGTGAAGAAGGGCGATTGGCTTTTAGTTCGTGGTGGCTCTTCAACAGTCGGTTTAACTGCTTCAATTCTGGCTCACCATATGGGTGCAAAAGTGATCGCTACCACTAGAAACCCTAATAAATTGGATACCTTAAAGCAATTAGGCATTGATTATCCAGTACTAGATGACAAGAACTTCAAGAAGAGCGTCAAGGAAATTACGCCTCAAGTTGATAAAGTTTTAGAGTTAGTTGGATTTAGCACTTTGTTTGAAGATATGAGTTTTCTTAAGCAAGGTGGTTACTGCTGCTTCACTGGTGCTTTGGGTGGTCAATGGACTTTAGACAACTTCTCTCCATTTATGATTCCTAGTGGCGTCTATTTAACTAGCTATGCTGGTGAAGCTAAAGATTTGCCTGCTCAAGAATTTGATCATGTTCTTAATTTAATTGAAGAAAAGAAATTAGTTTTACCAATCGCTCACGTTTACCATGGTCTTGAAGAAGTTGGGAAGGCTCAAGCTAACCTTGAATCTGGTAAATTCAGTGGTAAACACGTCGTTGTACTTTAATAATTAAAGAATACTCTGAATAATTGCTTATTTAGGGTATTTCTTTTTGTCATTTTTAGTCGTAAAAATTTGATCTAAGTCAAGGAAGAAACCATCTAAATATTAGATTCTAAACACGGAGAAGAAAAAGAGGTGGAACTGAATGAAGGCTGTACAAGTACTATTTCCTGTCTTTTTTATGTTATTTCTAGGATATATTTCACGTAAAAAGCAATGGGTTACTTACGAACAAAATGAAGGAGCAAAAAATCTGGTCTTAAACGTATTATTCCCATTTCTGGTTTATAACGTGTTAGTTAGTTCAAAGATCACTTCTAATTTCGTAATTCATATCGTATATGTTGATACTTGTTGGATTCTGATTTATATAATTGCTAATCATTTAACCAAATTTACTGGTAAAAGATACGCACATATTTCGTCTTTTCTCTTAATGACTAGTGAAGGTGGAAATGTTGCTTTGCCGCTTTATTTAACATTAGTCACTGCAAGTAATGCAATTAATACTGTAACCTTTGATGTGGGTGGTATCTTAATTAATTTTGGCTTAGTACCAGCAATTATTACTAAGAAAACTGCCGGGCACATTAAGCCAAGCATATTATTTAAAAAGATTATAACCAGTTCATTTATGATTGCAGTCATTCTGGGATTAATTGCCAATTTAACAGGCTTTCATCATTCAGTAATGTCCTCTCAATTAGGTCCAATTTATACTAATACAATTCAAATGGTTACTGGTCCAATTATGGGTATTATTCTGTTTACCATTGGATATGAACTCAAATTTGAGACTAAAATGCTAAAGCCTTTATTCAAATTAGCATTAGTTAGATTGATTGGATGCAGTTTGATTATTGCAGGCTTCTTCTTATTCTTCCCACAATTAATGCAAAATGAGGCATTCAAAATAGGAGTGCTGTTATACTTTATGTGTCCAACTGGTTTTCCTGTCCCATTGCAGGTTCAATCATTGGTTAAAAACAGGGATGATGAAACATTCATGTCCGCATTCATCTCACTTTTCATTATTATTGCTTTGATTGTTTATACGATAATAGTAATTGCTAGATAATTTTTATAATACGAGGAGAAAAATTATGAATAACAAAACTGATGTAAATACTGGTGCATCCAAAGTTGATGCAACTTCTGGTTCTTCTTTGATTGATAATCATGAAGAAGTAGTAAAAAGTCCTTGGCCAGGTCCCAAGGGAATGATTCCCGTTACAGATGGCAAAGCCGATGACGCCAATGTCCATAATCGTGCTTATTTAGATAGTATCTTAGTTGAAATGCGTTTGATTGATTCAGTTAAACCGGATCTAACAACTGAAATCTTTGGTCGTAAATATGCATCCCCATTAACGTTAGCTGCTGTTTCACACTTAAATAAAGTTTTAGACGATAAAACTCGTAAGCCAATGCAAGAAAAAGCTCGTGCAGCTAAAAACATGAACGTTTTAAACTGGATTGGTATGGAAAGCAATGAAGAATATACGGAAATTGTCAAAGAGGGTGGCGATACTGTCAGAATAGTCAAACCATTTGCGGATCATGACAAGATTATTGGTGAATTACAACTTGCTGAGAAGCTTGGTGCAGTAGCTGTTGGAATGGATATTGACCATGTGGCAGGTAGCGATGGCAACTATGATGTAGTTGACGGTATCCCGCTTGGTCCAATTACTTTTAATGATTTAGAAAAGTATGTCCATTCAGTGAATGTTCCATTTGTAGCTAAAGGCGTACTTTCTGTCAGAGATGCTGTTAAGGCTAGGGATGCAGGGGCGCAAGCAATTGTAGTTTCACATCACCATGGTCGTGTACCTTTTGGTGTCCCACCATTGAAAGTATTACCGGAAATTAAAAAGGCATTACGTGGCAGTGGTATGACAATTTTTGCTGATGGATCTCTTATGACAGGCTATGATGCATACAAAGCTTTGGCTTTAGGTGCAGACGCTGTCTTAATCGGCCGTGGAATTTTATCTGAATTATTAAAAGATGGACAAAAGGCTACGGAAGATAAGATTAAGAAATTGAATCAACAATTATCACAGATGATGCTTTATACAGGAATAAAAGATACTAAATCATTTGATTCTAGCGTGTTGCATTTTGAATAAATTCTGATTATTCGTTAATAATACCCTTACAGTTACTGACAGACAGTTGGTAACTGTGAGGGTATTTTCTTTTTGAAAAAAATAAATAAAAATCTGAAAAAAGTATAGACTGTAACGGAAGGTTACAGTCTATCTTAATATCAACATCAATTAATAGAAAGGACGTGTACATATTATGAAAAAGAGAATAACAAGTATAGTCATTAGTTTGATTATTGTAGTAATAACTTTTGTTTCTGTTTTGGTTATTTCAAATAGAGCTAAAAGCCCAGTTGCTTTTGCCAAGCAAGATGCTATTGAAAATAGAGCTTATAGACATTTTAATCGTGAACATTCATTTAAAATGCCTAAAGTATATCGAATTAAGAAGGGAGAGACTATCAAGGCTTACTCTTTAAGTAAGAATAATAAGCTAGAGACTGTCACTACTCTGAAAAGTAGTGAAGATACACCATTTTATGGTGTAATGCTTTTAAACTCTAAGACTAGTTTAGGTCAATTTGACAAGAATGGTATTACTTATCGAGGCGTTGTAACTCCCAAGGGAATTGCTTATTATATTCGTTCCAACGATTTTTCAAAATTAGATCGAATCAATTACTTTAATAGAAATAACCACGACTGTAAATTTTAATTGTAGAAAATGAGTTATTTGGAGGCTCAATATGAATAATCTTTATTATGAACAAAAATATCAACCAAGTAAGAATCAAGTACCAGATTCAAGTTTTGGGCAGATAATGAGAGAAACATTTGGTGATCTATTTAAATGGAATGCTCGTAGTACTCGTAAGACATTTTGGACCGGATTTATTATATCTGGCATTATTGAAATGATTTTAGGTATGATTTGGTGCTTCATATCTTTTAAGCAATTGATGTTCAATGCACCTAGCTTTTATCCTGGTTATTATTACCCACATGAAAGCTTTAGTAATTTATTTGGACACCTTTCACCAGCATTTTATGTTGGCGGTATTATCATTTTTCTGATTTGCTTATATCTTTTTCTTTGTCAATTAGGATTGGCAGTTAGAAGACTGCATGATACTGATCATAATGGTTGGTGGGTATGGTTGACTTTGATTCCACAAGCTGGTTGGATTATCCTTCTGTTTTATCTCTTAGTTCCAACTATGGAAAAACCGGTTAAGTGGAATCATTACCTCTCAATTAAATAGCAATATAAAATTCTAGGGCTCTTCGAGAGTCCTTTTTATTGTGTCAGAAAATAATTAATTAGTCTTGACTGTAACCATTCGTCACAGTTTATTATTTCAAATATAAAACAAATTTCAGTAGAAAGGACATGAAATTATGTTTGCTGTTAAGGAACGCCGCATCCTTAAAAAACATGTGAAGAATTTAAAATCTGCGAGTTTATATAAAACCTATCGTAAAATTTTTAATGAGTTAGAAACAGATCCTTTAATTAGAACTCATCATTTTGAATTACTTGCTAAACGTAAGACAAAACCTAGTCTATACTCTAAGTCAAGACAACCGGATTGGTTACTCAGTTGATTTAAAAGCAAAACAAGTAGTAATTTTTAGTGCTTGGGGACATTATGCTAGTGGTGATCAGAGCTTAATCCACAATAAACTTTAGGAAAAGTGGTATTATTTCTTGACTGTATCCTCACGTTACAGGATATGGTTAACAATGAAATAACTAATCAAATGGAGGAAAGAAATGAATAAAAAGAAGACATGGTCAATTGTTGCTATCATTATTGTAATTATTGCCGTCATTGCAGCAATAGTTTGGCCTAAGGGCAATAAAAACAACAACTCTGCTAAGAACCAATCTCCAATTACCATTGGTTCTAAGAACTTTACTGAAAGTAAGATAGTCATGCAGATTTACGCTGATGCCTTAAAAAAAGAAGGCTATAACGTCAAGACTAAGCCAAATATATCTAGTTCAGTAGTCTATCAAGCAATTAAATCTGGGCAAATCGACCTTTATCCTGAATATACTGGTACTATTGCTATGACTTACTTGAAGGGGCACATTGTTGGTAAAACTCCTGCTCAAATTGCAAAGATTGCCAAGGATGGTATGGCAAAACAAAATTTGGTAACGTTAAATTATGCTCCAGGCTCTGACTCACAGGGTATTGCTATTAAAACTTCAGTTGCTAAGAAATATGGTATTAAGACAATTTCTGATTTGCAGAAGAAAGCCAATAAAATTCGCTTTGCTTCCCAAGGTGAGTTTGATAAACGTGAAGATGGGATTCCTGGACTTGAAAAAGTTTATGGCAAATTCAATTTTAAGAGCGAAAAGATTTATGATCCAAGCTTAAAGTATAAAGTTTTAGCTCGTGGTGATGGTGATATTACTCCAGCTTCTACTACTGAAGGTCAACTTGCTACCAAAGATTACTTTGCATTGAAAGACAACAAGAACTTTTGGCCAGCTTATAATTTAGTTCCACTTGTTAGAGAGAAGACTTTAAAAGCAAATCCTGGCATTAAGAAAATCCTTAACAAGATTGATGCTAAATTGACTACCAAAGAATTAACCTTATTGAATAAAAAGGTTGATGTCGATGGTAAAAGCTATCAAAGCGTAGCTAAAGATTGGCTTAACAAGAATTATTAATCTCAAAAAGATTCAGTGAGCGCTGAATCTTTTTGTCATAGGAAGGTTTATATGTTTACTCAAATTATCCAATATTTTGAAGCAAATTCTAGTGAATATTGGCTGGAAATAGGGCAACATCTTTTTCTTAGCTTTTCTTCGTTAATTATTGCATTAGTCATTGCATTGCCTGTTGGTTATTTAGGTTCTAAAAACAGGGCAGTTGCCGCATTTTGTGAGAGTTTTGCTCAAATTTTGCGGATCATCCCGAGTTTGGCCTTGCTTTTTATCCTAATTCCTTTCATTGGAACAGGCATTGGTCCTGCTTTGATTGCACTAGTAGTTTTAGCTTTGCCTCCATTAGTTGTAAATACAATTTTAGGCTTTAATGAAGTTCCAACTGATCTGGAAGAAGTTGGACTTTCCTTAGGGATGAGTAATTGGCAATTATTAAAACAAATATCGTTGCCACTAGCTTTGCCATTTATTCTAAACGGAATTAAGTTAGCTCTTGTTGAAGTGATTGCTAGTGCCAGTTTAGCCACATATATTGGTGCTGGCGGATTAGGTCAGTTAATCATGACTGGTTTAGGACTATACAAGATGCAATATGTGATAATCGGTGGCGTAAGCGTTGCTTTGCTATCTTTATTAGCAATGTTTATTTTTGATCTAATTATTAAAAAGGTGAGAAACAATGACTAAGGAAATTATTAAATTCAACCATGTAAGGAAAAGTTTTGGCAGGAATGAAGTGATTCCTGACCTGACGTTTTCCATTAGTCAAGGTGAGTTCGTTACCGTTTTAGGTTCGTCTGGTTCAGGTAAGACGACCACTTTGAAGATGATTAATGGATTGGAGAAACCAACTAGTGGCGATATTTTAATTTCTGATAAGAATCTCAAAGATACTAATTTAGTCGATCTTCGCAGGCACATTGGCTACGTCGTTCAATCAATCGGACTTTTCCCTCACATGACCATTGCTCAAAATATTGCAGTCACACCCAAACTCTTAGGCTGGACACAAGAAAAGATCAATTCACGAGTTAACGAATTACTTGAAACAGTAGGCTTACACAGTGCTGACTTTGCTAAGAGATATCCCGCTCAATTATCTGGTGGGCAGCAACAAAGAGTAGGAGTGGCACGAGCATTAGCTACCAATCCTCCAATTATGCTTTTTGACGAACCTTTTTCTGCTTTGGACGCAATCACACGACAGAAATTGCAAGTTGAAGTTAAGCAATTACATCAACAGTTGAAAGATAAAACTTTCTTCTTCGTTACTCATGATATCAATGAAGCTCTTTACTTAGGTGATCGAGTAATGGTAATGAATCAAGGAAACATTGAGCAGTTTGCTAGTCCTCAAGAGGTGGTCAATCACCCAGCCAGCGAATATGTTAAAAATCTGATCGATACGGTTCGTACAAATCAAAAACTGTGGGAGAATTTGAAATGATTCAATATTGGCAAGAAAACTCGACTCGTATGATTAATTTGATGATTCAACACGCCCAGATGGTTTTAACCTCGCTTTTAATAGCATTGCTAGTTGCAATTATTTTGATTGCCATCTTTCTTAGAAAAAAGAATTGGTTAAATGCTTTGATTTATATCTTTTCACTGCTTTATTCTGTCCCCAGCTATGCCTTCTTTGCTTTGTTAATTCCAATTACTGGTTTAGGCAAAACGAGTGCCATTATTGTATTGGCCTTTTATAGCGAATATGTTTTACTGAGAACCTTCATTACAGGTATTCAAGAAGTGGATCCAAACTATATCGAGGTTGCTAAGGGTGTCGGCATGACGCAGCAAGAGATATTTGTCAAAGTCCAACTACCTTTGGCTTTGCCAGCCGTTTTTTCTGGCTTGCAAATTGCTTTAGCTTCAACAATGGCAATAGCTACGATTGCTTCAACTATTAGCGCAGGTGGATTAGGAGATCTTTTATTCGAAGGACTCCAAACTAGCCGAGTTGTTCCCATCTTATGGGGCACGATCTTAACCGTAGTATTAACTTTAATGTGTATTGCCGTCTTGAAATTAATAGAAAATATTATGATTTCTGATTGGCAGGATGCTGAAAAAAGCAGGTAGGTAAAATTATAATGACATTTAAACAGCCTTTAGCCGATTTAATGCGGCCTAACACATTAGATGAAATGATTGGTCAGGAGCATTTACTGACACCAGGTAAGCCTCTTTACCAGATTATTAAGAATCATGTTTCGATTAGTTTGCTTTTATGGGGTCCACCTGGTTGTGGTAAAACAACCCTAGCTCACGTAATGGCAAATACTTTGAAAATCCCTTTTGAGAAATTTAACGCTTCTATTCAAAATAAGAGTCAGTTGCAAGCTCTTGTTAGAAAACACCCTGAGGAAAGTTTTGTCTTACTACTGGATGAAATTCATCGTCTGACAAAACCGATTCAGGATTATCTATTACCTTATCTAGAAAATGGTCATATTTTACTAGTAGGGACAACTACCGAGAATCCAATTATGGCAATTCAACCAGCCATTCGTTCTCGCTGTCAAATCTTTGAATTTAAACCAATTGCACCAAAAGATGTTGAACCTGTTTTAATTAAAGCAGCAAATGAACACTTGGATTTTTCACTAAGTAAAGAACAAGCTCACGCTATCGCTAACTGCGGTAATGGGGATGTAAGGGTATCTCTGAATATTTTAGATACCTTACATGCCATGTGTCTTGATAAATTAACAATGGATGATATTGCTGATTTTGCTAGAAATCAGCACTTTTCTTATGATAAGGACGCGACTCAGCATTATGATTATATTTCCGCTTTTTCTAACTCCATCGAGGGTTCAGATGCGGATGCTGCTCTGTATTATTTAGCTGTAATTTTGCAATCTGGAGATCTAGCCTCAGTAGTTCGTAGACTAAAAGACTCTGCAGCATTAGATGTAGGATTGGCTGATCCCGAAAAAGTTAATCAAGTTATTAATCTGTGCAATACAGCTTTAGAAATAGGATTGCCACGTGCTTCAACTCATGTTGCAATGGCAACAATTATGCTGGCTATCGCTCCTAAGTCTGATTCGGTAATGCAAGCCTATTATCAAGCTTCAAAAGATGCAGTTCATCCCAACCAGCACCCTATGCCTGATTACTTACGAGACTGCAGCTATCAAGGTTCAGATAAGTTACGTGGAGCTGGCATAATGAAAGACATGTTCAAAGAACCACACCATATTGCCAAACAGGCTTACATGCCAGCTGACTTGATTGGCAAACACTACTATGAAGGTGGTCCAAATCGTAATGAAGAGAAACTTTATGCTCAATATCAGGCTTTGTTTAAATATATTTACGATCAGCCTTTTGTTAAAAGTAAGTTGAAGAAAGTTTCAATGTTTAAAGAAAAAAATGAATAAATGTGTTGACTGTAACGTTTAGTTACAGTCTATTTTATTATTAACGCCAATTATAGATTATTTAGGAGGCAGAAATAATGGAAATTTTAAAAAGAATCTTACAAGGCGGACACATTCCACCAGATAAAGAAGGTTTTGCAGGTATTGCCAAAATTATTGCTAAAAATGCGGAACTAGAACAAGATTTGAACTGCAATCATCATACTGATGCAGAGAAGCGAGAATTATTATCAGAAATCCTACAACAAGAAATTGATACGACCACATCAATCTCTTTACCTTTCCATACTGATTTTGGTCCACATATCTTCTTAGGGAAACATGACTTCATCAATAAGAACTCAATGTTTGTTGATTTAGGTGGTGTTTACTTTGGCGATAACGTTTTGGTAGGGCCAAACGTAACTTTTGCTTCCTTGAATCATACTGTTGATCCTAAGCATCGCTGGGAAATCAATGCAGCAAGTGTTCATATTGGTGATAATGTTTGGATCGGTGCCAATGTTACTATTTTGCCAGGAGTAACTATAGGTAAGAATGCAATTGTAGGAGCGGGGGCCGTCGTAACTAAAGACGTTCCTAAAAATACTATCGTTGTCGGTAATCCAGCACATGTTTTGAAGAAAATTGAGGAGTAAATAAATATGACTAATATTAACATTCCAGAAACAGATCGAGTGGCACATACTAATCCGACCTTTTCTAATATTAAAGAATGGCTTGGAATACCATATGCGACTGCAGATAGATTTCAAAGCCCTGAGATGGTAGATTTTAATACTAATCTAGACTATAGCAAATCTGGACCAGCATCTTTACAACCGTTTGATGCAGCTACGCTTCAATCAGATAAAGGCCTTTCGGAAAATTGTTTAAATCTTAGTATTTGGGCTCCAAAAAAGATTGAAAAGCCATTGCCAGTTGTCGTTTACTATCACGGTGGTGGATTTATCTATGGTTCAAATTCACAAATCACCTCGGTACCATCTGGATTAGCAGCCTCTGGTCGTGTGATAGGGGTATCTGTTAATTTCCGTTTAGGTGCTTTGGGCTGGCTTTCACTTTCCCAATATGGTGGTCAATTTGAAAATGCCACCAATTTAGGGTTACAAGATATGATTATGTCTTTGAAATGGATTCAAAAGTATATTAGTTCATTTGGAGGCGATCCTGATCAGGTAACTTTGACTGGACACAGCGGTGGCGCATTCATGTCAGCAGCATTACTTGCAGTTCCATCAGCTAAGGGGCTGTTTAAGCGAATGGCTCTCTTTTCTGGTGGTACAACTAGGATTATTCCGACGTGGTGGGCTGAACAATATGCAGATACAGTTATTAACAAGCTTGGTGTTCAAGACAATCTTTCTAAATTGTTGACTATTGATCCAAACTTGATTAATAAGGTAGCTCGTGAGGTCATTGCGCCAGATATGGGAGAAAGAGTTACAGTTGACAATATTCAACTTGGAATTGTTGATGACCATGATGAACCTAATGGCATTATAGCTTCTACCCCTACAGAAGCAATTGCCAAAGGATCATGTTCCGATATAGATATCATCTTTTCAAACACAACTAATGAGTTTGATTGGTGGGTTAAAAATGATCCAACCTTTAATTTGGGCAGTTATGAAAATGTGATCAAACATTTTGCTAAATTTAATCGTTTGCCTATTTCTCGTGTTCGTAGCATGATTGATTTTTATAAAAAAGATCGTACTCCCGCTGAAACCCGAGCTGCATTGTTTACTGACTATGTATTTGCATTGCCTAATATTAGGGATGCTCAATTGCATGCCCAAAAGGGTGGTCGTTCATATCTACTAAGCGTTGGTCCTGCAGATAATGCTCCCGCTGTTCATGGTACTGATATGTATGCCATTGTTGGGCAAAGGCAGCCTAATGCTAGTCAGGATCAAATTAAACGGGATACAACTGAAACTAACATTGTTCTAGATTTTGCTTGTCAAAATTATGATAAGCTTTGGCAACCAATTTCAGATAAGTTAGTGGTTAAGGAACTTGGCCATCGTCCATATAATGCTGAGATTTACTATAAACAAATAGAAAAACTATTTGCAGGTATTCCAACTACTTAGATGGAAAAAGTGGTTAAATATGGAAGAAAAAAATGATTCTTTATCCTTAAGAATAACAGCATTAATCGTAGGATTATTAATTAATGCAATCGCTAATGGATTAACTGTTTCAACAAACATGGGTACCAGTCCCTGGACGGCCTCAGAGGTTAATTTAGCACATTTATTTAACATTCCAGTTGGCTTACCAATTTTAATAGTTGGAATTTTAACTATAATCGTGAATCAGATTCTGCTTAAGCATTTTGACAAGATCCGTTTCTTTGGTGAGCTTTTATTTATTACTTGCTTCAGCTATTTTGTAAATATTTTTGTGGATTTTTTTGATCGTTTAGGAATACCTGATTTACCCGTCTGGTTAAAGATCATTCTATGTTTTAGCGGTATTTTTTCATTTTGCTGTGGTATTTCATTTTATCAAAGAGCTAACTTATTTATGCATCCCAATGATGACACTACCAATATTTTACGATTTGAATATTTTAAAGGGAATGTTGTGAAAGCTCAATTAGTGAATTTCTCAGTACCAACATTAATTATTGTTATTTGCGTTTTGTTTACTCATAAAGTCTATTCAATTAATGTTGGAACAATCTTATGCTTGTTTGCAAATGGACCATTAATTAACTTTGCTGATAAATATCTATGGCATAGTTTACATCACAATTTTAGAATTATAAAACCAATTAGAAAATAAAATACTTGACTGTAACGCGTAGGTACAACTTATTCTAAATTCTGAAGAGAAATATCTATTGAAAAAAAGGAGTTTATTATGAATTTTAATTATACACCCGAACAAGAAAAACTTGCTAGCCACCTTATTAAATTAGAAAAGAATGCATTAGACAAATTTTATCAAGGTGATGTGTCTGGATATTTAGACCTCTGGTCCAAAGACAACTTCACGTATTTCGATGTCAACTGTGCAGAAAGAATTGATGACTGGCAACAAATTGCCGATTTCATGAACAAGAACGTTGCTGGTAAAATGCACGCTGACAGTTACGATTTCCATAACCCAAGAGTTCAGTTTGGAAAGGATATGGCTGTTTTAACTTATCAATTACACGCTGACACCAGTATGATTGAAATGCACTATAACGTTATCGAAGTCTTCCAAAAAACAGAAGATGGTTGGCATGTAATTCACTCAACCTGGGATTTAATTCAACCATTTTCTCCAAATGTTAAGAGACCTAAGACTAATGTAGCCGTTTAATAGATAAAAAGTATTGGATTGATTAAATCCAATACTTTTTTTGACTATGACGTTGCGTGACAGTGTATATTAGGTTTATCAATAAAGTTATAGAAAGAAGGAATTCAACCATGAGAAAAGCAGTACCAATACTTACAGATGAATTAACTAAAGAACAATTCTTAGACATCATTGTTGAGAGTTTACAAACGGTAATTTTTGCGACAATTGATGATAATGATCATGCCCGCAGCAATGCAGCTGATATTGAATTACGTGATGGAGAAAAATTAGTATTTTCAACTATCGTTAATGGTCCGTTTTATAATCGCTTGAAAAAGCATCCCTACATATCAATAACTGGCTTAAAGGGCGAGGAGACGATGAACTCTGTGGCTTTTACTGTCAACGGCGAAGTTGAAGAAGTCGATAGCAGTTATCTTGAAAAGATTTACGAAACTCATCCAGAAATGAAAGATATTGACAATACAGATCCTGATTCAAGTAAAGCTACATTACGTCCTTTTGCGATTACACCAATTGATGGACAAGTTTATGATTTGAGAAACGGTTTCTTTAGAAAACACTTTGATTTCTAATAAGATAAAGAAGAATTAAGAGAGGCGTATATATGCCAGAGGAAAAATTATTATCAATTTCAGAATTTGCTAAGTTAGCAGGAACTACCCGTCGTACATTAATTTTCTATGATCAGAAAGGTATTTTTACTCCTAAAAAAATAGCAGATAATGGCTATCGCTTTTATGATTATGGCCAACTTTATCAAATTGGCTTTATTCTAGGTTTACGTGATCTAGGGTTATCTGTTGAAGAGATCAAAGATTATCTAAGTGACGAGAGCTCAGATGCTTTAAATAAAAAATTAGTTCCACTTAAGAAAAAAGTTGAACTTAGAATTCAAAATTTAAAACAAATACTGACTATCTTAGAAGAAAAAGAAACTAATAATACTCAGTTAACTAATACAGATTTCTATGTAGTTAAACAATGCTATTTGCCAGAGCGAAACTTTTGGTGTTCAGATTTTAAAGTTGATTGTTCTGAACAAGAAATTGCTTCAGCGTACAGTCATTTTTATCAAAGTCTTGGGACTGGTGTAATGGCGAATAAGATGCTTTCAGGCTTTTTGACTGATTTGCCACAGGCTAAACCGGGTATTTATGCTGATTCTGGTTTTAGAATAATCAAAGAAAAATCCTATAATCAGAAGGTTAATGTACCAGTTATTACCCAAGATGATGGAGATTACTTGATCGTTAAAGTTGAAAATAGTGGTGAAGGTATCGAAAAGGGTATCTCTGCTATCCGAAAATATGCCAATAAGAATAATTTACAAATTGGTGATGATCTTTGGCAATTCAACCTTGGAATTAATATTGAACGCTTAGGTTTAACTAAGAATAGCATTTTGGCATATCAAATTATGAAATGAGAGGTGATTCAAAAATAGATTATATTTGGACTTCCCAGCTATCTACTTCTTATTAATCATTAAAACCTCACTTTATTGATAATTATTAGTAAAGTGAGGTTCTTTTCTTACTTTTTCTTGACTGAACGTTAAGGTACAGCTTATCCTCGTTAATGAAGAATTGTTTTAATGGATTAATTGTTAAGACGGTATTAGTATTGATATGTATTGTGTTAATTATTAAAGAATGAAAGGACGGCTACAATGGCATTACCAACTAAGATTGAAGTTCGTGGAGCAAGGGTTCACAATCTGAAAAATATTGATGTTGATATTCCCCTTCATAAATTTGTAGCAATTTCTGGTTTATCGGGTTCTGGTAAATCAAGCTTAGCAATGGGCATACTTTATGAAGAAGGCTCAAGGCGTTATCTTGATGCTCTTTCAACTTATATGCGTCGTCGAATCAAACAGGGTGCACAGGCAGATGTGACTAGTGTAAAACACATTCCATCAGCTTTGGCCTTGCGTCAACGGCCAAGTGTACCTAATGAACGAGCAACAGTTGGTACTACTACTGAAACTTTTAATGTCTTACGTCTGATTTATTCAAGATTAGGTTCTCCTGTTTGTCCTAATGGTCACAGAGTTCCTGCGAGTTTAGATATTGCAGAAGCTATGTCTAAGTCAGGGGATGAAATGGGCCAGATTACTTGTCCAACCTGTGGTACTAAGTTCTATGTTCCTAGTGCGGAAGATTTCGCTTTTAATTCAGACGGTGCCTGCAAGAATTGTGGAGGTACTGGAAAAGTTCGTCAAATTGATGAAGACAAGCTGATTGCTGATGAAAACTTATCAATTGAAGATGGCGCGGTAGCTTCATGGAGTCTTCCTGGTCGTAACTTCATGCCCAGTGTAGCTGAACATGCTGGTGTTAGAATTAACATTCCTTATAAAGATCTTACTGATAAGGAAAAAGATTTCGTGTTAAACGGTCCAGAGAAAAAATACAAGATGGACTTTTTATCAGGTACTGGTCGTGTTTTCCATGACTTCAACGCCTTATATGAAAATGCCCATCAAGCAGTTTTGCGTTCTGCTAAAAGTAGTAAAAGTGAACGAGCACAGAAGAGAATTGCGGAATTCTTCACTTATTCTACTTGTCCTGTCTGTCATGGCACTTGTTTAAGACCAGAATTGCTCAAGCAATTGGTGAATGGTAAGAATATTGACCAAGTTGAACACATGCAATTAGGTGATTTACCTGATTTTGGTAAAAAATTGTTGGCAAGTTTACCCGATGATATGCATAAAATGGCCAGTTCATTGATTAATGAATTTTTAAATAATTTGCAGCCCTTACTTGATTTGGGACTTGATTATTTAACAATGGCTAGAGCAGGTAATACCTTGTCTACTGGTGAATTACAGCGTATTCAATTAGCTAGAACTCTTAGAACTGAGACTACAGGGGTGCTTTATGTATTAGATGAGCCATCAATTGGTTTGCATCCCGCTAATGTGGACGGTTTGATCAAGATTTTACGCAAACTTGTCGCTCAAGGAAATTCATTGGTAGTTGTTGATCACAACGTTGATATTATTAAAGCTGCTGATGAAATCATCGAAATTGGTCCAGGCTCTGGTGAACAAGGTGGTCAAATCCTTGCGCAAGGCAGTCCAGCTGAGATTGAAAAAGATAGTCAATCATTGATTGCGCCATATCTAAATGGCCAAGCTAAACTGATGGCAAGAGAAACCGCTTCTGCACCTAGTTCTGAACGAATTACTTTCGAGGTAGATCATTACTTTAACTTGCACGATGTTAAGGCAAGTATCCCACTGAATCAGATTACTGCTGTGACTGGCTTCTCTGGAGCAGGGAAAACAAGTTTAATTTTGGACTCACTTGTTCCTGCTATTCAAAAACAAAGCAAAAAGGAAAAATTGCCAAAACAAATTAAGCAATTTAATTCGCCATTACATAATGTGGTAAGTGTCGACGCTTCCCCAATTGGTAAGAGCACGCGGTCAACTGTTGCCACTTATACTTCGATTATGGATAACCTGCGTAAGCTTTTTGCTCGTCAGCCTTTGGCAAAAGAAAAACATTATACGCCAAGTTACTTCTCCTACAATAATAAAGAAGGTGCTTGTCCTACTTGTGGAGGAACAGGAATTGTCACTCTTGATATTCAGTTTTTACCAGACATGCAACAGACTTGTCCAACATGTCATGGAGAACGTTACAATCCTAAGATCAAACAAATAAAATGGCATGATATGTCAATAGTTGATATCTTGAACTTAGATATCAATGAAGCTTTGCCAGTCTTTAAGCGCGTGCCTAAGATTGAACGTGAATTAAAACTATTAAAAGAAGTTGGACTTGATTATTTGCACTTAGGTGAAAGTACGCCGACTCTTTCTGGTGGCGAAGCTCAAAGATTGAAGCTGGTAACTCACTTGAGTCATAAGCAAGATGACACTTTATTTGTCTTTGATGAACCAACTATTGGTTTACATCCGTTAGATGTAAAGGTTTTGGTAAAAGTAATGCAAAAGCTGCTTGATCAAGGTGCAACGATAATTACTATTAGTCACGATTTGAATTTGATTGTCAATGCCGACTATATGATTGATTTAGGACCACGCGGTGGTGAAAATGGTGGTCGAATTGTGGTTGAAGGTCGTCCGCTGGATTTGATTAAGAAACTTGAAAGTTTAACAGTTCATTACCTGGCCGATTATTGGAATCAATTTAAATAAAAAATTAAGTCGTTAGATTGAAAAATCTACGGCTTTTTTTATCGATTCAGAGTATAATCATGAACAAAAAGAAATCGATGTGAAGAATATGAATAAATTTGTTAATGATGAAAGATACTCAGCCCCTTTGGTAAAGGATGGACGTAAATTAATGGGCTTTTTCACTTATGGTACAAATGAGGAAAGAACCTTGTATAATGACTGGCACCATCCTGATAAAAACGGTAAAGCAGATTGTTCCAGCTTCGTTTGGCTAGTTATGAAAAGGTGCGGCTACAATGTGGGTGATACACCGTTTTCAACTCCAGAGATGGAAGAAGATGCAAAGAAGAATCACGTTTTTTTCAAGAAAATCTTGGCTAAAAATGTTAAGCCGGGGGATGTAGTAATCGTCAATGAAGGTGTCGGCTACGGTTCAAATGGACATACTGCAATCATTGATGGACATTATCGCGGGCGACATACTCAAATTATTGAAATTGGTGGAATAAAACCTAACGGACCAGTCCACCGTTCTGTAATTGGAGAATCATTTGCTAGTTTACTTAAAGCTGGGCGAATTACTTACGCTAGACCAGTAAAAAATAATTGGAAAAATTCTTAAAAAAAGTGTTGACAAACATTATAAACTAATTAAAATAATTATTAACAATTTAATCAATCTGAAAGCAAAGAGAAAGAAGAGTAACTTAATTTTTAATTTACAGCGAGTCTCGTAAGGTGTGAGGAGATAAATTATAATTAAGTGAAAATCACTTTCGAGTTCTGCTTCTTAATTCTAAGTAAGAAGTAGTGGGAGCACCCATTATAGTGCCTACGTATCGCTAGATTTTAGCTGTACGTGAAAGGTATTGTTAGTAATAACAATATGAATAAAGGGTGGTACCACGCTAGAGCGTCCCTCAATCGAATCAGTTTCGGTTGAGGGACTTTTTTTGTGATCAGAATTATTTTCTAGGAGGAGAAAGTTATGAAAGATCTTGAATCTCATAATAAGTTGACCTGGAAGCAATATTTGATTGTTGCTTCTCTGTTATTCGGATTGTTCTTTGGTGCCGGGAACCTAATTTTCCCACTTCACTTAGGACAATTAGCTGGTGCACATTGGAGCACAGCTGCTGTTGGATTTTTAATTACTGGGGTATTGTTACCATTACTCTCAGTATTAGCTGTAGCCATCACTCGTTCAGAAGGAGTTTACGATATTGGTAAGCCATTGGGCGCTGGATTTGCAGTTGTATTTATGGTTTTAATTCACGCAACTATTGGACCATTATTTGGTACTCCAAGAACTGCTACTGTTTCATTCACAGTTGGTGTAGCCCCATTTGTGCCTAAGAACATGCAAACTACTGCATTGTTGGTATTTTCAGCTTTGTTCTTTGCAGCTGCATTTGGTTTTTCATACCATCAAAACAATATCTTGTCCAATGTTGGTAAAGTATTGAATCCTCTATTTTTAGCATTATTGTTCTTAGTATTCGTTGTAGCATTTGTAAATCCATTAGGTAATCCTCAAACTGCTACTGTAACTGCAGCTTACAAGCATTCAGCATTGGTTAACGGATTCCTTGAAGGGTATAACACAATGGATGCTTTAGCCGGCTTAGCCTTCGGGGTAACGGTTGTAACGGCTGTTCGTTCAATGGGGCAAACTAAGCCTAAGAGTGTTTCTAAAGTGGTTGCTAAATCAGGTGTTTTAGCCGTATTAGCTATCGGTTTTATCTACTTATTACTCATCTTGATGGGTGCTATGTCATTAGGTCGTTTCCACGTTTCTGACAATGGTGGTGTTGCTTTTAACCAAATCGTTAACGAATATGGTGGTGTATTTGGTCAAGTATTATTAGCTTTCTTGTTAACAATTACTTGTTTGACTACTGCTGTAGGGTTGGTTGCTGCATTTGCGCAAGACTTCCACAAACATTTTCCCAAGGTAAGTTACCACACTTGGCTTGCATTGAGTTGTTTAGCTTCATTCTTTACTGCCAACTTCGGTCTTGATCAAATCATCCTATGGTCAACTCCAATGTTGATGTTCTTATATCCTTTATCAATGGTTCTGATCTTGTTGTCAGTTACATCACCATTATTTAAAAAGGATGGCGTAGTTTACTTCTTTGTAATCTTATTTACTGTTGTTCCAGCATTAGGTGATATGGTTGTTGCTTTCCCAAGTGTAGTTAGTCAAAGTAGCTTTGGCTTAATGGTTGTTTCTTGGAGAAATAACTTGCCATTAGCTAACATGGGATTGTCCTGGTTAGTTCCAGCACTTGTTGGTGCCGTAATTGGTTTAGTATTTCACTATGCTAGAAGAAATAAAAAAGTTGCTCAAGTTGAAGAGTAATTAGATTAGAAAAAGAGCTTTCTTACTCATATTAGGTAGTTATGAGAAGAAAGCTTTTTTTATTTGTTAAAATTAATTATGATGATTTCCTTGTTTATTTTAATAATATATAGTATATTTTATACTATCTTATCTAGAAAGAATGAGGAGATTGAAATGAAAGAAGAAAATGCTACAAAAGACGTATTGATTATCTTTTGAAACAAAATAAAGATACATTTTTATCTATAATTGAGCAAACAACTGGTTTAGGTAAAACACATGCTATTATCCAAAAAGTTTCTGAAGTTTTAAAACAAAGCAAAGATTCTGAATTACAGCCTAAAATCTTTGTAATAACGTCAGGCATTAAAACTAGGAACGAATTCTTTCATGGTTTAAAAGAGAAACTACCAGATTTTGAAAACAAGATATTACTTTTTGAAAGTGTGGCTGATCAGGTTGCGAATTTCTTAAGAAGTTTATTAATGAAAATTGATTATCCAAATGATAAAGTTTTGGCAAATGACTACTTAGTTAAATGGTTTGATCAGAATACTGCAAAATTACCTGATACGAATAGCTTGTTAAAGAAAATTGCCACACAATACATTTTTGTAGAACAAGACCAAGATACATTTGGAGAATTAAGTTCTCGATTGAAGCGAACTATTTATCACGATCTGAAAAGGTTGGCTAGAAAAGAGAATGTAAAAACAGATACTAAGCAAAAACGTCTTAATTATTTAAGTAAAAAAGCTCCATGGGTATTCGATTTATTCAAGGATACAGACCTTAACCGGTACTCTGTTTTAATCATGACTGCCGATAAGTTTATTTTTCCATATAAAACAGCTATTGGTGGTAATGATAATTACTGGACTTTAACTTTTGAGAAAAGTCAAAGACCAATACTCTTTTTGGATGAATCCGATAAAATCAAATCTAATTGGATGAATAAATTAATAGAGAATGAGATTGGATCTAAAGATGTTGAGGACATGACAACTTTAGTTCATAGATTTTACTCTAATTTATTACCGGCAGTTGGACAGATGGAGCGTCTTATTATTGACGCTAAGGATCCATCGGGTGAGACTAATAAAGCTAGAATTAATCAACTATATCAAGCTATTAAAAAAGTATATGATCAGTATCATTTAAAATATGCATTAAAGATTGATTCTGATTTTTTAGGAAATAATACCAGTAAGTTCTTATTTAATACTGGAAAATCAAGTTATTTATATGGGTTAAAAAGAGACGAGAAATATTTAGTTTGGAAATTTAATCCTAAGCGGCTAGTCAATGAAATTACAATTGATCAGCAAATTTATGAAACTCAACCGGAGCTTAGGTTAAATAATGTTACAAGTGCTCTTAATCGACTATTGCGCTACATTGCAAAGACAACGTACTCAATAGCCAGAAACTATCATGAATTTAAAATAAATTTAAATAAGAAAATTACAGATCCAAGTAAACTACATAATGTATATGATTTACCAGATGAGCATTTGCAAATCGTAAATGTAATTCTACAGCCTACGAGTGGCGAAAAACGTTTAGCACAATATTTTATTGATAATTATCTAGAAAAACATTTAAACTTAAAACTACCTAATATAAAATCAAGTTTTACTGATGATAAGACAATTTATGCTTCTGGATTTCGCTTGTTCGATTTGACTGTAAATGAAGACGCAAATAATAATGGTCAACTTCGCGTTTATCAGCAAAGAACAACTCCAGAACAAATTCTTGCTAGCGTAGCGAATAAGATGCAAACAATTTTAGTATCATCAACTAGCTTGAACCCATCACCACTTGATAACTTTGATCTTAACTGGGTAAAAAACAATGTAGTAAATGTTGTAGACATCCCCGTAAAATTGCAAAAAAGTCTTGACCGAGAAAATAATGAACGAAATAAACAAATTAAAGATAAAGTAAGGATTCAGACTAAATTAATCGGCAGTAATTTAACAAAAGAGGGATGCTCTTTTAAAGAGATTTTTGCCACTTTATTAAAAGAAGAAAATTATCTTGAACCAACATCAATACAGATTGAAAAGATTTTAAATAAATATCCCGCTCGTTTAATTGGAAATCGTATCAGCAACGGCTTAGATCCTGATGCTCCTTTTGTGTATGAAGATGAATGACAAGGACTTGATTCTCAAATTAGTAGTACCTACTTTAATTTTGAACGTAAGTTGCGTTTATTAAGTGCAATTATTAATTTCTTACAACTAAATCAAAAAAATCCAAGTTGTAATGCATTTATTGTTTATACTAATGCAATTATTCGATCTGATGAAATAAGTTGGTTAAATCAAGCGCTAAACGTCTTAAATATTGAGATTCCCGAAAATTTATTTAAAGTCATTAGTTCACAAAATCGACTAGATATATCCAATGTAAAAAAGACTTGGAGTAATGGTCATTTACAAATTATGTTAACTAATAAGCAAGCTTTGGGACGCGGAACCAATCTTCAATATCCTTTGAACAAAGAATATTATCAAGAACATAAATCTAATTTTGCTATTATTGATCAGCGCTTTGTTGATTGGGATAATCCTCTTGTTGATATTTCTGGGATTTATATAGAAAGTCTTACTCATATGTTTGAAAATCCCAATAATAATGGTATAGAGGATTTAGATACTTTTAAGATCAAGGCAGCACATACCATTTATGAACAATATGAATTATTCGATTCAAATCAAACTGACTTATCGTACAGAGATATTAAAACTCGATTGCAAAGATATTTTGGAAAATCCTCTTGTACCGGTAATAGCATGTGGGATTTATTACCAGCACAGGATGCAGTTGCAGCCGAATTAGAACAAATAACTGGGAGACTTTGTCGTACCAATATTAAAACTAAAGAGATGTTAATTCAGTATGACTATAACTTTGTAAATAGAATTGATTGGGATTACTTAAATCGAAAAAGAACTAATGTATTAATGGAAGACCTAATTAATCAAAATACTAATAAATTGTCTTCAAAAGAAATTTATCAAACAAGAATTTTATTACTGAAACAAAAACAAGAGCTATTTTTGATTAATAGTGCAGCATCCTTTTTAGCTAAGCGGGCCTATAACTTACGATCGTTAAATAGAAATATGCAAGATCAATGGATCAAAATGCGCGAATGGATTGCAAAACATTCTAAAATAACCACATTGGATGAAATCCCTGATTATTTGAGAAAAACAGTAGAAGGTTTCTATTATCATCTCACAAAAAATAATACAAAATACTATTATTATCATGATCAAAGTTCAGATTCAGACTTTAAAGATGTACTTTTAATTAATTCAGATCAAGTTAAAGCACAGAAAATTTTAGATTACTTAAAAGAGAAAAAAGAAGTATCGGTTAATGTGCAGTTATCTACTCTTAATTTAGAAAAAGATAATGAGTATTTAGAAAAAATATTTGAAAAAAATCCTTGGCTAAAAACTAATTTGTTAAAAGAAGGATACGATTTGGATTTTAGTAAAAAAGGTGAGTGGTTGTTGACGCCAGCTGCATATAACAACTTATATAAAGCTGCTATTTCGGAAAAGATTTTTGCTTTAATTTGCCAAAAGTATCACTTAGACTTCCATGAAATGCGAGATTTGATGCAAAATGAGTTTGAAAGATTTGATGGTTTCTTAAAGTTGAAAGATAAACGCATTCTTTATGTAGACATGAAAAATTATGATTCGCGCAAAACTACAGCTTTAAAGGAAAAAGTGGACTCACATATCCAGAATAAACTAAATGATTCTAGTGGTAATGCAGCTGTGATTATTAATTTTTATGAATTTGAAAAAGAAAATTCGTATCGAAATCAAGGTATTAATAATGGTATTGACGAG
This sequence comes from Lactobacillus ultunensis DSM 16047, assembly GCF_001436305.1. Taxonomy (GTDB): domain Bacteria; phylum Bacillota; class Bacilli; order Lactobacillales; family Lactobacillaceae; genus Lactobacillus; species Lactobacillus ultunensis. Next base: position 33,447 of record NZ_AZFO01000011.1, on the reverse strand, counting down.
AAAAAAATCTATTATTACACATACTTATTCCATCACAACGGTGAAGTAAACCATATATTATTACGAGATCTATACAATAAGGTGGCAAGAAATGATTCCAGTTCAAAATAAGATTTATCTTAATCAATTAGTAAGTCCGTGTTTAAAACTAGAACAACTAAATCAGGATTTTGATTTATATGCAGTTCATTGTACACGTAAATACATTTCCAGAGCATTGCTCAATCGTAATCAAGAAAAAATGCCAACAATTAAGGCAGTTTATTATGCTAAAGAAAGTAATAAGGATATTATTTATATCTTAACAAGCAAAAACAAGACGAATCCTTTCGAATTAAAACGTAGTTTAACTGAATTAGATGATACATTAGGTAGGATAGATCAACTGAATTTTAGTGAGATAGACCAAAATATTATATTGAATTTGTTTTTAATACAACTACAGGTATTTTCTACTGTTAAGGGCTGCAATTTGCTAGGGAAACTCTATATCAATACCAATACAGAAGAAGGTCCTAAGCTAAAGTTTGAAGAAGTTAGCTTTGATAAAAATCTTACTATTAACGTTCAAACACGTGCGTTTACTCAAATATCTTATTATAAAAGATATTTGGGTAAGAGCTTATTGAAAAACATGAAATCATGGGGACGAAGTCCACGTTATCAAATTAATCTTAAGGATAGCACAATAAAACAGGTGGCTAATTGTTATCATGAAGATGAAGAGGATAATTGGTACTTAAAACATCCTGCACGTAAAAATAATAAGCCTAATCAAACGCCTTTCTTTTATCTTGATGGAAAAATTGGTCAGGCTAGAACTAGCTTTTTAACTAGTAAAAGTGGAATTGCTTACTTTTTGATTGATCAGTTAAACAGACGCTATTCTCAGTATTTTAATAAATTAAAGTTCAGAGAGATTTTAGCTACAAGTTATGATCAAGGTATTAGTCAAAAGAAAAGAGGAGATATACTATTACAACAAATACAGGAATTCTGGGGTAATAAGGAAATTGTGTTACTTGATCGAATTCACGAAAGTTCTGAAGTACTGAATAATATTGTCAATTTTCTTGAAGAAAACCTATCAATTAAAGTTCGAATTAGTCAAACAAGTAGCCACTTCAATTTAGTTTTAATTCACGATCTAGATTATTATTCAAAAGAAGAGAATAAAGATAAAACAGATTCTTATTATAGTAATCAAAATGAAATTATTCAAAACTTAACAATAGAAAAAGTAATAAACAAAAGTGGAACAGTAGCTAAAAGTGCGTTAGTCAATGCAATTAAAGAATTAACAGTCAAAGCAATTTTAGAATTGCAGAACTTTGAACCATTATCTACTGGTATTGATCTAAATAGTTTTGTTTTTTATAGGTACTACACGAAACATAATCAAACTTTAGCTTTCGAAAGCAATGGAACTAATTTTAGTATTACTCCTGTCACTACTAATTATGAAGATCCTTTTCTCTTAAATAATCTACTAATAGAACGAAATGATCAACTTACAACTGATGTTGAATTTGTTATCTTAGATAAGCAGACTAAAAATTACTATGCTGTAAGCAAAACAACATTAAAGACCATGCCATCTCCTGCATTATATAAAGCAGCAAATAACCAACAAGGTACTCTAGCATATCGAAATAAAGAAGCTCGAAACAAATATTTAGCTGGCTTGATCAATCTAAATTATTTTTATGAAAATAGTCAACTTTATTACAACGTTGGAGTGATTGGAAATGGAGTACAGAGTAAAGAGCCTGTTGCCTCAGTTATTAGAAAAATTGAAAGCTTAAACTCTAACAATCGAGAAACATTATTAAACATGCAGCAGTTTTTACAATCGATGGATGTTGTTTGGGTTAAATTTAAAAACTTAACAGTTTTACCATTTCCTATTAAATTGATGAACGAATATATGCAAAAGAAAATACAAGATTTATAGAAAACTTAAAAACATAATCCTTAAAATAGAAAACATTTCAATACTTTGATAATATTTTCTAAAAAAGGAGGAACACCATGTCACTAGTTTATATTCGCCAAGCCGCTAAGAATGATCTTGATGAAATCATGCCAATTATTGATGAAGCCAAGAGGTTTTTAAAAGAAGATGGGAACCCACAATGGCAAAGTGGTTATCCTGATTCAGCAACAATCTCTTCAGATATTGAAAATGGAGAAGCGTGGGTCTTAATTGTTAATCAGAATATTGCTGGCTACACTGCTGTTACTTCAGGACCAGATCCTAACTATCATCAAATCGATGGAAGGTGGAAAAATGATCTCGATCCTTATGTGGCAATTCATCGTGTTGCTATTAGCAATGAATATCGGGGGATGCATCTAGCTAGTTATTTGTTAAGTAGTCTAATTTCTATGCATTACGATCAAGGAGTAAGAAATTATCGAGTTGATACTTTTAGGACAAATGAGATAGTTCAACATTTGGTCGAAGATTCTGGGTTTACTGAACGAGGAACTATCAAGAATGATGATCCAATTGATCCATATCGAGTAGCTTATGAATTGAATTTATAATATCTTTTGGTGTTTGAGAGATAATTGCTCAGACACTTTTTTTAATTATTCAAAGATTCACGTAGTTTTTGTAAGAAAAGATTGGCTAAATTTGAGCGATGAACATTCTTTTTCCAAATTACAATATTAGGATCCGTAACTTTAGGAGAAAGTGGACGTGAGGTTAAATTAAATAATTTTTCATTGACTAAGTAGTCATAGGTGATCTGTACTGCATTACTTTCACTTGCTAAGATAGAGGCATTATAAGCCAAGTTATTCTGGGCCAAGATTTTTACTTGATCATACAAGTTTCCCCACCAATTCCTAAACTTATCTGTAACTAAAGTTTGACTAGAGATGATGATTGGAAAGTTAACTAGATCTTGTGGCATTAGTTTCTTTTGATTGGATAAAGGATGATTATTGTTCAATACTGCAACGAATTCATTTCTTTCTGGTAAAATCAGACTTTCAAAATTCTCTAACGGGCGATCTCCCATAATTACGCCAAAATCGAGAGTACCAGCATTTACCATAGATTCAACATCATCGGCGTTGCCATCAATAAATTGAAAGTCGGTATTTGGTTGATCCTTAGCAATTTGACTGATTACTTTCATAATTCTTAGCATAGCAGAAGCCTCACCAGCACCTAGGCGTAAAGTACCTGAAATTAAATTAGAACTTTGAATAATTTGTTCAGTCTGGTCCGCCATAGCAATTAAATCCTGTGCACGATCACGTAAAAAATAGCCTTCTTGGGTTAATTTGATCTGTCGATGACCACGTTCAAACAAAGTAACGCCAAGTTCTTTTTCAAGATCTTTAATTTGAGTTGAAAGCGAGGGTTGAGCAATATGTAATGACTCTGCCGCCTTAGTAATATTCTTTTCTTGGCAAACGGCAAGATAATAACGAAGAACACGTAATTCCATTTTTCCTCCTAGCATAGTTTTTTCCTATATTCTACAACAGTTATTAAGTATTTCACATAAAGAGCCGTGCCTATTATAGTTATTAATGAATCTAGAGATAAATGAGAAAGGAGAGATAGAACTTGTCGCTTAAAGATAAAGTTATAATCATTACTGGTGCCTCAAGTGGTATTGGTAAAGCAACAACAGAATTATTAGCAAAAAAAGGAGCTAAGCTGGTTATTGCCGCAAGAAGAAAAGAAAGATTAGATGAAATCAAAGATTCATTACCTGAAGCTTGCATTAGTACTATTAAAGCTGATGTAACTAATTTTGAAGATGTTCAAGCTGTGGTAGATTTTACAATAGATAAATATGGTCACATTGATGCCATGTACAATAATGCTGGTGTCATGCCTGTAAATGCGTTAATTAAAGGACAGCGCCAAGAGTGGCAAAAAACTTTAGATGTTAATGTAATGGGTGTTCTTAATGGCATTGCAGCAGTTTTACCAATAATGGTTAAACAACAGCATGGTCATATTTTGGCAACCGGTTCAGTTAATAGCAGAGTGGTTGTTCCTAAGTGGACAGTTTATAGTGCTTCAAAATATGCTGTTCGTGCCATTCTAGAAGGATTGCGCAAAGAGGAAAGAACTAACGGAATTAAAACTACTTTAATTTGTCCTGGTTCAGTTCATACGGAACTTTATAATTCAATTAACGATCCTAAAGCACGTCAAGCAGAAATTGAAACAGAGGAGAAGATTGGACTTAATCCTAACCAGATTGCTAAAGCTGTTGCCTATGCAATTGATACTCCATCTGACACAGATGTCAATGAAATGATTATTCGTCCAATGGGACAAGCGGTTTAGAAAGGAAAATAATGAGTAAATTAGTAAACGATACACGTGTATTTAAAATAAATCCAGAAATTGATGTTCAAAACGTTAGGTTTGAAAACAGATATGGGTTCATTTTAGCTGGTCACTTGTACTTACCTAAAAATTTTAAAGATAGTAAAAAATATGCTGCAATTGCTATTTCAGGGCCTTTTGGTGCCGTTAAGGAACAGGCTAGTGGTCTATATGCACAAACTTTGGCTGAACGTGGCTTTGTAACAGTTGCATTTGATCAATCAATGACTGGTGAAAGTTCCGGTAATCGCCGTGATGTTGCTTCACCTGATATATTTGTTGAAGATTATTCAGCCGCTGTCGACTTTTTAGGCAAGCAAAAGTTTGTAGACCGGGAAAGAATTGGTGCTATCGGTATTTGTGGTTTAGGCTCACATGTGTTAACTGCGGCTGCAATTGATGTTCGTATTAAGGCAGTAGCCACTTCAGTTATGTATGATATGTCTGAATCAATGTGGAATGGTCTTAACAATTCTAAGACCGAAGAAGAACGTGAAAAAGAAAAAGATTACTTAGCTCAAATGCGTTGGGAAGAAGTAGACAAGGGGCATCAAGTCAAAGGCTTCCACGAATTGCCATTTGATGAAAACGGTAATCCTGTTAGAGCAAATACTTTGTTTCCAGATAAGCTACCTGCTGATGCCGACCCAGTTACAACTGATTTCTATAATTACTATGTTGGTCGCGCTTACCACCCACGTGCAATGAACTCTAATACTAATATGTGGGATGCAACCAGTCCTTGGGGTTACTACAATTTCCCACTGCAACAAAGAATTGAAAAGATTCGTGCACCCAAATTAATTGTTACCGGTGAAAAAGCTCACTCTCGTTATATGGCAGAGGAAGCTTATGAACGTTTGACTGATCCTAAAGAACTAGTTATTGTTCCAAATGCCACACACGTAGATCTTTATGACCAAATGGACAAGATCCCATTCGATAAATTTGAAAGCTTCTTTAAAGAAAATTTGAAGTAAATCATACCAAAGAAAGCAATTGCTTCGTCTATAGTTGAAGCAATTGTTTTTTTATCTGGCACTAATTTTAATGCCAATAATAGAGATAATCAGTAAAATTACAAAGACCCAGGTAACCCAGTTCATTTGGTTATGAAAGAGAATAACACTAATGATTACTGAACCAACTGCACCGATACCGGTCCAAACAGGATAGGCAATTCCAATTGGTAGATGCTTAGAAGCAACAATGAGTCCCCAGAAACTAGCAATCATACCGATAACTGTGATGATTGACCAGAAGACATTATGAAAACCATTGCTTAACTTCATTGTAGTTGCCCACCAAACTTCACATAATCCTGCTAATATTAAGTAGATCCAAGTCATATTTTTAACCTCCAAAAAGAAAAGAGTAATTGACATACTTCTTCAAAGACCTAATGAAGTATGTAATTACTCTTTTTAGTTTTCTCCCCGGTGGGAGATAGATATTTAATTTACAAAGTTAGTATAGCAAAGCAAAGTTTATAATTAAAGAGAGAATAATAGAAAAAAGTTAGGCGAAGTAAAAATGCAAGATATATCAGATCATCGTAGTGATGTTTTTATTAGTAAAAAGATGTCATATTGTCTCCGTCACAATCCAGGCAAATATGGACTTAAACTAGATGAATATGGTTTTGTTGACTTACAAGAGTTTCTAAATGCAATGAACAGAATACACCATTTTCAGCCAAAATTAACAGAAATGAAAATTCGTGAAATTATGCATAACAGCGATAAGGAACGTTTTGAAATCAAAAATGGCAAAATCTGTGCTCTATACGGGCACTCACTTCCCGGAATTATAAAACGAAAAAAGGCTATTCCACCAAAGGTCCTCTATCATGGCACTGCACACCGATTTTTGACAAGTATTGAAAGAGAAGGCTTATTACCAATGGGACGGCAATATGTGCATCTTTCTACAGACATTGCGATGGCGGAATCAGTGGGCAAAAGAAGAGACCATCATCCCGCTATTTTGCTAGTTAATGCCGAAAAGGCTCATAAAGATGGCATAGACTTTTATATTGGTAATGATGAAGTTTGGCTTTGTGATTGTGTGCCTAGTAAATATTTAAGGCTATTAAAATGAAAGCCATAATTTTTAGTTATAGAGTACCTAATAAAATAAGTATTTAACATAGTAAGTGATCCCCACTAGAATTTAATTAATCAATGAAAGGGGACATAACTATGAAAAAACATTTTATTCCAGCTGTAATTGCAACTTTGGCAGCAATTGGTTTTACTACTGCTTGCTCAAACAATAATGCAACTCCAACTACGCAAGTTTCAGCCAAAAAGGTTGTCAAACATACTAAGAAGACAAAAAAAGTAAGAAAACATAAAAAGACTAAGTCCGTCAAACAAACGACCAAGCTAAAAATTACAATTAATGGTCAAACTCTTCATGCTGAATTAAATAATTCGTCTGCGGCTAAAGCGTTCGCCAAGGAATTACCAAAGACTATGTCATTCCGAGACTTTATGTCCGGCTTCCCAGAAAAAATTGCTGATTTGCATCATTCATTACCAACAAAAGGGATGCCACGTGGGCATGAAGGTACTAAAGGTGTGATTGGTTATTGGTCACCAGATCAAAGAATTGTTTTTTATTATGGAACCGAAAGTTACTATGATGGCATCCATATAATTGGTAAGTTTACGTCTAAAAATTATGCAAACGTAATAAAGAATATGGGTAATAACATTGAAGTTAGAATTAATCAAGCTAAATAGTAGAGCCTGGAGCAGTTAATATGAAAAGTAAGAAATTATTTGCCTGCACAGTGATTGCAGCTACTAGTTTTTCAACTATCGCTTGTGCCAATCAAGCTGAAACGTCTTCAGCCAAAAAGACCAGCAGTTCAGTAAGAATAAATAAGAAAGTGCAAAATCATTATCAGATTTATACCAAAACTTGGCATATTAAAAATGGTCGGGAAACTATTTATGGTCACATTCACATGCCCAAGAATTATAAAGGAAAAATGAAAGTTGCTATTTTATCTCATGGATTGGGTGGCAATTATGAACAAATGGAACCATATGCTAAAAATTTGGCTCATAAAGGATATTTCACTTTTACATATGATTTTCCTGGCGGATCTATAGGTGGACAAAGCATTGGTCGTAAATCGACACAAATGTCTATTTTTACTGAAGAAAGAGATTTGCTAGCAGTAATTAAGGCGGTCAGCAATAGGCAAGATGTCATTAGAAACCATATTCTTCTAGTTGGGGCCAGTCAAGGTGGAGCAGTGAGCGCTTTGACTGCTTCAAGGCATTCCAAAAACATCGATGCATTGGTTTTAATGTATCCAGCCTTTTCAATCACTGCAAATGCTCAAAGACAGTATAAATCTTATAATGATGTACCTAAAGAAGTTGATTTATTTGACTTTTCACTTGGCAAAATTTATTTTAAGCACTTGTTTAACATGGATATCACTCAAGCCGCTACTAAATTCAGTGGTCCAGTGTTAATAGTTCACGGTCAACAAGATGATATTGTTCCGATCCATTATTCTCGTCAGGCTGCTCATAACTTTAAGTACGCCCAATTCAAGGTTTTGCCTAATGCTGGACATGATTTTGCTGGTGATGATCGTAATCAAGCAATTAAATATATGGACAATTTTGTTAATAAATTAAAATAAGAAATATAAAAGAAGGATTCTATGAAAAGAAAATTTTATTGGTGGTTAGGACTTATTTTAGTCGTGATTATAGCGGTAGGTGGTTATTTTAGCTTGCAAAACTACCAACAAAATAAAGTCCAAACTATTGAAAAAGTTAAAGTAAATAACAAAGTTACCCCAACATTTTTCTTCCATGGTTGGGGCAGTAGCTATCACGCTGAAGAAAAGATGACAGCAGCAATCAGACAGGCTGGTGTATCCAATACCGTGGTTCGTGTGAATGTTAGTAAAAATGGTCATGCAAAATTATTAGGAAAGATCAGTAAAAGAGCTAAAAATCCTTTGATTGAAGTTAATTTTGCAGACAATAAATTAACAAATGCTAAAGGTTCATACACAAACGCGTACTACACCACTGGTGCACGATATGTTAGAAACGCAATCAATGTTGTAAATAAGAAGTATGGTTATCGTTCAATCAATGTAGTTTCTCATTCAATGGGTAACTTAGAATTTACAAATTATTTGCGTCGTTTTCACAATCAAAAAGATTTCCCAAGAATTAATCACTGGGTGTCAATGGCTGGCCACTATGACGGCATCGTTGGTGAAGATGATGAACCAAATGTGACTAAGATCAATTCTAAAACTGGGAAACCAAGTCGTATGCAACCTGAATATCGCGCCTTACTTAGTTTAAGAAAGACATTCCCACGCGAAACAAGAATATTGAACATCTATGGTAACTTGGAAAACGGCACTAACTCAGACGGTGACGTAACTAATGCTTCAGCTAGATCTTTGAAATACTTAATCAATGGTCGTGCAAAGTCTTATCGTGAATTAATGATTCGTGGACGTGGTGGTCAGCATAGTGCTTTACATAATAATGCAAAAGTGAACAGAGCTTTAGTTAACTTTATCTGGAGATAAAAATATCCTTGCTCAGAAGATGTTCAATCTTTTATTCTATTATTAATTCGGCAAACTGATCCTCATGTTGAATTATAGTTCAAGCCTAATCTTCTGTCTTATTAAATAATAAGACGAAGTTCAGTTTTATTCATATATAACACAATTTTGAGAAAAGATAAAAAATGCATATCCCAATTCATTTTTACTAATTCCAGTCAACTAACAAATCATATTATTATCATATTTAAAATTAGATCTACAGTTGCTAAATCTTTCTGAGCAAGGATGGAGCTTTGATTTTTCAAAGCTCTTTTTCTATAGCTTACAGTTATGAAATCCTATGCTTAATATATATTGGTCTAAATCATTAAATCAAGTAATAATAAAGTATAGAAAAATAAAGAAAATAAGGAGGAAAATTTATGGCATACGGTTATATTGCTGATTTAAAAGATGGTGTTAAGCGAGATCATGTTCACTTTAACAATCGTTACGGAATGAAAATTGTTGGTGATCTTTATTATCCCAAAGATTTAAAACGTGGTGAAGAACTGCCAGCTTTAGTTGTTGGTGCTCCCTATGGTGGTACCAAAGAGCAGGGCCCCTGTGTTTATGCAAATGAATTGACACCTCGTGGTTTTGTTGTTTTAACCTTTGATCAAGTATACATGGGAGAATCTAGTGGTGAACCAAGACATGTCTCTTCACCAGAATTATTTGCAGAAAGTTTTAGTGCCGGTGTCGACTTTTTAGGCGTTAGCGTACCTTTCGTAGATCGCGATAAAATTGGTGTCATCGGTATTTGTGGTTCAGGTGGTTTCTCACTTTCAGCTGCATCTGTTGATACTAGAATTAAGGCAGTTGCTACAACCTCAATGTACGATATTACTGGTGTTCGTGATATGATGCATCCTTCTGAAGAACAATTGCGTAAAATGAAGGATCAATTATCGGAGCAACGCTGGACAGATTTTGCTAATGGTTTACCTGAATATAAGCCAAGTTTTCCAACCAAACCATATCCTAATGTTGATGCCTTGCCCAAAAAAGATCCAATTTCTAATGAGTGGGATCGTTTCTATGCAGTCCCTCGCGGTTGGCATCACAATGCTCGCGGCGGTTTTACTACTACTTCAAACTTAGCAATGATGCAATTTTCAGCTTTGAATTATATTAATGAAATTTCCCCACGTCCTATACTTTTCGTTTATGGTGATAAAGCTCATTCCCGTTCATTCTCTGAACATGCTTATGATTTGGCCAAGGAACCTAAAGAAAAATACATTGTTAAGGATTGTGAACATATTGATTTATACGATCGAGTAGATAAGATTCCATTTGATAAATTAGAGAGTTTCTTCAAAGAAAATCTAAAATAGTATGTTATAAAGAAGAGCTAATTCAAATTGATGAATTAACTCTTTTTAATAAGTATTAATTATGATTTTCAGAACTAAAAATTATTTTACTTCTTACTTTTAATTAGCTATACTTACTTTATAAAAGTTAAGGAGGGAAAGTTGTGAAGACTAAAAAGAAGTTTCTAACGGGATTATTAGTTATAACAGCTGCAGGGGCGTTAGCAGCTTGTTCCAACTCGGGAAATCCCTCGTCATTCAATAAGCAAGTTATGAACACTGCTGCTAACAATGAGATCTCGACTTTAGACTCCAGTAAGTATGGTGACACGACAAGCTCTGAAGTCTTGCAAAACTCAATGGAAGGTCTTTACCGTTTTGATAAGAAAAATCATGCAAAACTGGCAGGTGCAACAAAGGTTAGTGTTTCAAAGAATCAAAAAGTTTATACTTTTGATTTACGTAAAGATGCTAAATGGTCAAATGGAGATCCAGTAACCGCTAAAGATTATGTTACAAGTTGGCGTAGAACGGTTGATCCTAAGAATTCATCATTGGATAGTGATAGTTTTACAATTATAAAAAATGGTAATCAAATTACTAAAGGAAAGGCTAGTCCAAGCAGTTTAGGTATAAAAGCTTTAGGCAAATATCGTTTACAAGTGACTTTAGCTAACCCAATTCCATATTTGCCTGAAATTCTTGTTGGTGCTCAATTCTATCCTCAAGATAGTAAGGTCGTTAAACAAAATGGTAGTAAGTATGGCACCAACAGCAAACGTTTAGTTTATAACGGTCCATTTACTGTTAAAGGCTGGACCGGTTCAAACTTGAAATGGACTTTAGTTAAAAATAAGAACTACTGGAATAAAAGGATAGTTCATTTGGATAAGGTAAATGTGCAAGTTGTTCAAACTACCTCAACCGGGGTTAACCTGTTCAGAAGCAATAGTCTTGACTATGTTCCACTTTCTTCAGACTTTGTTAAACAGTATCAAAACAATAAGAATTATCATTCTGTCATTACACCAACTAATGGCTATATGACCTTTAATCTTAAGAGAAGGGCAACTAGTAATGTTCATGTTAGAAGAGCCATTAGTCAGGCTATCAACAAGAAGCAACTGGTTAATACTATTCTTCATGCTGGTCGTCCTTCTAATGGTATCGTTGCTGCTAACTTCATTACAGATAAAAATACTGGTAATGATTATCGTAAAGATGCTGGTGACATGGTTACTTATAATGTAAAAGATGCGCAAAAGGAATGGAAGATTGCTCAAAAACAGTTGGGTAAGAAGAAGATTACCTTGGAGTTACTTACTTCAGATATCGATGATGCTAAACGAGTAGGCGAATTTATCCAAAGTAACTTAATGAAGAATTTACCTGGATTGAACATTAATGTGCGTTCAATTCCTATAAAATCACGTCTTTCAAATACTACAAATCATAATTATGATTTTGTTTATGGTACTTGGCAGCCTAGTTATGAGGATCCACTTGATTTCTTGACGGTTGGTGGATTATTTAACTTAGAACAAGATTATCACAATCAGAACTTCTGGCATCAGATTGATTTAGCTCGTTCAACTTACGCTACTAAACCTAGTCAAAGATTAAATGCTTTGATTGCAGCTGAGAATCAGTTGATTAAGAAAGATGCGTTTGCAGTACCACTTTATCAAGGTGGAGCTTCATATCTTCTTAACTCAAGAGTTAAGGGATTCCAACTTTCACCATATGGTAATGTGGCTTACTACTGGAATGTGCGAATGAAATAAAAAAAGACTTGATGTATGAAAATACACCAAGTCTTTTTGTCTATAAGAATATTTTCTCTTGTAAAAATAGAAATCCATGGTATAAATACTATGCATATATAGATTATATATGTAAAGCCTTAATTAACTTAATTTTTATTTATATGAGGGGGATATAAATTGACAATATTTCTGTCATCCATATCCAGCGTTGTTGTCATTGTTTTAATGATGCTACTCGGATATGTTTTGCGAAAAAAGCATTGGTTTGCAGATTCATTTTCCGGTGACATTTCTCGGCTGATTACTCAAATAGCTTTGCCAGCTTCTATCTTTATCTCGGTGCAGAATAATTTAACACGATCAAGCTTAATGAATTTGTTGGAGGACATGATTGTACCAGTTATCGGAGTGGTTATTTCGTATCTTGCAGCCTTTATTATGGTCAAGGTCATTAAAGTTAAAGTTGGCCGTCGTGGTACTTTTATTAATACAGTTGCTAACGCCAATACTATTTTTATTGGCATGCCATTGAATATCGCTCTTTTTGGTAATAAAGCAATGCCATACTTCTTGATTTACTATGTAATTAATACAGTTTCAACTTGGGCATTTGGTGTATTCTTAATTAAAAACGATGATCCTACTGTGACTAAGAAGAGCAAGAACAAGATTGATTTGAAAAAACTGTTGCCCATGCCATTAGTTGGTTTTATTGTTGCTATTCTTTGGCTTTTAACTGATCTAAAACTGCCAACATTTGTAAACGATACTCTAACCTATGTGGGTAATTTGGTTACGCCTTTATCACTAATTTATATTGGTATTGTTTTAGCTGATTCTGGTCTTAAGAGTATCCATTTTGACAAGGATACAGTTTTTGCATTAATTGGTAGATTTGTTCTGGCACCAGTCATCATGTTTTTACTGATTCAAACACTCGCACCAGCTATGAGACTAAATGTGCCATTCCTAATGGGACAAACCTTCATCGTACAAGCAGCTACACCAGCTTTGTCAATTTTGCCGATTTTGGTTAATGAAGCCCATGGAGACGTTGACTACGCAACTAATGTCGTTGTTTTGAATTGTTATTGTAACAGAAAAAGAGGTTATATAACACACTTTTTTTAATATTTTTCGTTTAATTAGTTAAATTTGAATTAATGTCTAGATCTTTTTCATTGTCATCAAAAAATGCAACTAATTTATCAACATCTGGGTAAAGCTCCGGGTAAGTGTCCAAATATGCTTTAATCCAATTACAGTATTCAATATTTTTTTCTTTCTGACTACGCTGTAAGACCTTTTTAAAACTATCCCGTGAAGCCGGATAAATAAAATTATTGGTTGCAAAACCTACAGAATTACTTTGTACATCAATGAAAATATAAGATGTGCCTAACTCATCGATTTGCTCAATTAAACGAGTAATATGTTCAATTTCTTGTTCCTTATTATGTCCTTTAGGTAAAAGCAATAAAGAAACAGCAGTAATATCCATTTCAAACTGTTTCCAAAATTTCTGATATAATTCCCCGAAGTTAGTATTTTCTTGGGACAAGAGCCATTCTCGATAAATTTTTAGAACCTTGATAGTCTTTTGAACATTAAAAATGTAGAAGTTACTATAACAAAACCGCTGAAATTTTCTGGTAATGCCAGAAAACAATTCTCTATAGCAATCCAAATCTTCAGCAGTTAATTTTTCAAATTGCTGAGTCATTTTATTACTCCTATCTAGTTGTGTTTCATTTACATTATCGTATTGAATTATAAGCAAAAGTGATAATACGGTACTACTTACAACCATATTATAAAAGGATCTACTCATTTGTTAATAACAAAATGCTTGAAAAAAACGAAAAAATAGCATCCCCCGATTAAGTTGATTTGGGGATGCTATTGCATTATTTAACTAACTTTTTCGCCACATTCTTAGCAACTAACAAAGATTTATTCTTGGCTACATTTAGATTGTCTTTTACTTTATTCAAATTTATTTCTTTTAACTGCCTCTTGTGATCAATTTCAATACCATTCAGATCTTGCATTAGTTCAACTTTAGTATGATCATCCATATAATTAGCACTCAATATTTTTTTAATATCGTTTTTATGCTTCTGCTCACTGATTGTTTTACCAATTACTAGACCTAGGCCACAAAAGAAAGTAGTTTTAATAATTCTTCTTACTAACATGTTTCGTACCTCGTTCTATTGCTTAACTCAATTATATCCTTCTTTATAGATTTTATTTACTATTATGTAGTATCTTAATCAATAACTAATAAAATCAAGGAGGAGTCAAATTGGCTAATTGGACAAGGCTATTTCCTCAACGTATCTTGGACCGAGGAGAAATTTATTATGAAAATCAAATGGTTCAGGACGTGCGGTTAGGAAATGATGGAGAACACTTTGCTGCCCATGTTCAAGGTGGAATCGGTCGTTATTACAATGTTTCGGGCCGACTTCGCCCAAATGGACGAGCTTCTGAATTAAAATGTGATTGTCCTTGGGCTAAAAAGGGACATCGTTGCAAACACCAAGTTGCATCTCTATTTGCAACAGAAAAATTACAAAAACAGGAAAAACACAGCATGCCTCTTGATAGTCAACAAATTGAATTACGTGATTTGGTTTCAAGAAACGTCAAACAAGCGATTGCAGAAGCTAAACCCGCATTAGATCCTTTTAAAATCATTGGTAAACAATCTTTTACCCAAGAATCATATGACCTTGCACTACAATTAATCAATAAATATTCTGAGATTCATTGTCGTCATATTGATGATAAGATGCGAGCATATGAATATATTTGGAATCTAGAAAAAGAAGATGGAACATGGCTTGTAATTTCCGTTAAGTTTACACGTTGGCAGGTTTTAACAATTGATTTTCAACCAAATATGCCTACAGATGATCAAGATGCTGCAACAATTTTTGCATTATTGAAATTCATCAAGGAATATATTAAAGAAGATCCTTTTGATATCACTAACAAGGCAGCTACTGAATTATTAAACTTTTATTCTGATCCAACAACTCAAAACAAAACTGATCAAATTATTCTTCAAGCACAAATTGATAATTATGGACGTCTACCGCGACTTTCGTTCAAGTTAGGCAAGGAAAAGCATTTATATCAAATTCGTGACTTAAATGCTTTGGTTGATGCCATTAGACAGCAGTCAATTGTGAAACTAGGTAAGTTCTTCAATGAGCCTATTGATCCAAATAAAATGTCTAAAGATAGCAAACGTTGGATTAATCTAATTGAAAAGATTATCGATGCTCGCAATTTAAGTGTTTATTATGGTAATTCAAGAGACTTTGGTGCAATTGAAATTGAGAATTCGATTGCTGATGAAGTTGATGAATTACTTTATAGTGGAATTAAACTTTTTTCAGGTACGCATTTGGTTGGCTATACTTCTGATCAATTAGACTTAAATATTCAGATTACCGAAGACAAAGGCGCAGCTGATGTAAGCGTGGAAGATTTCCCCGCAGGTACTTTAATTACTGGTAGCAAAAAATACTATGGTTACTACAAAGGTGTATGGATTCGGTATGAAGGAATTACACCGACATATTTACAAGAATTAAAACTTCATCCTGGAGATCAATTTCGTTTTAGCAAAAAGACAGTACAGCAGTTTGCTCGTCAAATCTTACCTAGGTTTGAAAAATCAAAATACGTTTCTGTTACCGGTGCTAAAGAATTACGGGCTTCATTACCGCCAGAGGCTACGTTCGTATTTAGTCTAGATTATCGGGGTGGTAATTTACTTTGTACAGCCAGAGTCAAATATGGTGAGAAAGAATATGAGCTTAATCATAATTACTCTGCAAACAATCAGCGAGAATCTGATTTAGAGAGATCGACAGAAGAAGTCATCAATCAATACTTTGTTGATTTTAAAGAAGGCAAATATATTTTGCCAAATGAAAATACTGATATTGTTGCTGATTTTCTGGACCACGGAATCAAAAAACTGAAGCATATTGGCGAAGTTCGAATTACAGCCAATTTTAGATCTCTGTTAAGGGGTTTAAAAAGTAATATGGAATTTGGGGTTAGTGTCAATTTAACTAATGAGTTACTAAACATTGATTTAACCGATCAAAAATTCAGTTGGGAAGATATTCAAGCTGCATTAAAAGCATATCAGGAGAAGCAACATTATTTCATTCTAAAAAATGAAATGCTCCAAAGAACTAATCAGCCCACAATTGAACAGTTAGCTCAAACTTTACATGATATGGGTATCAGTTTTAAGGACTTTATCCACGGTAAACTGCAGATACCTGCCTATCGTGCCTTTTACTTTGCTAAACAAATGAGGGATGCCAATGCATTACATTTTTCCAGTAATTCAGCATTTAAGCAGCTAATTGCTGATTTATCTAAAAATCACTTAAAGAAGAATAAGTTGCCTGTCAGTTTGCAAACTGTTCTTCGTCCGTATCAAAAAGAGGGGTTCAATTGGTTAAGTACAATTGTTAATTATAATTTTGGTGGATTGCTTGCTGATGAGATGGGGCTAGGTAAAACATTACAAATTATTGCTTTGCTTTTATCAAGAAAGGAACAAATAAGCTCTAACTTACCTAGCTTAGTAGTTGCACCTGCTTCGGTTATTTACAATTGGCAAGCCGAGTTACAGAAATTCGCTCCCCACCTTTCTGTTTGTATCTTAGATGGCAATAAGAACAAACGTGAAAAAATGTTAATGGAATCCCCAAAATATGATTTATACATTAGTTCATATCAATCCCTTAATCATGACCTTGAGTCATATGATAATTTAACCTTTGACCTGCAAATAATTGATGAAGCCCAAAATATTAAAAACCATGAGGCTATTACTGCAAAATCAGTTAAGGTAATCAAGGCTCATCATAAACTAGCTTTGACTGGAACACCGATAGAAAATAAATTAAGTGAACTTTGGAGTATCTTTGACTATTTAATGCCAGGCTTTTTAGGTTCTTATCTTGATTTTAAGAAAAAGTTTGAAATTCCAATTGTTAAAAAGAAGGATGAAGATGCAGAAGCCTTACTAAGTAATATGATTATGCCGTTCACTTTACGTCGACTTAAAAAGAATGTTTTATTAGACTTGCCAGCTAAAGATGAACAAGTAATTTTAGTTAAAATGAACAAAAAGCAAGAAGGACTTTATCAATTGCAAACTCAAAAATTAATTGCCCAGTTAAACGGACAAGAGGAAACAGATTTTAAGAAATCTCGTTTCGAAATTTTTGCACAAATTATTAAATTGCGTGAAATTTGTTGTGATCCACGTCTTCTATACGAGAACTATCATGGTAAATCCAATAAACTTATAACCACAGTTGATTTAATTAAAACTAATCTAGAAAACGGTCATAAAATTTTATTATTCTCACAATTTACTTCGATGTTGGAGATTTTACAGAGTAAACTTAAAAAGGCTAAGATACCTTTGTTTATGCTTACTGGCTCGACTCCTAAAGAAAAAAGACAAGAATACATTAGAGAATTCAATACTATGGAACAACCTGGAGTATTTCTTATTTCACTCAAAGCAGGCGGTACAGGTATTAATTTAACAAGTGCTGATGTTGTAATTCACTATGATCCTTGGTGGAATCTTGCAGCGGAAAACCAAGCTACTGATCGAGCACATAGGATAGGACAAAAACATTCTGTGAAAGTTTATAAGATGGTGACTAAAAATACAATAGAAGAACGGATAATAAAGCTTCAACAAAAGAAGGCTGAACTTGCTCAAGCTATTTTAGGAAATAGTAATATATCTAACGCAGCAATAAGCAAAGCAGATTTATTAAGAATTCTAGATTAAAGCTTTAAGTTATATCTTGATTAAATTATGTTTACGGCACTTGCGAACTATTGTTTGCGTATGTATAATAATCACATAACAAAAAACCAACAAGTTAAAACTTGCTGGTTTTATATTTTGTTAATCTAGTTTGATTTGGTATGTTTTTTCTTATACCAATAATATAGGCCGAAGGGAACGGTGTTCTCTTTATGGTGCTCAATTCGAACAATGTTGCTTCTGTGACTCCAGTAGATTAAGACTACGAGTAATCCACTGATAATGCTTAAGGCAAGATCGTGGAAAAAGAATGAAGCAATAAAGATTAAGACTACCGAGATTAAGCTAGTTAATGACACCATACTTGTGATGAACAAGATAGGGAAGAAGATTACTGCACAGATCAGAAAGAAATGTACATTATAGCCAAGTAAAAATCCGGCGGAAGTAGCAACTGCCTTGCCTCCTTTAAATTTTAAGAAAATAGAGAAAGCATGGCCTAAAATTGCGGCTAAGCCGAAATATAGGCAAAAATAATGTGATCCTAAATGGAAGATCATTGGTAATGTCGTAGCAAGTGTTCCTTTAAAGAAATCAACTAAAAAGACGATAATACCAGCAGTTGGTCCTAATACTCTAAAGGTATTAGTAGTACCAATATTCCCTGATCCGTATTTTCTAATATCTTTTTTGAAAAAGATTTTTCCGACTAGCACGCCCGTCGGGAATGATCCGATCAAGTATGCTAAAATAAACAACGATGCAAATTTTAAAGCAAACATATTTAACAACTCCTATTAATCTATCGCTATTTTAGCAAAGATTACCCTTTAAATATATGGGAGTTGTTGAATTAATGAACAAGTGGAGGAATTTAAGTGGCAAAAGCTCATACTTATGATGATTCTTCAATTCAAATTTTACACGGTCTAGAAGCCGTTCGAAAAAGACCGGGTATGTATATTGGCTCAACTGATATACATGGATTGAATCAACTGGTTTACGAAATTGTCGATAATTCAGTTGATGAAGCTATGGCTGGATTTGGTAAAGAGATTGATGTAACTATCCATAAAGACAACAGTGTAACTGTAAGAGACTTTGGACGTGGTATGCCTACAGGAATGCATAAATCAGGTAAACCAACTATTGAGGTTATTTTGACTGTATTGCATGCTGGAGGTAAGTTTACCGAACAAAATTACAAGACATCTGGTGGTTTGCATGGTGTAGGTTCATCTGTAGTAAATGCACTTTCAAGCTATATGAAAGTACGTGTAGTACGTGATGGAAAAGCTTACGAGGAAGAATTTAAGAATGGTGGTCACCCTGTTGGCACTCTCAAGTGTTTAGGTAAAACTAAAGATAAGACAGGTACGACTATTACGTTTAAGCCAGATGACTCAATTTTTTCAACGACTAAGTATAAATACGAAACCATTCAGGAAAGAATACGAGAATCTGCCTTTTTGCTTAAGGGTGTTAAGTTTGTCCTAACAGATGAACGTGAACCTGAACATCATGATATTTTCAAATACGATGATGGAATTAAATCGTTCGTTTCTTACCTTAACGAAGGTAAAGGAACAATTTCTGATGTTTTCTATTTTGAAGGAAAACAAGATGGCATGGAAATAGAATTTGCTGGTCAATATAGTGACGGCTATTCTGAAAATCTTGTGTCATTCGTTAACAATGTGCGTACCGGAGATGGTGGTACACATGAATCAGGTGCTCGTAGCGGTTTTACCCGTGCGTTTAATGATTATGCCAAAAAGCAAGGATTACTTGGTAAAAAGGATAAAAATATCGATGGATCCGATTATCGTGAAGGATTAAGTGCTGTCTTATCTGTGAAGATTCCGGAAGAATTATTGGAATTTGAAGGCCAGACTAAAGGTAAACTTGGTACTCCACAAGCTCGCTCCGCAGTAGATTCTCTCGTATATGAGAAGATGTCTTATTACTTAATGGAAAATGGTGAGCTAGCTCAAGAATTAGTTAAGAAAGCTCAACGAGCTAGGGATGCACGTGAAGCCGCTAAGAAAGCCAGAGACGAAAGTAGAAACGGAAAGAAACGACGTAAAAAAGAAGTTCTTTCTGGGAAACTGACTCCTGCACAATCTCGTAATCCTAAGAAAAATGAATTGTTCTTAGTTGAAGGGGATTCTGCTGGTGGTTCTGCTAAGCAAGGACGAGACAGACGCTTTCAAGCAATTCTTCCCCTTCGTGGTAAAGTGCTAAACACTCAAAAAGCCAAATTGCAGGATATTTTCAAGAATGAAGAAATCAACACCATGATTTATACAATCGGTGCTGGTGTTGGAACTGAATTTAATGTTAATGATTCTAATTATGATAAAGTCATTATCATGACAGACGCCGATGACGACGGTGCTCACATTCAAATCCTATTATTAACATTCTTCTATCGCTACATGCGTCCAATGATTGAGAAAGGTAAAGTTTACATTGCCTTACCACCACTTTATCGTCTTCAAAAGGGACGTGGCAAGAAGAGCAAGGTTCAATATGCTTGGACTGATGAAGAACTTGCTGAAGATGAAAAGAAGATGGGACGCGGCTACTCCTTACAAAGATTCAAGGGATTAGGTGAAATGAATGCTGAACAACTTTGGCAAACAACTATGGATCCTGAATCTAGAATGCTAATTAGAGTTAAGATTGATGACGCTGCTCTTGCAGAAAGAAGAGTAACTACTCTAATGGGTGACAAAGTTGCCGCAAGAAGAAAATGGATCGAAGAAAACGTTAAGTTCAGAATGGGCGAAGACGGCTCCATTCTAGAATTCGAAAATGAATAAAGAAGGTTTTTAATTTAATGGCCACAAAAGAACGAATTCGTGAAATGCCCCTTGAACAAGTTATGGGTGAGCGTTTTGGACGGTATTCTAAATATATTATTCAAGAACGTGCATTGCCAGATATCCGAGATGGTTTGAAACCTGTTCAACGTCGTATTCTTTACGCAATGTATCAAGATGGGAATACTTACGACAAGCCATTTAAAAAGGCTGCTAAAGCAGTAGGTAATATTATGGGTAACTTCCACCCGCATGGTGACAGTTCTATTTATGGAGCTTTAGTTCACTTATCACAAGATTGGAAGATGCGTGAGCCTTTAGTAGAAATGCACGGTAACAATGGTTCGATGGACGGTGATGGTCCAGCTGCCATGCGTTATACTGAATCTCGTCTAAGTAAAATTTCAAATATGCTTTTGCAGGATATTGACAAAGATACTGTCAATATGGTGCTAAACTTCGACGACACTGAATATGAACCAACTGTTTTACCAGCACGCTTTCCTAATCTATTGGTAAATGGTTCAACAGGTATTTCATCTGGTTATGCCACAGAAATTCCACCTCATAATTTGGGTGAAGTGATTGATGCCACTATTTATCTTTTAAAACATCCTGATGCTTCTTTAGAAGACTTGATGAAATATGTTAAAGGACCTGATTTTCCAACTGGTGCCATTGTTATGGGTACTAAAGGAATTAAAGAAGCTTACAAAACTGGTAGAGGCCGTATTCAAGTCCGTGCTAAAACTAGTATTCAAGATATACGTGGCCATCGACAAGAGATTGTTGCTACAGAAATCCCATTTGATGTTAACAAATCACTTTTGGTTAAGAAGATTGATGAAATTCGATTAAACAAAGAAATTGACGGTATTGCAGAAGTTCGGGATGAAACTGATCGGCATGGTTTATCTATTGTTGTTGAACTCAAAAAAGATGCTGATGCACAAAATATCTTAAATTATTTATTTAAGAATACAGACTTACAAGTATCGTATAACTTTAACATGGTTGCCATTGATCATATGACACCTGTTCAGGTAGGCTTAAAGCGAATCTTAGCGTCATATTTGGAACACGAAGAAGATGTTGTTACCAAACGTACTAAATATGATTTAAACAAAGCTGAAGCTCGTTTAGAAATCATCCAAGGCCTTATCCATGCTATGGATATTTTGGATCAAGTAATTAAAACTATTCGTGCATCTAAAAATAAAGCTGACGCCAAAAAGAATTTAATTGCCAAATATAAATTTACTGAAAAACAAGCTGAAGCAATTGTTTCTTTACAACTTTATAGATTAACTAATACTGATGTTAATGAGCTGATTGCTGAACAAACCAAGTTAAATAAATTAGTAGAGAAATATCGTAAACTTTTATCAGATCGAAAGACCCTTGAAAAGGAGATTATTAAAGAACTTTCAGCTGTTAAGAAAGAATTTAGCAATCCTCGTAGAACGCAAATCTCTCAGGAAAGTGCCAAAGTTGAGATTGACGAAAAAGCATTGGTAGCTGACGAACAAGTACGCGTATTAATTAGTCGAGATGGCTATTTGAAACGTTCTTCTCTTAGATCATATCAATCTACAGATGATACTGATAATGGTTTACCAGATGGAGACAAAGTTATTTATGAAAACACGCTTTCTACACTAACTAACCTGTATCTCTTTACTAATCGTGGAAACGTGATTTATCGTCCTGTTCACGAGTTAGTAGAAACTAAGTGGAAAGAAACGGGTCAACACTTATCTCAGGAAATTGGGTTAGATAGCGATGAGCAAATCATTCGTGTCTTTGCATTTAATAATTTAAATGCTGATGAAAACTTCCTGCTTGCCACTAACGATGGCTATATTAAGCAACTAGAGTTAGCAAATTTGCAACCAACTAGAACTTATAAATCTAGAGCTATGACTGCTATTAAACTAAAGTCTAAAGATAGTTTGCTAGTTGGTGTTGATTTAGTTAAGCCTAATGCTAAGAAAGAAATTACGCTATTTACTCATAGAGCTTATGCTATTAGATACGATATTAGTGAAATACCAGCTTCTGGTGCTAAGGCTATTGGGGTTAAATCAGCTAACCTTAAAGATGATGACTACATCGTGGGCTATGTTTTAGTAGATAGTAAATATCTTGATCTTATGCATGTTGGTTTAATCACTCAACGTGGTGCATTTAAACAATTTAAGCTTAAGCTAGTTAATAAGGTATCTAGAGCTAAACGTGGTGTATTAGTTCTGCGTGAATTAAAGACTAAACCACATAGAATTACTGCTTTAGTTCCATATGCACAAGATCATATTTTGCATATTACTACCTCAAGCGATCGCCATATTAAAATTAAGACGAACGAATACCCACTAGGTGATCGTTATTCAAATGGTTCATTTGTAATTGATACAACTACAGATGGTACGCCATTAAATATCGAATTAGGACGACCAATTAGTAGTCAAAATTAAGTTTTGGCCGAATAATTCATGACATCATAAAAAGACGGAAATAGTGTTAAGACGTATGTTTTGACACTATTTATTTTTGGATAGATAATAAAATGTGTTATGGGACACGGCTTATTATAAAATAATATTTTTAGGAAAGAAGATAATTGTTATGCCTAAAACTGATACTATACTTTCGGCCCAATCCTTACGTTATTTTTTACAACTAATTGACACCATGAATTATACTCAGGCAGCTCAAATTTTGGGTATTACTCAACCTGCGTTAACTCAACAAGTCAAAAAATTGGAACACGCCATCGGTGCTCCTTTGTTTGGCCAAATGGGAAAGAAATTGTACTTAACAGAAGCAGGCAAAGAAATGGAGTCAGCTGCTGTTGAATTATTAAGCACAATTAATGGCGTTGTAAGCGATATTCAGGAATATACTCAAGCTGATAAAGGTCATATTTCTATTGGTATCTTAGACTCTTTGCATGCAGGTATCTTTTATGAATTTCTACGTATTTTTAATAAAAAGTATCCAGAAGTTACTTTTTCAATAGATTACTACGATCGCAAAGAATTATGGCGCAGATTGGATACAAATCTGATTGATATGGCAATTATGTATTTGCCTGATACAACTAAAAAAGAAGAAACTAATCTGCGTCATCAATACAGTCATGCAGATATCTGTGCGGATCGTTTAGTTGTTTTAACTCATAAATCAACTGTAGAAGCAGGGGAAACTTATCCTGTTTCTCGTTTTTTGAACAGAAAATGGGTTACTTATCCAGATGATTTCTATTTGACACCACTGATGCATGAATATTTGGGTAAAAAGAACAAGTTAAATACTCCAGTAAAGATTGCTTCTACCAAGGAAATGATTAAGATGGCAGAAGATACGGATTACGATACATTCGTTACTCAATCTTATTATGATGCACATCGTGACGAAATTAGTTTGACACCTGTTTACTTATCAGAAGAACATGACTTCCATATTTCTTACGTTTACAGGAAAGGTAAGCTTGAAATTCCTAGAATGGAAAATATGCTAAAAGAATGGTAAAAATTCTTGGATAAACATCTCAAGTCTAGTAGACTATTAGATGAAGTAAAATAAAGTTAGAAAACGAGGCAATTAATTTAATGGAAAAAGAATTTGTTTTCGGACACCAAAATCCTGATACCGATGCAATTGGTACTGCTATTGCATTTTCATATTTACAAAACAAATTAGGTTATAACACTGAAGCTGTTGCTTTGGGTGAACCTAATGACGAAACTGCATATGCACTTAAGAAGTTTGGCTTTAAAGCACCACGCGTTATTAAGGAAGCTGCTCCAGAAGTTAAGGCTGTTATGTTGGTTGATCACAATGAACCTCAACAAAGTGTTTCTGACATTGATAAAGTTAAGGTTACTCACGTTGTAGACCACCACAGAATTATGAACTTTAACACTGCAGATCCTTTGTACTACCGTGCAGAACCAATGGGCTGTACTTCAACCATTGTATGGAAAATGTTCAACGAAAATAAAGTTGAAATTCCTGAAAAACTTGCTGGTTTAATGCTTTCAGCTATTATTTCAGATACTTTGCTTCTTAAGTCACCAACTACTACTGATGATGATAAAAAGGCTGTCGAAGCTTTAGCTAAGATTGCTGGTGTAGATTATAAAGAATACGGTTTAGCAATGCTTAAGGCTGGTACTAATATCAGCGATAAGTCAGAAGAAGAACTGATTGACTTAGATGCTAAGAGCTTTGAATTAAACGGTCACAATGTACGTGTCGCACAAATTAATGTTGTTGACTTACCAGAAGCTTTGGAACGTAAAGATGCTTTCTTAAAAGCTATGGAAGCATCATCTAAGGACAACAACTATGATATGTTTATGCTTTTAATCACTAATATCCTTGATTCAGATTCAGAAGCATTGGTTGTTGGTTCTGATGAAACCAAGGCTCTTTTCGAAAAGGCTTTCGATAAGAAACTTAGTGATTCAGAAGTTAAATTACCAGGTGTTGTATCACGTAAGAAGCAAGTTGTTCCACCACTTACAGATGCTTTTAATGCTTAATTTTAAGCTATTAAATAAGAGATAGTCGGTAGATGACTATCTCTTATTTTTTGTACTTATAACAAGATATAATAATAGAACTATTTAAAAAAAGAAGAGATAAAATGAATTACCCACAATTAAACTTAGATAAAGTTAAAGGTCCTAAGGCCACTCTAAAAACCAATCATGGTGATATTAAAATTCAGTTATTTCCAGAACAGGCACCCATGACTGTAGAAAATTTCGTTCGTTTAGCTCAAAAAGGATATTACAATAACACAATTTTCCATCGAGTTATTAGTGATTTTATGATTCAAGGTGGGGATCCTAAAGGAAACGGTACTGGCGGTACAAGTATTTGGAATCATCCATTCGAAGATGAATTTACAAAAGAATTATTCAACATTCGTGGAGCTTTATCAATGGCAAATCCCGGTCCAAATACCAATGGTAGTCAATTCTTTATTGTTCAAAATAAAAATATGCCTAAACGTTATATTAGACAAATGGAACCTGCAGGTTATCCTAAAGAAATCATCCATGCATATAAGCAGGGAGGTACTCCATGGCTAGATGGACGCCATACTGTTTTTGGACAAGTAATTGACGGAATGGATGTTGTCGATGAAATTGCAAAAGTAAAAAAAGATAAGATGGATAAGCCATTAGAGGATGTTGTCATAAAAACAATTGAAATTGATAAATCTATCTTTTCTGATTAAAAAATAAAGAGATGTGGTATAAAAGTTAACCACATCTCTTTATTTATTTTGATCCATCTCTTTCAATAATACAATTAGCGACTTACAGATTCGCTCAGCTTTCACAGTAGGAAGCTTTCTTAATTCATTAGTTACTTTTTGGATGAAAATAGGATTCTCGGGCTTAATTTTTTTCACGCGATAAGCATTATTAACAATATCTGGGGTAGTAGTGTTCAAAGCTCGTGCAATTGAATCGAGCTTTTGAATACTAATATTTTGATCCTTAGTTCTTTCTAAACGTGAAATAAAATTTACGGAAAGATCACTGAGTTCAGCTAGATCTTCCTGCGTAAGTTTTTGTTCACGTCTTCTACGAGAAATTTCTTCTCCTAAATTAATATTCACTAAGCATACGATCCTTTCAAACTACTTATATATCTATAGTTATAGACTATAAAAAATCAAAAGTAAAATGAATAAACTATTTTAATAATATTAACTTACATTATAGTAACCATTAATATTACTTTATTTATTATTTGATAAGGCTTTATCATCCTTACCATTTAAGCAATTTTACCGCAAAAGATGTATTAAATTAAGTATTTTGGTTCTTAATCTAAAAATAATAAATAACTTTAAAAAGATAATTCAGCATAATTTGCAACAAAGTTTATAATATAGGTTGTTGTATTTGGGGTAAGAAGATTGGAGTTATTAATGGGTTTAAAAGAAATATTAAATAGTAATCGACCTGCAGAATCACGACAATTAGCGTGTGCTTTGTTTATTTCCAATTCTTGCAATTTGCATAATCGTTGGCTTTTTGCCAAAATCTGTACCAAATTATTATGTAGTGCCAGCAATTGCGTTCGGTTTAGCTATTCAGAATGCATCTTTCAGTAAAATTGAAGGAATGGGATACAACAATGCATTTACAACAGGAAATTTAAAGAAATCAGTTGTTGCGTGGAGCGCATTTTTCTTTGGTGAAGATAAAAGCAAACATACAGCTGCAGTAAATTATATGATGTTAACAATTTCGTTTGCCATTGGAGCAATTATTTCAGCATTGCTTCAAAAGGTTTTTATTCTAAAAACTATTTGGATTGCAGTTATTTTTCTTACGATAATCAATTTAATTTACATAGCAGCACTTAAGAGAAATAAGAAATTAAATTTTGAAAAATAATGAATTGGAGTTTTTAAAACACTTGCAGTAAATTGCAGGTGTTTTTTGAATACAAAAGATTAGAGTAGACAAAAGAGATGAAAATAATTTGTTAAATGTATCTGCGTATAATTCATATTATGTAAAGCTACAGTGGGAAAATTATTATGCCTAGGAAAGTCATTAATTTTAAAAAGCTTTTTAAAATTCACTTTTCATTTAGTAATTAATAAATCCTTCAGCATTTATATATTTTTTTACTTATTTTTATTGATTTACAAATTTAATGCTTTTTTGCATGCTGAGATCGCAATTCTAAGACCAAGTTCATTTATTTTGACCATTAAGTTTAATAATTTAATTCAATTAACTTTTATATGCGTTCTGAGTAAACAATATATTTAATTAAAATATTCGTATCACATTACTAATTACTAATGTCAATTTACCAGGTTATCAAAAAAGTGCTGATCAATATATATATCTACAAATATCTATAATTACTGATATCAGAGCAATATTTTGATTTAAATATAATCCTAATTTGTGTGATTTAAGCTAGACATCTAATCATGATAGCTAAACCAAAATTAAGGAATATTTGCTGATCCAGAATTATCAAGTTTTTAGTCAAAAATAGGTTAAGCATACAAATGATGTTTCAAAAAGAAAGAGATTGTAATACTCTTTGAAACATACCTATTTATCAAAATAAAAGATTTTTATATAAAATCAAAATGATTTCTAGCACTACATAAAACAATAATTTTAATGATAGCAAGATAAACCTCTCTCCAAAATAAAGATTTTTATTGTTAAACATCAAAACAATTTTTAATAACTAAAAACAAATATTTTCTTTTATACCTATATTTTTCACAACTACTTTTCAGCATTTATGAAGATTTTAAATTTAGATTTACTGCCCTTATTATTTTCTATAATGCTCATGTTTAAATTATCTTTTCTACTCTTTTTATTTTGAGTAAATTTCATTCTAAATTGTTCTTCTATATAACATAATGACTAGACTTACTGGTAACTTATCATCCAATTATGCATAAATTTAATGTTTTTAAACGCATTTTTATAGTTGTTTTGAAGCTATTTATATCCAAAATACTACGATTTTTGACTATTTCAGCAAAAGTTTATTTAAAAATAAGAATCTATAGGCAAATCACCAACTTTTTAAGGTTAAAAACTCAGCTCATCAACTTTATTACTATTTTTTATTTGTGTATCTCCCCTCCTCCATTGACTAGGGAGCAGGGAAAACATAAATAAAAAGCCCGAAATGACAATAAAATAGTCAAATTCAGGCTTTTCTTACTAGTACTAGCAAATTATTTTATATTCAGATGAAATTACTCTTATGCAGTATGGAATCTGCTGACAACAAAGGCCACAATGATTACCAAAATTACTGCACCTAAAATAGATGGAACAATTGCCATACCTGCTACCTGTGGTCCCCATTCACCCAGAAGGGCTTGTCCTAATGAAGAACCAATCAGACCAGCTAAAATATTAGCAATCCAATTCATTGATCTGCCGTGACCTGTTAAAGCCCCAGCAATCAGACCAATTACACCGCCGACAATCAATACCCAAATCCAATGTAGCATTTTGATCACCTTTGCTTTCTTGCAACATCTATATTTATAAATAATTTAATTAAGTTAAGCGCTTATTCTTAATTATTTATATTTTATAAAAGACCATAACTTTTGTCACTAATTGTATTCTACAAAACTATAGGTCTTATGTTTTTCTTTAGCTTTTAGGCATCAAAGTTGATCTTCATTTTCAAAGATTATTTGCTTAAACTAATCAAAATATCCGCAATTTCATGAGGATACTCCCACTGAATGTAATGAAAAGTCCCCATTGGTATAATTTGGGATTCAGAATTTTGGTTAAAGTATTCAGATCTTTCATATTCGCTTATTCGATACCTCTCAGTAATGATTATCGTTGGAATAGAGTCATTCCATTTATCTTGATTAAACCAAAAGACATCTCTTTTCATAGCATTCATTAAATGTTGGTCATCTTGATCATTGAAATGGGCTTCATTCTTTTCTGTTGTTTGCCAAAAAGTCTTTGCTTCTGTTTCTGGAAATAGATCAAATATTTTTTGATGAATAAATTTTTCAGAAGCAGCTTCATTCTTATTTCTTTCCAAATAAGCTTTTTCTTGTGGTGGATTTAGAATAATTTCTCGGTCAGTTGGCTCTATACCTACAAAGGCTTTCAAATTTTTAACTTTATCTCTCATTTGAAATGCATATACTCCGCCAATACTATGAGCTAAGATAATAACACTCTTTGCATTTAATTTATTTATTATTTTAGCTATCGCATTAGCTTCATCAGTAATAGAATACGATGTTTTTGATTTACCACTATAGCCAGTGTTTAAAAAATCAGGTGCAAAAATTCCCAAATCTTTTGGTAAATATTTAAGTACTTGGGAGAAGTTCTGAATTGTATCAAAGCTGCCGAAACAGTTTAAAAGTACAATTAATGGTTCTCCAGTTCTAAAAGCATACTCAATTTGTCCCAGCTCGGTATTAACTTTTTGAATTTGCATTTAATATTAACTTTTCCCTTTCAGTTTTATGTCTTTCATTATAGTATCTATTTCATCTTCTAAACTCAGATTACGCCTGAAGATCTTTTCTGGTAAGAACCCAATATAGTCTTTTTCATTCCACCACGAGCGATTTGTTTTTCACCAAAAGATGCTTCATGTCGTTCTTGATGACGTTTCATTGTTTCTTCGAAAGGTATATCAAAGTAATAAGCATAAATTTGCTGACCAAATAGTTCATGTGCTTTTTTAAATAAAGATGCATACCATTTTGCATTCAAAATTCCTTCAAGGATAACATAATCACAATTTTTATAGCCATAAACTATTAAAGCTTCTAATAATGGCAAAGCAAGAGTATGTTCTCCATCTTTTACACGTAACATATCTCTTCTGATAACATCTTGAGAAATTAGTAATGTATTTCTAGGTAATCTCTTATGAATCTCACGTGCTAACGTTGTTTTTCCACTGCCTGAATTACCACGTAAAATGATTAGTTTAGTCAAAGTCAACACACTTTCTTCCTAGTTCAGTTTCATTTTATCTTGAGAAAAATCCACGGGATAAGCATCAGACCATTTTTCAGTAACCGAATCAATCACTTGAAAGCCAAATTTTTGATAGAGTCTTTTTGCTTTTAGATTATGCGTGAACACATCTAACTGTACTGGACGACTTAAATCTAACAACACTCTTTTCATTAATGCTGTACCAATTCCTTGTCCTTGTTTGTCTGGGTCAACATACAAAAATTCTAAATGATGAGGTTTGGCTCCTACAAAACCAACTAATTTTTGACGCTCTACAGCAATGTAAATCCTACAAGATAAGAAATAATCTAGATATGGTGCATTCTTTAAAGAGATAAAAACGGCTTCTAAATCCTCACTTTTTAACTCCTGCATTCTACTTTTGTCCATTACCTGACAAAGCTGATCAAAGTATTTTTGCTGATACGGAAAGATTTGAAAGGTCATTTTTATCTCCTAACAATTGCTTTAATTCATAAACTCATTTCTTTTGGATTACTTTATCTATTATTGGTGCAATCAAATTCTCTTCTAAATCCATATCTACAGGATGATAGCTTTCATCAATACATTCATCCCAATATTCTAAGTGTTTTTTATCAATGTAACTCTCTGATTCTTCTACCTTTTGTCCACCTTCGCCTTGTAAAGAGTACCAATAAAAATAAGTATAACCATCTGGATTTTTCTCTTTAAACACATTTTCAACATACATACGCTCACCTACCATGGTTGCTACTGTATCTTCATGATGACTATTCAAGAAATCCATCCATTCTTGAGCTTTAGTTTCTTTACCTTTTTTAATTCTAAAACGTGTTAATTCAACTTTCATTATTCTAATATCCTAACTAATATTTTTTATTCTAAATATATTGTGTTGATCTGTTTTTCCAATTAATATCAAAATCGATCACTGTTATCTGATAATCATAAGTTTCAATCTTATATTCATTGCCTTCTTCATAACCGTAGCACACATTAAATTGGGCAGCCATCTGACCTAAAAAA
Source organism: Lactobacillus ultunensis DSM 16047 (assembly GCF_001436305.1). Taxonomy (GTDB): domain Bacteria; phylum Bacillota; class Bacilli; order Lactobacillales; family Lactobacillaceae; genus Lactobacillus; species Lactobacillus ultunensis. The sequence goes on along the minus strand of NZ_AZFO01000011.1, from coordinate 2,194 downwards.
TTCAGGACTGTCATGAAATCTTGAAAACTAACGAGTTCAATATAGTATCCATTTTGTCCTTCTTCAATTTTACTTAGAATAGTCGGACCAATAGATTTAAATAATTGCCAAGATTTCATAAATTCTTCTTTTTTACTTTTATCCATTAAGATTACCTCCTTCAAGCTTCTACTAAAGCCTACTAATAAGATAGTATCTTATATTTATTAATAATAGTTAGACATTTAAGCAAGATTGTATTAGGCTGTGTTAATATGTGTTACGGTTTAATCAGATAAATTACAATGCTGAGGTGAAGATTATGACAATTACTATAAGTCTACAATTGCCGGAAGACCCGAAAAAGAAAGCTACTGATATTTCTTCAATGCTTAAAGACAATATTGAGAAATCATTAGCTGAATATAAGGCTGGAAATTATCAAACTACGCATTCTGTAAATGAGCTATTTAAGGTGCTTAATAAATATTAATGACAGATATTAACTTAACTCCTTAATTAGCAAAACTGGAAGAAGCTATTTCAGCTTCTTTTTTATTTTCCCGGTCTTTTTAACACTCTATCAAAATCTTTATACCAACTTCAAGAGAAGTTCTATGCGATTCTTCTCCCCAATTTCGATTATCATGCTCATTTATATCTGCCAACGAATCCGCGGTAAACAGAATTTGAGCAAAGTCTACTTTTCTAAATCGCGCACAAGCTGCTAAAGCTGCACATTCCATTTCAACAGTAGTCGCACCTAATTCCTTGAATTGATTTACCTTCTTAGGTGTTTCCCTAAAGAAACCATCCGTTGTCCAGGTAATCACTTCCTTGTAACTCAACTCTAGTTTTTTTATAGCCCTTTCAACTTTACCTAAAAAGTCGGAATTTAAGTCTACAAAGCGACCTGGCTCCATATAATGAAATGATGTACCTTCATCACGGATTGCCCGTTTGGGTAAAAGCATAACGTTCTCTGGTAAATCCACTAGTACGCCTGCAGTACCTACAGTTAAGACTTCTTTAACTCCATATCCAATTAACCAGTCAAGCAATTGCACCGCAGCTGGTGCACCTAAAGGAGCCTGACAAAGAGTAACTAATTCATTACCTAACTGAACTTCATAAATTTTTGGTGTAAAAGAGACACTATCAAACTCACCAATGGTACGATGCAAGTGTTGATCTAGAAAAGCGTTGATCTCTTCTTCAGGTACAAATGCATATAAAAGTTTTGCATGAAAATGAAACGGATAATTGTCATGATTGGGCTCAAGCACTGCATGTGGGTTGTTATCAAAATCTAAAATGTATGGTTGTTCATTCATGTTTTTCCTCTAATTTAAAATCAACTAATATCTGTATTAGAATGGTTAAGTTCTTTATTTTACTTAAAGAATGGATAATTTTTTGAGAAGTAATGATTAATGAATTTTAGATGCTGTCTATTAAAAATTCTAGGCAGATTATCTTGCGCGAAGTATTCTAGATCTAGTGTTTCAGAACTGATTGACTGATTTGTTTTTCCCACTAATTCAACAATAAACTCAATTACCACAGCTTGTGCTACATCTCCATTAGGATAGTGTTGAATAAAATCCGTTGAAACACCAAGCAAAGACTCCACTTTAACTTTTAAGCCTGTTTCTTCCCTGAATTCTCGCACACACGCATCTTCAGCTGACTCACCAAATTCCATTGCTCCTCCTGGTAATCCCCAAGAATTAAAATCTGATCTTTTCTGCAATAAAATTTCATTTTTCTCATTCACTAAAATTCCACCAGCAAAATTTAGAATAAGTGGTGCGTGACCTACTTTCTGACGTAAATCTTGAATATAATCTTTTTTCATAATCTTATTTCTCTATCAAATAAACTACGCATATCTTCATTAAAATTATGAGCAATAAAAATAATTGTAGATTTGCTTTTAACAAGCTCTTTTAAAATACTTAAAGTTGCTTGCCGATCGATAGCGCTAGTACCCTCGTCAATTAAGATAATTTCACTACCGTGGATTTTGGCCCGAGCAAGTACAATTTTCTGCCTTTGACCACCAGAAATATTTAACTTGTCTAAATTTAGTTTGGTGTTTATACCAGCATTAAACTTATTTACATCGTCGCTCAACTTAACTTCATTTAAGACATGTTCTACTTTACTATTCAAACTCTTATTGAACATAGTAATACGCGTGGTGCTAGTTAAA
>NZ_AZFO01000105.1 GCF_001436305.1 Lactobacillus ultunensis DSM 16047 | reverse complement strand
GGATGAGCAGTCGGATAGGCTTGGATAGCTTGCTCATAAGCTGATTGAACCAAAGCAGTATCATTGTGCTTACTAATTGCATAGCCTACTGGATAGCGATCATAGAGATCAAGCACTGTGCAAAGATATGCTTTAGGCAAGCCAGGGGCAACAACTTCAGTGATATCAGTACACCATTTTTCATTAGGCTTGGAAGCATTAAATTCTCT
>NZ_AZFO01000104.1 GCF_001436305.1 Lactobacillus ultunensis DSM 16047 | reverse complement strand
TCAACTTCTACGCTGTCGCAGGAGACAACCGGATAAGCTTTATTAGCCAAGTCAATTAACTTATCTGCAGTCTTTTGTGCATGCTTAAAGCCGATGCCTTTTAATTGCATTAGCCAATTAATGATCTGCTTTTTGCCATCTTTTCTCACCAGATCGCAGTGAGGATAATGGAAGACTATTTGCCAGTAGTTCTTGCCTTTGGCAGAGCAAA
>NZ_AZFO01000103.1 GCF_001436305.1 Lactobacillus ultunensis DSM 16047 | reverse complement strand
TAGTGTTGCACTTCAATTTTAAATCCGGGAAAAATAATATTTAAAAACAATATTTTCGTCTTTAACATCAAGTTCGAATTTAATACAATTATTAAGAGAGGACATAGAATCACCTTTGTTTATAAAAATTTGTGTGGAAACGATTTTTCTACCCCAAGTCAAGTATTATCAGTAATTCAATAGCTTATTTTATTAATAATACTGGTGCGAATAAGGCCAA
>NZ_AZFO01000102.1 GCF_001436305.1 Lactobacillus ultunensis DSM 16047 | reverse complement strand
CATTCTATAAGAAATCCTGTTGATAGAGAGTAAATGCAAGGGATCAAGCAGTTAATAAACTGTTTGGTTCTTTTTCTGGATGGGTAGTTTTTCTTCTTGCTTTTATCATACGGACATCCGGATGGGGATCATAGTCCGATTGTCTACATGACTATTATACTTGGAAACCCGTCTTCTTACTATTCTACCGTTTCTAATACCGTACTTATTAGCTAAAGAATCTGATG
>NZ_AZFO01000101.1 GCF_001436305.1 Lactobacillus ultunensis DSM 16047 | reverse complement strand
TTACTCAAGAAATTAGATCTAATTTTCTAAACTCGACATTAAATGTCCACATTCTTCGAAGAGATTGCATAATTTCTCAGTAAAACTGCCAGTTTTATGCACGACGTCAAGCATCTAAAAAGAGCACGACATATGGTTTTACTACTATTTAAAATTCTACGGCTAGAACAAAAAATAGTGAATCAATTATCCCGTCGGATAACTAATTCACTATTTAGCTTAGAATGTT
>NZ_AZFO01000100.1 GCF_001436305.1 Lactobacillus ultunensis DSM 16047 | reverse complement strand
TAGCTATCGCTTCTATACACAAACTAATCAGAACCATGTATGCCCTGATCAGTAATGATCAACTATATGATTACAACGTAGCCATACATAACCAAAAAGACTTTAGTCGTAATTAATTGACCAAATTCATTATAAAACGAAGCTTGCCAAAATAATACATTTGCAGGCTTATTTGTCGTACTTTTGCTTAAAAATAAATCGCCCCAATTTTAGTTAACTCATAAATTTGT
>NZ_AZFO01000010.1 GCF_001436305.1 Lactobacillus ultunensis DSM 16047 | reverse complement strand
ACGATTTAACTAGCACCACGCGTAAAATTAATATATAATTTTCTTAGAAAGAATATTATTAAAAAATGAATTGTATCTATGGGTGAAAATAATAATGAAAAAAGCTTTATTTGGTATGATTTACATGTCTTCTTATAAGATTCAACTCAATATCGTTGATTTACATGACCTTACGATCCTCGAAAAGATTGATTCACCATCCTTTGTACAAGCAGATAGTAAGAGTCAAGTGTTCGAACAGGATATGGACAAGATCTGTGACGCTATTGAGGGTTTTAAGTTAAAGTTAGCCGAATATCAAATTAAGAACTACAAGTTCTATGGCAATGAACAGTTAATTGACGAAATGTCAGCTAGTTTTATTGCTGATCAGATTAGAGTAAGAACTGGCTTAAATATTGAATGGCTCAATGGAGGACAAATAGTCTATGCCAAGGTGCTTAGTGGTTTAAAGAGCTTAAATCAAGATATTACAGCAAATAAGTACGAGTCGACCTATTTACTTAGTCTGGGTTCAGCTATGATAAATCTATCTTTATTTAAGAACCATAAGTTTATTTCTAGCTGGAGCCTGCCTTTAGGACCACACGAAATTCAACAATTAGCCGAGATTACTAACGAAACGCCTAATGATCCTATTGATGTAATTAGTGATTATTTGGGAGCTAAAATTGATCATTTGGCTCGTCAAATTAAGGATAGCTCACCTTGCTCAGTAATTATTCAGCACGCAGATGCTTTAAATGCAGCTTTCTTAAAAGAAGAAAACAGTACTAACCAGATCTCACGTGAGGATTTTGATCAATTTTACAATCGATTAATTGAAATGCCTGTTGCCGACATGATTCAAAAGTATCATTTAGAACCAACTGTAGCAGTACATACGATTCCTAATGCAATTTCAATTCATCAGTTTTTATCTCTATTAAATGTAAAAGATATCTATGTGACTGATTTATCGGTAATCACTGGTCTATTAATGTTGGAGGGAAAGAAGTCTCATCAAAAAATTGCTAGCAATGACATTGTGATGACCTCTGCACAGAATATGGCTAGTTGGTATTTGGTCGACATGCACCATGCAAATCAAGTACGTAAATTTGCTTTGCACATTTTTGATCGTTTACGCAAGGTGCATCTCTTATCAAAACAAGCTCGTACTCTGTTAGCTTTAGCAGCAACGGTTGATAATATTGGTAGTTTTGTTAACCAGCAGAGACGTTTTGAACAATCGGCAGAAATTCTGGATGCAAACAAATTGATTGGACTTTCAGATCGTGATAATGAGATTGTCAGTGAAATTTGTCGTTATCAGACTATTAATGATGATTATAGTGCCCCAGATATTGGTGGTCATCATTACCGTCATTTAGCTCCTGATATACAACTAGAGGTAGCTAAATTGTCTGCTATTTTGCGTTTAGCAACCGCACTGGATGCTTCTCATCGACAAAAGATAAAAAAGATTGTTTTATCTATTAAGACAAACAATCATTTAATTATTCATGCTAAGACTAATTCAGATATTACATTGGAGAGATGGTCCTTTAACAAGAGGGCAAAATTATTTGAAGATGTTTTTGGAATAAAAGTTACGTTAAAGCAAGAGGGTATGAATAGATAATGAGCAGTACATTTTTAAAGAATGAAAAGGAAGAAACTAAACCTTTTCGTAAACCAGAATATTTTAAAAATCGTGAATTAAGCTGGATGGACTTTAATGATCGTGTATTGGAAGAAGCACGAAATAAAGACAATCCTTTATTGGAGCGAGTTAATTTTTTAGGTATCACTCAAAGCAATGTTGATGAATTCTTTATGGTACGGGTTGCTTCATTGCATAAGTTGGTCGCAGCTGGTATAAAAACAACTGATTCTTCCGGTATGACTGCGGAGGAACAATTAACAGAAATCAATAAAAAAGAACACCGTGCTGTTGAAAAAAGATATTCAACTTATTGGCGTTCGCTTTTACCATTGCTAGAAAAGAAGAATATTTTTATCAAGAATGTCAAAGATTTGAATGCTAATCAGTATGAATTTGTTAGACGTTACTTCTCTGATGAACTTTATCCAGTGATTACGCCAATGGCTGATGATACTAACCGGCCGTTTCCATTTATAGCTAATAATTCATTAAATATTGCTGTACGATTAAAAGATACAGAGAGCGACAAGCATGAATATGCAACGATTCGTGTGCCAAATAACTTTAAACGCTTGGTTAAACTGCCAAATGTCGATAATAGTTTTGTACTATTAGAGGATATTATTAAGGAGTTTATTGGTAAGTTCTTCGATGGCTATGAAGTTAAAGAAGCTGCTTGTTTTAGAGTTACGCGTGATATGGATTTAGACGTTGCTGAACGGGATACATCAGACTTTTTACGTAGCGTTCAGAAACAATTGAAGGATCGAGAACATGGTAAGGTTGTCCGCTTGGAAATCGAAAAAGATATGGGCGATAAGTTGCGGACTCGTTTATTTGATAAATTAAAAGTCAATAAAGATGAAATCTATGAAATTTCCGGTCCAATTGATTTAACTGTCTTGAAGAAATTAACTGGGGCTGTTAAGGGACACGATAAATTGCGTTATGGACCAATCAAGGGCTATATTGACCCAGATTTGGAATTATCCAGTGATATTTTTAGTCATATTCGTGAAAAAGATTATTTGGTTCAATATCCTTATGATTCATTTGATGCAGTATTGAATTTTATTCGTAAAGCTGCTCATGATGATCAAGTTTTAGCAATCAAGATGACTCTTTATCGTGTATCTGGAAATTCACCGATTATTAAGTACTTAGGTGAAGCAGCTCAAGCTGGTAAGCAAGTAACTGTTTTGGTTGAAGTTAAAGCTCGTTTTGATGAACAAAATAATGTTCATTGGGCTAGAACTCTTGAACAAATGGGTTGCCATGTCATTTATGGCTTGAAGGGCCTAAAGACTCATACCAAAATCACGTTGGTTATTCGCAGGGATGAAGATGGCATTCGTCGCTATGTCCACTTGGGTACTGGTAACTATAATGACGTTACTGCCCACTTCTATACTGATATGGGTATTTTCACTTCCCGTCGTGAATTTGGTGTAGATGCAACTAATCTATTTAATATGCTGTCGGGGTATTCTCGGCCGCCATATTTTAACCAATTACGCATTTCGCCAAAGCATATTCGTGAGTTTATCAATGAAAAGATCGACAATGAAATTGCAATTGCTCAAGCGGGACGAAAAGCCGAAATTCACATGAAAATGAATTCTTTATCGGATCCTGAAATTATTGCCAAATTATACCAGGCTTCTCATGCAGGAGTTAAGATTCATTTAATTGTGCGTGGAATATGCTGTTTAAGAACAGATATCCCCGGAATTAGTGATAATATTGAGGTACATTCGATAGTTGGGCGTTTGCTTGAGCATAGTCGAATTTATTATTTCTATAATGATGGCAATCAGGAAATCTATCTTTCAAGTGCTGACATGATGAAGCGTAATTTAAATCGTCGTGTTGAAACTCTTTTTCCAGTTTTGCAACCTGACCTTAAGCAGAGAGCAATTGATATTTACAACACTATGTGGTCGGACAATGTAAAAGCACGGGTGTTACATAATGATGTTTACACGATGATTGATCGTCGTGGCAAGAAGATGGTTAATTCACAAGAGATTTTCATTCGTCAAGCTGAGGAAAAGGTACGGGCATTAAAGGAAAAGAAGAAAATGGATAGAGAACCTGATACCTTTGAAGTAATGCGCAGAGAAGACAATGATTTAACCCTTGACGATAAGGATGAGTGATTTTTATACTGCGTACAGATTAACTAAAGGAGTAAATTATGACGAATTTAGTTGTAATCGATCTGGGTTCAAACTCAGTCAGAATGCAGATTTCACAAATTGATGAATACGGCGGCTATAGTGTTCAAGGATATTATCGTGAATACGTTCGTTTGTCTGAAAATATGGGTAAGGAAAAGACTCTAAAAGATGAGCCAATGAAACGAACAATTGCTGCTTTAAAAGAATTTAAAGCTAAATATACCCAATATGACCATGTGATAGTCAAAGCCGTTGCGACTGCAGCTGTAAGGCAAGCAAAGAATCAAGCTGATTTTTTAAAAATGGTGAAAGAACAGGTTGGCATTGATTTAAGTGTAATTTCAGGAAGCACTGAAGCATATTTAGACTATGTTGGAGTGATTAATACTTTACCTGTCAGAAATGGGATCATCATGGACTGTGGTGGCGCATCGACAGAGCTAATTTGGGTGCAGAACGGTGAATGCAAGGAAAGAGTTAGTGTCCCAATTGGTGCGGTTTTGCTTTCACAAAACTATAAATTGTCTGATAAGATAAGTGCCAGCAACCTTTATAATGCTATGAACGCTGCTGGACAGAAGATTTCTACTGTACGTTGGTTGGGCGAGGTACATAATCTGCCACTGATTGCGTTGGGTGGCAGCAACCGGACGATTGCGAAGATTCATCGCCGGGAGTTAACTGATGAAGTTGATGAGTTGCCTGATATTCATGGGATGCATTTGCCACCAAAATATATTTTTGACTTAGTAAGCAAATTAATTTCTATGGATAAAGATGAGAGAATGAAAGTTCCAGGTTTAGCTAAGAATAGGGCTGACGTTATCATCGGCGGTCTAATTCCAATTAGCTTAGTCTTACAGAACTTGCAGATTAGTGAGGTCATTTTCTCTAACTGTGGCTTACGAGACGGTGTATTATATGATTATTTACGCGAAAATAGGAAGGCGTAAAGTCTTAATATAATTAAAGTGCATAGTCAGCTATTCTAGATAAGTATTGGTCATTATTAATCCTAGATGTTAAATTGTATTTGACAAAGATAGAAGGGACAAAATAATGAATAAACCTTATATTATCGTACACATGATGACTTCAGTAGATGGCCGTATTGATTGCGGAATGACTGCACAGCTGAAGGGTAACAGTGAATATTATTCGACTTTAGATACTATTGGTGCACCAACTCGGGTTAGTGGTCGTGTAACGGCTGAAACCGAAATGGCAGAAGGCAGTTTTAATACTAAATCTAAAGAAAAATTGGATAAAATTACATTTCAAAAGAATGCTGTTGCTAATTCATATAACATTGTAACTGATTCCAAAGGTCGAATGATTTGGGAGACGGAGACTAGTTCTGTTTTTCCACACTTGATTTTAACCAGTGAAAATGTTTCAAAGGAATATATTGACTATCTTAATTCTAGAAATATTTCTTGGATCGCAGCTGGTAAAGAACATGTTGATTTGAAGAAAGCAATGGAGATTTTAAACAAAGAATTTAGAGTTGATCGCTTAGCAGTTGTAGGTGGTGGCCGAATTAACGGTGGTTTCTTGAAAGCTGGTTTAGTAGATGAAATCAGTATTTTAGTTGGACCAGGCGTTGATGGTAGAACTGGTCAGCCAGCTTAACTGATAATCATCCGTTGCTATTGAAGTTAAAGAGTGTAAAAAGCTATGCTGATGGTGCTGTTTGGCTTAGGTATTTAACTAATTAAAATTAAACTGGGATCTAAAAGTGTGATGCTTTTAGGTCTTTTTTCGTTTTTAAATTAATAAAGAATATGTTTAATGAAAATTATTTGTAGTAAACTCAAATTAGAAATGTTGGTACAAATTTCAATACAGTTTTCTATTTGTAATAATACGAGAAGGTGTAAAGATGAGAAAACATTTTATCGTCGCCTTGATTTCTAGTTTAAGTTTAATTGCCTTTTTGGGTATTGCTTCTCCTGTTCAAGCAGCGAAAGTAACGAAGATCACAGTTACTAATTCAGCTCCAATGCGAACTATTACTGGAATACGTAATAATTTGCTCGAACAATACAATTTTAAATACAACCAAAAAGTTACTGACTTAAAGACCAATATTGGAAGAATCAAGTCTGCTGAAATCACTGATTTTTTCTGGGCACCATATCTAGATAAGCCAATTATGGTGACTGAAAAAGATTTCAGTCCAAATAATGTTTATATTGGTCGCGCCTATATCACGATTAATCATTTAAATAAAAATAAATGGTATACCTTTATCGGTCCAACCTGGAATTTAGACGATTCAACTTTACAAAAGATTACGGCTAAACCAAACAAAAAAGGTGAAATTAAGTATCTGGCTAGTGATTATTACTTTAACTTTGATTCACCGATTAAGACTAAAAAGGATGTGTGGTTTAACCAAAGACATCCCCATGCGCCAGCTTTGACAAGATTGAAAAAAGTTTATCGAGTAAGAGCTGGCAAGAGAATACAAACAGTTTCTGATCACGGACAATTAACTGATAGGTATCTAAAGGGAAATCGGAGTTATCATTTTGTAGCCAAAATGCATATTAAAAATTGTGGTCTCTGTTACCAATTACGTGATAAAACTGGGGAACAATACTGGATTTCTAAAAAGTATTTGAAATAATATCAAATGAGTCAATATTATTCGTCTTTTCTCTATGTTTATGTCATTTATGCAACCGGTTCAATTAAATTAGGAACAATCTTTAATAAAGCACAAATTGTGCGTAAGCATGTGATATAATCAGAAATAAAGACTACTTTATAAATTTATGGAAAGCGACTAATAAACATGGAGAATTATATTTGGGTTGTTTCAGAAATTAATGTTGACGAGCCAGTTCCAAAAATAAAATGTTTTAAATATAAGAATTATGCAGCCTTTTTATTCGATAATCGTATTAAAGAACTGACTAAGCAGTATGACTACACGCAAGAATTTAAGAAAGATGAATCTTTTACACGTATCTTTGGTAGTCAAGAAAATGACGAAATTAAGATTGTCTTACAGATGTTAAGAAAAGAATTGCATAGTTAATAAAAACAACTGTTTTACCCATATTACTTAATGAGTAAAACAGTTGTTTTTTATTATTTATTTAATTGATCATTGAGAGAAATCATTTCTAATAAACTTTGTGCTGTAGATGAGCCTTCATTACCTGCTTTCAGTCCGGATCGTTGTAATGCCTGTTCAATATTTTCTGTAGTTAGAATTCCAAAGGTAATAGGGATTTTTGCTTGTAAATTCATTTGCATTATTGCACCAGTTACATTTTGAATAATCATTGAATAATGATCGGTTTCACCTTTGATAACGGCACCCAAACTCATAATACCGGCGTATTTATTGCTGTTCAGTAATTTTTGAGTGGTAAAGCCAATCTCAAAGGCACCCGGTACCCAAAAAACATCAACATCGGACTCTTTGATACCAAACTGTTTTAACGTTTCTTGAGCTCCTAAAACCAAATTTTTAGTAACAATTTCGTTGAACTTGGAAACAACAATAGCAATTGGACCGTGAATGTTTGTATAATTACCTTTATATTCATTCATTTATTCTGCCTCTTTCAATTTTAGTAAGTGATGGAACTTTTCTTTCTTGGTTTTTAAGTAAAACAAATCAAACTTATTTGGCTTGATTTCTAGCGGTATGCGTTGATTGATAGTAATACCGTAATCTGCTAATTGATCAATTTTATCTGGATTATTGGTTAACAAATCCATGACTTTAATTCCAAGGTCTTTAAACATTTTTGCTGCAACATCGTAGTTACGCTCGTCTGCTTTGAATCCTAATAATTCATTGGCTTCATATGTATCATGTCCTTGATCTTGTAAAGCGTAGGCACGTAATTTATTGGTCAAACCAATTCCGCGTCCTTCCTGGTTGAGATACAGAATTACACCAGAGCCATTTTCTTCAATTTTTTTCATAGATTGATGAAGTTGAGGACCACAATCGCAACGTTTAGAACCAAAAGTGTCACCAGTTAGACACTTGGAATGAACACGAGTTAGTACTGGTTTGCTAGGATCAATATTACCTTTAATTAAGGCAACATTGCCATGTCCATAACTTTTAATTTTGAATTCACCGTATTCAGTTGGTAGATTTACAAAGTCTGTAAGTTTACTCGCTGGAGAATTAATGTATTCTTGCAGTTCGGCGATGGTTAAAAAAGGCATATGATATTCTTTAGCGATTTGTCTTAATTGTGTACGTCTAGCCATATGACCATCTGGTTTCATAACTTCGCAGATATATGCTACTTCCGGTTCTCCAGCTAAGTGGGCCAATGCAATTGAAGCTTCAGTATGACCATTTCGCTGTTTGATTTGATCATCTTTAGCTACCAATGGGAAACAATGACCTGGTCTGAAGAAATCTTCAGGTTTAGAATTGGGATTCGCAATTGCTTTAATAGTCGTTGCTCGGTCATATGCAGAAATACCGGTAGTAGTAGTTTTGTAATCAACACTGATAGTAAAGGCGGTACCATATGGGTCAGTGTTGTCTTGTTGCATTTGTGGCAACTTTAGTCTTTCTGCAATTTTCTTGCTTACTGGAGTACAAAGCAAGCCACGAGCGTGCTTTGTCATAAAGTTTACATTTTCTGGTGTAACCTTTGAGCCTAGGCCAATCATATCGCCCTCTGATTCGCGGTCTTCATCGTCAGCCACGATTACTAAACCGCCTTTTTTCATCCAATCGATAGCATTTTGAATTTTTTTAACATCCATTTTAATCTCTCTTTTCTAAATTTTGCGCAACATATTTTCCTAGAATATCGGTTTCGATATTGACTTCTGAGCCTTCTTTTAAATCTGATAAATTAGTTTCATCTTGTGTGTGGGGAATTAATCCAACTGAAAAAGTATTATCTTTAGTATCCATAACAGTTAGTGAAACACCGTTGATCGCAATACTACCTTGTGGCACAATTTGATTTTCCAGGCGTGTAGGGAATTTAAACCAGATTTCAATTGCATTTTCATTTGGAATAATCCTTTTTACTTTAGCAACATCATCAACATGACCGGTAACGATGTGGCCCTCTAACCGTTGTCCAATTTCTAATGATTTTTCTACATTAAGCTGATCACCAGTCTTTAGATTTTTAAAAGTAGTCTTTTTATAGGTTTGGGGCATCATTGTGACTTGAAAACTATCTTCTGTAAATTTTTCAACTGTTAGGCATGTTCCATTAATTGCAATTGAATCTCCAATTTTTAAGTTTTTAGTAAAATCAGGAATGCAACTTACAGTTAATAAAATTGTTTCATCGTTTTTAATAATATTTTTTATGTGAGCATCCCCACGAACTAAACCACTAAACATTTATCTCACCGTCAATTCTTATATTGTTATTTAGGTTTTCAATTTGTACATTATGTAAATTGAGATTACCTCTTGGTAAAACTCCAGCTGGCCCGGCACTTCCTAAAAAAGTAGGGGCAATATAGTCGATCAACTCATTAGCTAAGTCTTCATTCAAAAATGATCTGGCTAAAGTGGGACCACCTTCGACATAAATTGATTGAATTTCCCTTTGAGCTAGCTTATTAACTACTTCACTCAATTCATTACTTTTCATCAATAAAACTTGAATATTATCATTGAATTTTTTCCGTATTAAATCCTTGTTTTGAGTGAAAATCCAGGTTAGACTTTGATGATCGGTTAAGACTTTCAAATCTAAATGATTTAAAAGTCTCCCACGACGATCAACAATAACTCTAATTGGTGGATAGTCGGTCTTAACTGATGTAAGTAGTGAAGGATCGTCAATAATTGCAGTACTTGAACCAATCATGATTGCCTGATAATTTGCACGTTCTTGATGTACTCTGAAGTAAACTGACTGGTTAGTGATATTCGTACGAGTATTCTTATTTTGACTAACACGGTAATCCAGACTCGTAGCTTCTTTGATGGTGATCCACGGTTTATTATTTCGGTAGAAGTAATTATAGAATTTATTAAGTTCTTCAATTTTGCTAGTTAAAACTCCGGTTTTAACTTCTATATTGTGACTTTTTAATTTAGCAATTCCTTTACCAGTAACCAACTTATGCGGATCTACTTGTCCAATAACTACTCGCTTGATCTTACTTTTTACAATTAAATCAGAGCAGGGAGGCTGTTTTCCATAATGATTGCATGGTTCAAGAGTGACATATAAAGTTGAATTAAATAATTGTTCTGGGGTTAGTTTTGAAATGGCATCGCGTTCAGCATGATTTTGACCATAATGAATATGGTGTCCGGTAGCTAGTACTTGATTATTTTTAACGATCACAGCACCAACCATTGGGTTTTTCCAAGTCTGAAAGCGACCTTTTTTAGCTTCTTGTAAAGCCAAGTTCATATAATACTGATCTTTTTCCATTTAAAATCACTTCCTAACAGAACAAAAAAGACCTCGGAATACTCCGAGGTCGAAATAATAGAATTCATTATCAAAATAATTTATTGCACGACAAAAAAAGGGGTACAAAAAATTATTCTTCTTCCATCTAGACTATACTATCGGTGCCATAAGGACTCCACCGCCAAAACGGGTTGCGGACTTTACCGCCGGTCGGGAATTTCACCCTGCCTCGAAGAACAATATTTAATTCCCTTTCAAGATAAAGCGGTTTTTTCTATTTGTCAAATGTAAATTTTTATACAGGTACCTGTATCATTATGCTTGAAAGTAATCTACAGGTACCTGATACAAAAATAGAAGACAGGAGAAATTAACATGAATAAAGATTTAAGAATGGATTTTAATGATAAGATGATGGGATTAATACATGCAATGCGTAGATTCCATATGTTTGCTCATCGTGGAGCTAGTCCACTACAAGACGTAAGTCGTGGCCAAGGAAGAATTTTGGCAATGTTGAAGATTAAGCCAAATTTGACAACTAGGGATTTAAGTTATTTGTTGGGTATTAGACAACAATCACTCAATGAGAGTTTAAAAAAATTGGAGCGTGAAGGATATATCACACGTCAACCTGATCCTACAGATCGACGTGTAATGCGGATAGATTTAACTGATAAGGGTAAAGAAGTTAAACAGATTATAAACGAAACAGATGATGTACTTAATGAGTTTAGTGACGAAGAATTAGAACAATTTGGTTCTTATGTGGATCGTTTAAAAGATGCTTATGGTAAACGTATTTCTGCAGAAGCTGGACCAGAAGATCAACAGTTCTTTGATGAAATGGAAGAAAGGATGGAGGCTATGCGTGAAAGAATGGGAGATAACGATTTTGATGAAATGATGCATCGCTGCCGTCATATGGGAATGCCAATGGGGATGCCTTTTGGAGGGATGCATCATAGACGCCATGGCTGTGGTTGTTAACTTATGAACTGGAGATTAAATTGACCAATATTTTTGATGTAGCTCGAAAAGCTGGAGTTTCAAAGTCAACTGTTTCTCGTGTTTTCAGCCATGGCTATGTAGCTGATGCAACGAGAAGAAAAGTGATTTTAGCAGCTAATGAGCTGAATTATGTTCCATCTTTATTGGCAAGACAGTTACGTGATCAAAAGACCAGAACTATCGGTTTTATAGCAAAAAGCTATTATCCTTCTGTGGGTGTTTTGCTTAACTTTGTTACTCATTTTGCTGAAAGAAAAGGATATAACGTTACTGTTTACTTTACTAAAAGTAAAAAAGATGAAATTAGGATCTTAGATAATTTTCGTTTACATGCTTTAGATGGATTGTTCTTTGTCGCTAATCGTAATGATTGGTCGTTTATTGAAAGATATGCTAAGTATGGACCGATAGTTACTTGGCGAAGAATAAAGAGTAATAAAGTTTATTCTTCGTTTATAGATCATTACCCTTTGTATAAAGAAATTTTAGAGTATATTTATAATAAGTATGGCGTTCAGAAAGTTGGACATATTCTTAATGATCCTACTAAAAACAATACTAAGGCAAGATTAAAAGCCATTAATGCAATTGATCAAAAATATCCCAACGCGGATAATCAATGGCAACTCTTTTATCCTGAACAAGAAGGAGCGGGGGAAAAAGCAGCTAATAAGTTTTTGAATAATCGGGATGCACCCAAAATAATTGTTGCTTATTCTGATTATGTGGCCGCAGAATTTATTTCAAATCTTCACGCTCAAGGATTAAGGGTGCCTAACGATATAAAAGTTTTTGGTTTTGATAATAGCGATTTTGGTAAATTCATGAATATTTCGACTATTGATACTTGTCTGAATTTACAAGTAAAGAATGATGTAAATTATATTATTTCGAATCTCGAACAAAAAGATTTTTATAAAGAAGAGATACATCCACGTTTAATTAAAAGAAGCACTTGTTAAAAAGTTGTAGTTATTTACAACTTTTTTTTATTTTGTCCTTGACCTGGGAATGTTCCCATAAAGTAATATAAAAATGTCAGATATGAAGCCGGTTTCATAATTTAAGAAATGATGTTAAGGAAGGTCAAAAATGAGTAATTTTCCAAAGAATTTTTTATGGGGTGGCGCAACTGCCGCAGATCAGTATGAAGGTGCATATGATGCCGATGGTAAGACTTTATCAGCTTCAGACATCTTACCTTTATCAGGTAATGGCAGAAAGTGGGCATTAGATCATCCACTTGAAGCTGCTAAAAAAGACTATGGCTTTCATCCAGCTCGTAAAGGTGTTGATGGTTATCATCATTGGGAGGAGGACCTAAACTTGTTAGCTGGTATGGGCTTTAATGTTTATAGAATGTCAGTTTCATGGCCAAGAGTCTTTCCAGAATATGGTATGAATAAGCCAAATGAAGAAGGACTTAAGTTTTATGATAAAGTCATCAAAAAAGCTCGTGAACTTGGGATGGACATTATTATGACTATTGATCACTTTGATACTCCGTTCTGGGCTACTGAACAGTTTAATGGCTGGACTGATCGGAGAATGATCAATGAATATATAAAATTGGCAAAGACCTTATTTACTCGTTACCGTAACGAAGTAAAGTACTGGATTACTTTTAATGAGATTAATGCACTTCTGAATTATCCATTATTTGCAGGTGGTATCGATATTTCTAAATGTGAAAATCCTTTACAAGCACGTTACCAAGCTGCTCATAATCAACTAGTAGCATCTGCTAAGGTGGTTAAATTAGGTCACGAAATTAATCCTGATTTTATGATTGGAAGTATGATTGCGGGTATTGTCAATTATCCAAATTCTCCATATCCTCAAGATGCATTGGAAGCACAAGAAACTACTAGAAAATCATATTTCTTCCCAGATGTTCAAGCCCGTGGATATTATCCTTTGTATGCTAAACGTTTCTTTAAAGATAATAATATTCACTTACAGATTGAAGATGGTGATCTTGAAGCATTAAAGCAAGGAACGGTTGATTTTGTATCCTTTAGCTATTATTCATCAAGCGATGTTTCAACCGATTCTCGAATTAAAGCTAAGAAAACCGCTGGCAATTTTTCTTCAGCTAACTCTCACAATGATGGTGGGACAGTTACTTGGGATGCAGCTAATACTGTAATCAATCCATACCTTGAATCGAGTTCATGGGGCTGGGCAATTGATCCAATCGGTCTACGTTACTTGCTAAATGATATTTATGATCGTTATCAAAAACCAGTAATGGTTGTTGAAAATGGCCTTGGTGAACATGATACATTGACTCAAGATGGTAAGGTTCATGATACTTATAGAATTAAGTATATGAGTGAACATATTAAGCAAATGGGATTGGCAATTCATGATGGTGTTGATTGTCTAGGCTATACCATGTGGGGACCAATCGATATTATCGCTAACTCCACTGGTGAAATGTCTAAACGCTATGGTTTTATCTATGTTGATCGGAATAATGAAGGTGAAGGAACTAATACGAGAATTAAGAAAGATTCCTATGAATGGTACAAGAAGGTAATAGCTTCAAATGGTAAAGATGTAAGTTATTAATAAAGAGTTTAATCAGTTATTATTAAAATTTCCCCTTGTGGTCATGGTTAATTAATCATAACCACTTATATTTAATAAGCAACATTCTTGTGCTTAAGTGAATAAGAAGCTATATTTAACTTATAAATAGTAAGTTAAAAGAAGAAGGTACAAAATATGAAAGAATACGATTTTATTGTTATTGGTGCAGGCCCAGCAGCTATAAATTTTTCAAAAAATATGAAAAATGCTGAGAAGTCTATTTTGGTTATTGAAGGGGATAAGTTTGGTGGTACGTGTCCTAACTACGGATGTGAACCAAAGATCTTCTTGGAAGGGGCTGTACGTAATGTTTTAGGAAGCCAAGCTTTATTAGGCCGTGGAATTGAACAAGTTAGTCGTATCAATTGGGCTAAGTTGATGCAGACTAAGAAAGTTATTTGGAAGACTGTCCCTCAAGGTGAAGAAAATAACTTTAAGAAACAAAATGTAGAAACTCTTTATGGCTTAGCTAGCTTCGTAGATAATCATACTGTTGAAGTTAACGGACAAAAATATAAAGCTGACAAGATTATTATTGCTACAGGAGAGAAGCCTCGTAAGTTGAACTTCCCAGGAAACGAGTATACACATAACAGTAATGATGTACTCGATTTAGATAAGTTGCCAAAAACCGTTACTTTCATTGGCGCGGGAATTGTTTCAATGGAATTGGCTACAGTTTTATCAGCCGCAGGAGCTGATGTAAGTATTGTCGAGTTCCTTGATCGACCAATGAAGGCTTTTTCAAGTAAGCACGTTTTAAATACTGTCGCAGAAATGAAAAAGCGTGGTATTAAGTTTTACTTTGGTCAAGAAGTTTCTGAAATTAAAAGGGCTGAAAATAGTTTTACTGTAATTACTTCTAAAGATACTCAAATACAAGCGGATTATGTAGTAGATGCTAGTGGACGAATTGCCAATATTGATCGCCTCAAGTTGGAGAATACAGATGTGAAGACGGATAAACATGGTGTGATTGTTAATGATCATTTACAAACCGCTGCTGATAATATTTATGCTCTTGGAGATGTTATTTCTAAGAAAGAACCTAAGCTAGTACCAACTGCTAAATTTGAGGCAGAATATTTAACTCATGCTTTCATTAATAATGATAATACTCCAATTAAGTATCCAATTATTGGTTCTTCTGCATTCACTTTCCCACAAATTGCTCAAGTTGGTGTTAATGTGGATGAAGCTAGAGATAATGTGGACTATACCGTTAAAGATATTGATAAGTTAAGTCATTCTGATATGGAATACGCAGGACGGAATGATCAATCCGCTAAATTGAGTCTAGTCTTTAACAAAAAAGGTGAGTTAGTTGGAGCTGCGGAAAGTAGTCAGACTGCTGTTAATGATATTAACGGTTATATTCCTTTAATTGGATTACATGTTACTAAGCAACAAATTCATGATAATTATCAATTAATTTTTCCTGCAGTTAGTTTCAAAACTGAAGCAACTATCTAAATTAAATACACTTTAAAAAATCTGTATTCAAGCAATAAGCCAATTCTTTGATTTGTATTACAATAGCGGTTTACACTTAAACTGCAAGTTTATTCGAGGAGGTTTTTTACGTTGGATAAAAGAAAAGTTATTATCGTCGGTGCCTCTCATGGTGGTCATGAGTCTGCAATTGAATTGTTGGACAAATACGATGATGTAGATGTAACTATTTATGAAGCTGGCGACTTCATTTCCTTCATGTCATGTGGTATGCAGCTTTACTTAGAAGGTAAGGTAACTGCTGAAGATGACGTCCGTAACTTTAAACCAGAAGATGTTGAAGCCAAGGGCGGACATGTTTTTGCAAACCATCAAGTAACAGCAATCAATCCTGATAATAAGACTGTTACTGTAAAGGATTTGAATAACGGCAAAGAAAGTCAAGAAAAGTATGACAAGTTAATCTTGTCTTCTGGAGTAACTCCAAAGACTTTGCCTGTACCAAATAGTGATTTAAGAAACATCTATTTAATGCGTGGTCGTGATTGGGCAACTAAGTTAAATGCTGCTAAGCAAGATTCATCAATTAAGAATGTTGTTGTTATTGGTGCTGGTTATATTGGTACTGAAGCTAGTGAAGTCTTTGCTAAGGCTGGTAAGCATGTGACCTTGATGGATATGATTGATCGTCCTCTTGGAACTTACCTCAATCCAGAACTCCTTGATGTATTAGAACCTGCATTCAAGAAAGAAATAGACCTCAAGATGGGTGTTAAGATCACTGGTTTTAAGGGTGATAAGAAGGTTGCTAGCGTTGAAACTGATCAAGGTGCAGTTCCAGCCGATTTAGTAATTGTATCTGCTGGTGTAAGTCCTAATACTGATTGGCTAAAGGGTACGGTTGATCTTGATCAAAGAGGCTGGATTAAGACTGATCCATACTTGAGAACCAATATTAAGGATGTTTATGCAATTGGGGATGCAATTTTGCCACTCTCAATTCCAGCTGGTAAGCCAATGCCAATTGCTTTAGCTACGACTGCTCGTCGTGAAGCGCAATATTTGGTAAATCATTTGTTTGAAGCTAAGCCAGACAAGACCTTTAAGGGTGTTGTTGGTGCTTCCGCATTGAGTATCTTTGATTATCATTTTGCTACAGCTGGCTTGAACCAATTCTCAGCTAAGAAGAATGATATTCCTTACGCAACTAGTTTCTATGAAGATTCAATGCGTCCAGCTTATATTCCTGAAAAAGACAATCCAAAGGTTTATGTAAGTTTGACCTTCAATCCATATAATCATCAAATTTTAGGTGGTGCAGTGCTTTCTAAGTATGACATTACCGCCCAAGGCAATGTTTTAGCATTGGCAATTAGTCATAAGATGACCTTAGAAGATCTTGCTGAACAAGACTTCTTCTTCCAACCAGGATTTGACCGTCAATGGAGTTTGCTTAACTTAGCTGCACAACATGCTTTAGGTATGGCTAGATTTTAAATATAGATAATAGCTCAAAATAAAAGACCTATTAAATCTTGGTATTAACAAACCTTGATTTAATAGGTCTTTTTTTAATTATTTAGCTAACTTTTCATAGCCTGCTTCTACAAATTTATTTAACAGTTGAACATCCCTAAACCAGCTATCATCCTTAATAAAATGATGTGCTCGGTTAACTGCAAAAGAGCCATGAATCATATAGATGAAAATAGTTTCTGCTTCTTTTTGAGATAAACCAGTTTTTTTCATAATAGAGGGGATCGTTTGCTTTCGTTCGTGAGCCATTATTCGTCCGATAATATACTCACTTAAATCTGGATCCATTAGTAATTTTTGATACTTTTCAGAATTCCCAATTCTTTGACAAGCAGGGATTAGCGATTCGTTTTTCTTTAAATAATCGATCGAAAAATCACCATTCGTACAGTTGTCAGAGTCTTGATCTAGCATTAGTGCGTCATCAAGTACCTCATTTAACACATCTGTGATTGAATTAAAGTGCAGATAAAAAGTTGATCTAGTTAATTCTGCCTCTTTACAAATTTGAGTAATTGTAACCTTTCTATAGCCTTCTTTTTTCACCAATTTAAGGAAAGAATCCTTAATTATAGTAATGGTATAGATAGTTCGTCGATCTGTTTTACGTTTTTTATTTGTTGGCATTAAATCACTTTGCTTTCTATTTATGGTTCAGGTGTTGCAAGTCGTTGAATAATGTCTCTTTGATCAGGGAACAGCTGAATCAGTTTGTCAATTCTTGGAACCATAATTGCACCTGAACTATTAGTTGGAATTTCAGTACTAATTTGTGAAAAGCCTACGCCTGCATCATCAGTATCTTCTATCGCAACAAAGGTACCTGGATCTGCATAAAAACCATGAACTTCGCCTTTGCTCTTATCAAGACCTAACCGTACTTTATAATATTGTCCTTCTTGTGTAAAGCAGTGAACGACAGCTGCATCTCCCATAGAGTACATCCAAGATTGCCCATATTGAACAGTGTGCAGATGTGAAGGATGCTTATCATCAACCATTAGATACATAGGAAAGCTTCCAGGGCGGAAACCTTGATCAACCATATAATTAGGATAGAAAAGCCGCATCATTTTTTCCTGCTTTTTGATCTGTGCAGGCGTTAATTGTGGTTTAGACTTAACCTTTTCTGGTCCCTGAGTCTGAGCACCAAAACTTTTACCAGTTAATAACTCTTTAAAGGCAGTGCCGATTGAAGCGGAATACCCAATTGATCTGTCTTTAATCGAATCTGGAATAAACAATTGTCCCTTATTAATAGTAATGTAGTGAATATTAGGGGATGAAGCGACTAACTGCATACTTGGGGCCTTAATCATTTGATTTTGTGGACCTATGCCTAATTCTAATACTAGAAGTTTTTTATTCTCATTATTTTCGATAAAGCTTTGGAAACCTGCTAATTTTTGTTGGTTAATTTGGAAGTTATCACCAGGTAAATTTAGAGATAAAGGAGCTCCACATTGATCACATTTGGGAATATCATCTTCAGTCAAAGTGCCTGCTTGATCTTTTTGATAAATTTCGTGGATCTTTTCACCTAATCTGAAGATACCATGTTTCTTTGGGTTCTTGGAACAAATAGCCTCGAACCAGTTGCCTTCTATTTCAAAAGTATTGTTTAAACCAGCTAGCTCAAAATGATGATCGATATTTGAAGTCCAAATATAATATGACTTATCAGCAATGATCTTTTTCAAATCTTGCATATAGTTGGTTTTTTCATAATTATTACCGTAATATTCGATTATTCTGGCGTATGCTCGCCACTTATCTAAAGCATTAGGATAATCAAATGAGAGAGCAGTTAAGATATTAGGTAAATGATATTTATCTACCAGATCTCCTAAAACTTCACGTAATTTTTTGTCGTTAGCAAATAAGTTTAATCCTTCAGAAATAGAGAAACCATTGCTTGCAGTTACTAAAATTGCATCTGCGTTGTCAATCCATTCTTTTGCAGTACTTGCAGCTTCTTTAGTCATGTTTTTCCTCCTTAATCTTTGCAGCAGCTTCTTTAAGAACTTCATTAATATCATCACCAATCAAAAGAGAACGATCACGGATTACTGGATTAGTTAAAGCATCTTTCGGATTGATATTAATATAGAAAGAATCTTTCATATATTGCGTCATATCCCAGAAGGGTTCCTGGATAAACATCGGTGTCATCCGGCCAACACCCATTTCAATAAAGAGTATTTTTTCGCCTTTATGCTTGGCTAAGAATTTATTGAATTTTTTATATTCATAGTTGTAGCGTTTATCTTCTAAAAATTGGGGACCACGAACCCAGGCAATCAATTCAGCATCATTGATAGGACTCTTAGGAAAGTATTGTGAGTCAAGCTTATAATTCTTTATTTTGGGTAGTAATTCTTTAACAATCTTTTTAGCATCATATAAATTTTTATCTGTTTCAGGATTTGAACTTTGCATAAAAGACCAAGAACCTTGAATTTCGCTAACTGCATCTTCACCAAAATACTTTTTGAATAAGCCGTCTTGATTAGTAGTTACATAGTGAACGGGTTTATTGCCAATAACTGTCTTTAGATACTCATATGTTGGCTTTTGAGGTGGTTCATTAAAAATTAATTTGTAAGCATAAAGCATGAAAGCCCATTTTTCTTCTTTTGAATCAAAGGGAGTGTAGTAGCCTTTGAAAATTCCCTCGAAGTGATATTTATCATAATAAGGTTTCATATATTTCATAAAAAGTGGACTAGCTGAATACCAAAAATCCATTCCGGCTGCATTTGACATACCACTACCGCCACCAACAACTATGGCATCGGCAGCTTTAACTTGTTTTAATAGTTCATCAATTTTGTTCATCTTTTGCCTCGTTTCTTACATACCGATTAGTTTCATACATAATGTAGTGAACTTTATGTAAGTATATTATGATGAATGCGATTATAAATTAAGAACAGTTATATTCTATGTGTAGAGTCAACTACATATATTGAAAAATGTAGTTAATTTTTGATTTGAAAAATAGTCTAGATTTGAGCATCGTTGATGACTGAATAGAGATTCTAGGTTATTATTTAAGCAAGAAGTTAATTACAAAAAGTAAGAGGATAGGATCATGAAAGACATAAAAAATATCATTATTGGTTTTGGTAAGGGTGGAAAAACTTTAGCTAAGTTTCTTGCGCAAAAGGGTGAGGAAGTATTAGTCATTGAAAAATCTAATCAAATGTATGGTGGAACTTGTATTAATATCGCTTGTTTGCCCTCAAAGAGATTGATTATTGAAGCGGGTCAAGGAATTGATTTTGTAGATGCAGTAAATGGCAAGAATCAGATGACCGGGATGTTGCGCAATAAGAATTATCATATGCTGGCTGATGAACCAACCGTTACTGTTCTTGATGGAGAAGCCAAATTTATTGGCAATCATGAAATTGAAGTTGAAACTCTGGCCGGTGACAAAGAGCAATTTCATGGAGAAAGAATTTTCATTAATACAGGTGCTATGCCAGTAATGCTACCAATTCCGGGTTTAGCTGAAAGCAAAGCTGTCCTTGATTCTACTGCGGCTATGGATCAAAAGGATTTGCCTAAGAAGTTAGTTATTATTGGCGCTGGCTATATTGGCCTTGAATTCGCATCGATGTTTGCCAAATATGGCAGTCAAGTGACTGTATTGGATTTGCATTCTGAATTTTTACCAAGAGAAGATACGGATATTGCTGCAACAATTAAGAAGGACTTGGAAGATACTGGTATTAAGTTTGAATTAGGAGTCAAGATTTCTAAAGTAGACGGAAATACAGTATTCTACGAAAAAGCGGGAAAAGAAATAAAAGTTACGACTGATAGAATTTTGGTAGCAACTGGTCGTAAACCCAATACTGAAAATCTTGGATTGGAGAATACTGATATTGAATTAACCGATCGAGGTGCAGTTAAGGTTGATGACTACCTTCAAACATCTGTAAAAAATGTTTGGGCAATTGGGGATGTAAAAGGTGGTCTTCAATTCACCTATATTTCTCTAGATGACTTTAGAATTATTAAAGATCAACTATTTGGCAAGGGAGAACGTAAGGTCAGTGATCGTATTAACGTTCCTTACAGTGTATTTATCACACCAACTTTGTCTCATGTAGGACTTAATGAAAAGCAAGCACAAGCAAAAGGGATTGATTACCAATTAAAGAAATTACCCGTCGCATCAATTCCAAAAGCACATGTTTTAAAAGATCCTAGGGGATTGTTTAAAGCACTGGTTGATCCAAAGACTAATTTAATTTTAGGTGCAACTTTGTATGGTGCTGAATCTTATGAACTAATCAATTTGATTTCTTTAGCAATTAATCAAAAGATACCTGCATCTGTATTGAGAGAGCAAATTTATACCCATCCAACGATGACTGAAAGCTTTAACGATTTATTTAAGTAAAAAATATTAAGGCAAATATTTAAGAATAGGACCGTCAGTAAATTACTGGCGGTTTTATTTTTTGTGAGAAATTGGGATGCAATATGCAAAATTATGTTAAGTAAATAAATTAGTCTATATAAAGTATCTTGTTACTAAATTCTTAAATTTCAATTAAAGTCGTTGAATTAAAATTCAACGACAACAAAAAAATAGGAAACACAAAACGTCCATTAGTGAACAAACTTTTGATATAATTAAAAAGAATGTTAGTTCGAATATAGATACTATAGAAACAGAAAATAATAATGAAAACAGTACAAGAAACCCTTAAGACTATTAACGAAAAGACTTTGATTGATAATTATCTTCATCAAAATCCACCTTCTTTTAACGATTTTGATGAAAAGATTACTATTGGAGATGCGAAAAAATACGCTTATCTTCAAATGCATCAGTATATTAATCATTTGAAGATGTTGAAGATTAAATCAAATAAAAATCAAGGTATTTTCTTTATGCAACGAAAAATGGACGATGGCATGGGTATTGGAACATCTAGTAATCTCGTCTTTATAGATGATCTAAAGAAGAAGGGTGTAGAGGCTCAAAGTTATGCTTTTGAATTTACTCCACAAGCTGAAATAATGAGCTGGTGGATAGCTAATAATGAGCTTACACAAGCTTATTTACTTGATCTTCTAGTAGAAATTATGGAAGAAGCTTCCTTATTTGGCTTTAAACAAGAAGGATTACAAGCGGAAGTAGATACTATTAATTCTAGAATAGAGGAGATTGATAAACATCCTGATAAGCTAATATCAGCTGATGAATTTGAAAAGAATTCTAATTTTGATAAACAAACATCTGAAGAAGATGATTTGGAATGGAAGGCTTCTGAGGCTGAACTTAAATATAGTGAATATTCTCGAAAACTAGAGTTAAAAAAGATTATGAAGGAATTAAATATCAAAACTTAGGAATAAGAGGCGAATTCTATGTCAAAAAAGGTAGCAAAGATTGAATTTGGTTTTGAAAATTGTGAAATTGGTTCATTACCAATAGAAGCTGTTCCTGTTTTTAATTTAAGAAATATTCAAAAGGACTATCATCACATGTGGCAGTTCAAGGATGATCCTACTGATGAAATATCTACGGATATTCACTGTGAAGGAGCCCATTTTCAAATTGATTATGCATTAGCAAGTAAAGTGAAAACTAATTTAATGTGTCTTGATAATCAAAATTTAGATCAAGAAAATCTTGCACAACGATTTTTAAACTGGAAAAAATCTAACTTCTGTCACCTTAATCTATGAAGATAGAAGTAAAGAAATTATTTGGTTACCTTATGA
Organism: Lactobacillus ultunensis DSM 16047; assembly: GCF_001436305.1. Classification (GTDB taxonomy): domain Bacteria; phylum Bacillota; class Bacilli; order Lactobacillales; family Lactobacillaceae; genus Lactobacillus; species Lactobacillus ultunensis. The sequence continues at coordinate 34,779 of NZ_AZFO01000010.1, read as the reverse complement.
AGAAGCTCTTCCTGGTGAAACTTTTGATACTAGGAATAAATTCCAATCAATTAAAGTGGTACAGGGCAATCCATGGGAAGTAGGTTTTAATGAGGCCTATAAAGATCATAAGATGATTATAATTGATATAAGTAATAATACATAAGAAAAGACAGATCGCTTAATCACGATCTGTCTTTTCCTTTGCCTGATATTCTTTTTCTTTCTGTTTGACCAAAATAGTATCGACAACATCCGATAATTTTATATTATTTAATTTAGCTTTAGCTGCGACTTCGGCTTGATGATAATATTCTTTAAGAGTTGCTTGAATATTACCACCGACAATACATTGAGGATTAGTCTTATGATCAATCTCAAACAAAGGCTTGTCTTTTTCAACTGCTAAATAAACGTCTAATAATGATATTTGATCAGTTGGTTTTGCCAATTTAGGATCTGGCGTACCATGCTTAGTTTCAATTAAACCAGCCTTACGCAGCTCACTCATTAGCTTTCTAACCATCACTGGTGAAGTTTCAATACTGCCCGCGATATTTTCACTAGATAGGGGGATCTGTCCTTTATAGATATGAATGAAAGCTAAGAGGTGAATTGCATCACTAAAACGAGTTGATACTTTCATTTTTTGCCTCCTTATGATGTAATTATACAAATTACAAATAAGTTGTGCAAATCTATTGACCTATGCAATAAATGAGCCTATATTATTAACTATCAACTAAAGATGTAACTTGAATATTAACGAATGGAGAACATCATGAGTAAAAAGAAAATCTATTCACTTATTGGCTTAATCATAATTATTATAGCAATAATCGCAGTTATTTGGCCTCATGATAATAAAAATAGCGTGAACAGCAGTAGTTCTTTAAGAAGAACAACAATCATCCTGGGATCGAAAAACTTTAGTGAAAGCAAAATTGTAATGCAAATTTGGGCTGATGCATTAAAAAAGAAAGGTTACAACGTCAAAACTAAGCCAAATATTTCTAGTTCTGTTGTCTACCAAGCTATCAAATCGGGACAAATTGATCTTTATCCTGAATACACTGGTACTATTGCCATGACTTATCTTAACTTACATATTGTTGGCAAAAATGCCAATGAAATTGCGAAGATTGCTCGAAAGGGCATTGCAAAGAAGAATCTGACTACTCTTAATTACGCACCTAGCAATGATGCTCAAGGTATTGCCATTAGAACTTCTGTAGCCAAGAAATACGGTATTAAAACTATCTCAGATTTACAAAAGAACGCCAACAAGATTCGCTTTGTTTCTCAAGGCGAATTCGATAAACGTGAGGACGGTATTCCTGGTCTGCAAAAAGTTTATGGCAAGTTTAACTTTAAGAGTCACAAGGTTTATGATCCGAGTTTAAAATACGAAATTTTAGCAAAGGGCGAGGGTGATATTACCCCAGCTTCGACAACTGAAGGTCAGCTTGCCACAGGCAAGTACTTTGCTTTGACAGACGATAAGCACTTCTGGCCAGACTATAATTTAGTTCCATTAGTTAGAAATAATACTCTGAAGAGTAATCCTGGTATTAAAAATATGTTGAACAAGATTGATCAGAAATTAACCACTACTGAATTGCAAAAGTTAAATAAGAAAGTGGACGTTGATGGTCAAAACTATCAAAAAGTTGCTCAAAATTGGGTTAATGCCAACTATTAAGAGGTATCTATGCTTAATCAAATTATTCGCTATTTTGCAACATCATCGAATGAATATTGGGGCTATGTGAGTCAACACTTATTCATTAGTCTGACTGCTTTGATTATTTCATTAATTATTGCTTTGCCACTGGGTTATCTGGGCTCAAGGAACAAAGTCATTGCAGCCTTTTGCCAAACTTTTGCGCAAATATTGCGGATCGTTCCTAGTTTGGCTTTGTTGTTCATCTTGATTCCGTTTATTGGCACAGGAATTGTTCCAGCACTAATCGCATTGGTTGTTCTAGCTTTACCACCAATCATGGTAAATACAATACTAGGTTTCAATGAAGTGTCACCAGTTTTAAAAGAAATTGGTTTGTCATTAGGAATGAATCAAATGCAGCTGTTAAAACAGATCACATTACCGTTAGCTTTGCCTTATATTCTGAATGGAATTAAATTAGCCTTAGTTGAGATCATTTCCAGTGCAACATTGGCCACTTACATTGGTGCAGGTGGTCTTGGTACTTTGATTTTTACTGGCCTTGGTTTATATAAGATGCAATACGTAGTTATTGGCGGAGTAAGTGTAGCACTTTTATCACTGCTTTCAATGTTTATTATGGATTTTGCTATTAGAAAGGTTAGAGAAAATGACTAATTCAACCATTAAATTCGTACATGTTAATAAGAAATTCGGCAAAAACCAGATTATTTCCGATCTCAACTTTGAGATCAAACGAGGCGAATTTGTCACTGTTCTTGGATCTTCCGGTTCGGGCAAAACTACCACATTAAAAATGATTAATGGATTAGAGAAACCAACAACAGGGCAGGTGATCGTCAATGGAAAGGATGTAAGCAGTTGTAATCTGGTTGAGTTGCGTCGTCATATTGGCTATGTTGTCCAATCGATCGGTCTTTTTCCTCACATGACGATTGCCCAAAACATTGCGGTAACACCAAAACTTCTGGGTTGGAACAAAGACAAGATCAATCAAAAAGTAGATAGTCTTCTAAAACAGGTTGGTCTTGAACCAGAACAATATAAAAAACGCTATCCGATACAACTATCCGGTGGCCAGCAGCAAAGAGTGGGTGTGGCTCGTGCATTGTCGACCAATCCGCCAATTCTGCTCTTCGATGAACCATTTTCTGCATTGGATGCCATTATCAGACAAAATCTGCAGCAAGAGATAAAGTCATTACACCAGAAGTTGAGTGATAAAACCTTTTTCTTCGTTACGCATGATATCAATGAGGCATTGTTCTTAGGTGACAAAGTAATGGTGATGAATCATGGTCAGATTGAGCAATTTGACACACCAGAAGCACTTGTTTCTAAGCCTGCAACTGACTATGTTGCTCAACTTTTAGATACTGTAAGACAAAATAAAGCATTGTGGGAGCACTTAAATGATTAAGTATTGGCAAGATAATTCGTCGCGCATGATGCAGTTAATGATCGAACATGCGCAGATGGTATTAACAGCATTACTATTGGCATTCTTAGTTGCAATTGTATTAATTGCAGTCTTTTTGAGAAAGAAGAATTGGATGAATAGTTTGATTTATTTCTTCTCGCTCTTATATTCAGTTCCAAGTTATGCATTTTTTGCTTTGCTTATTCCTGTAACTGGACTAGGTAAAACTACGGCAATTCTCGTTTTAGCTTTTTATAGTGAATACGTATTACTCAGAAACTTTATAACAGGAATTCGTGAAGTTGATCCTAACTATATTGAAGTGGCCAAAGGATTAGGCATGGATAATAACGATATTTTCATTAAAGTACAACTACCCTTGGCTTTACCAGCAATCTTTTCAGGATTACAAATTGCTTTAGCTTCAACGATGGCGATTGCTACAATTGCGTCAACGATTAGTGCAGGTGGTCTAGGTGACTTGCTTTTTGAAGGCTTGCAAACAGGCAATGTTATACCGATTTTGTGGGGAACAATTTTAACAGTAGTTTTAACTTTGATCTTTGCATTAATTTTGAAATTAATTAAGAATATTGTGTTAAGTGAAGGCTTAGATATTAAAGAGGGTAAATAATTATGAAAATAGCAGTTACTGGTGCAACAGGACATTTAGGTGGTAAAGTTGTTGCGGAATTGAGCAAGAAAACTAGTAAGAATGACATTGTGGCTTTGGTACACAATAAGGTTCATGCTAAAAATTTAATTGAACAAAATTACGAGATTCGAGAAATCGATTTTCAAAATGAAATTAGTTTATATAAAGCTTTTTCAGGTATCGATACGCTTATTTATGTAGCTAGTAAAACTTATTCGGTCTTCGACCGAGTTCATGAACTTGAAAATGTCTTGGCTGCAATGAAGGAAAAGCATGTTGGTAACTTAGTAGCAATGAGCTTTATTGCTGATCAAGAGGACAATCCATTTGTGATGTCACCATTTTATGGGTATTTACCAAGACGTCTTGCTGGGACTGATTTAAATTACGCCATTGCCAAGAATAGCCTGTATGCTGATCCTTTGGTACCATATTTACCCGAACTAATTGAACGTAAAGGTTTGATCTATCCAGTAGGTAAGCAGGCGATGAGTTTTATCACCTTAGATGATTCAGCTGAAGCAATGGCTACCATGGCCTTGAATAGAGAAATCTTGAAGAGTAGAAAATCTTATTTGCTCACTCAGAGTCGCTCTTATACAATGCCGGAACTGGGAGCTGTGATGACTGAGGTAACCAGTCACGAAATTGGTTATCATCCAGTTACTGTTGAAGAATTTGGTAAAATTTATGTAGCTGAGGGTGATGGTACTGAACTTGCTTCAATGTACAAGGGCGGTGCAATGGGATACTTGCATGGTTTGAGTGATGATTTTGCTCATATTACTGGACATGAACCAGAAACGATGGAACACTTTTTGAGCAGGGAATATAAAAAGCAATAATCATTAGCAAAAAGAAATAACAGCTCAGTTTTGGAGAGCTGTTATTTCTTTTTAGTCATTGTTATCAAGTTTTTCTCTTACAAACAAAATTGATAATACAGTAACCAGTAGCAAAATGCATCCCAGCCTTGTAATCCACAACGGCCAGTTCATCCCGTTAATTATAGTATGATTGTAATAAGCGGACAGAATCTGATTAGTGTTTTGGTTGAAAAGAAAGTTATTAATGATCAAGAGTGAAATCAAGGTAATCTGAGAGGCGATTGAACCTAAAATATTGTAATGCTGCTTAACAAAACGTGTATTTAGAGCTGGAATTTCTTTATCCTGACGATATCTCTGCCAGACCCATTGATTAGTAATACTACAGAAAAGACAAGAAATGAGGAGTCCGATTAAAAAAGTCCACATGTTGGGTACCAGCGAAATGATGAATCCTACTAGACAGCCTTGAAGAAGAGCTTTACTAGATTTAATCTTTCTAGCCAGAATCATACCACCGATAGTAGCAAAGATATAGAGACAGTAGGCGAGATACAAATAATTGAATTTCCCTAAGGCATCAAAATAGAAAATACTGTAGATTAAGAAGAAATTATTGACGGCCCCAGTCCAGAAGGTCCATAGACGTGATGCTTTAAATTTTTGCTGGAGGCAATTAAAGCCGAAGAGCATGATAATCCACATAGTTAGCGTCATGAAAACTACTTCTTTGTCTCCAGTTTGTTTTAAAACTCTGGCCCCTAAAGTCATCAGGAAAATCAAAATAGTTGGAATTAGTGGTTTGAAGTGAAAAGGACCGGTAAAAACTGGGTTATTTTTCCAAGGGGAGGATAGTCTGTGAACTGTATATAACATTAGAATAATCAATACTAGCAGTTCAATTACAAAATAGTTGAACGAGATTGATGCAAGGCACATCCCCAGCGCAAGAATAGCTATCAGGTAGAAAATACCATATAGGGCTTCTTTGCCATATGACCAGTTCTTTTGCTTCTTATATGTGTCCTTCAATTCCTGATAAGCGGGTTGTATACTGGCAAAACCAATCCCCAATAAAATAGCACCTTCGATGATCGTGGGTGAAAAAAGAGTAAGATAGGCACCAACTAAGGCAATGATCAAACTCCTAGTCAAAATCTTATAAGGATTTTTGATTTTACCAAACGCACGCACGGCATACGGAATGGTTTTAACTATTACGTAAAAAAGGATGGCTGGCCAAGCAAATTCCGTATGACGACCATTTTGCGTGAAATAAACGATAAAAAGAATATTCGGAATGACAACATACCCTAGAGACATTGCTTCTAGGTTCGTAATAAGAAACTTCATGAATGTTCTCCACTTCCTGTTTGATACAATAGATCTAGTATAACTCTAAAACGAAAGGCGATCTGAGATGAGAAAAGAAGTACCAAAATTAGATGATAACTTAACTAATGACGAATTTTTGCAATTAATCGTCGATATTTTTCAATCAGTGGTCTTGGGTACGGTCGATGAAAAAGGTAATCCTATCACCAACGTAGCCGATATTGAAGTCAAAGATGGTAATCAATTGATCTTTGCGACCACTTATCAAAAGGCTTTTTACCGAAGATTGAAGAATCATCCGCGCATTTCAATTACTGGTTTAAAAGGTAATGAAACTTTGAATAGTGTGGGCTTTACCTTGAATGGGGATGCACACGAAGTCGATGATCATTATCTGAATGAAATTTTTGTTAAAAGACCGGAAATGAAGCAAATTTCTGCTAACTTTAGCGAACGTCGAGAAATCTTGCGTCTTTTTGCAATTACGCCAATCAATGGCTCTATTTATGATTTACGGCAGCAGCCCATTTTTCAGAAGCAAATTAAATTTTAAAGGGAACAATTATGAAAATTGATTTAGATGAAATCACAAAAATACGTTTGAATTTCTGCCGAGATATGGGATTAAAGATAAAAGATGAGCAATTCTTCCATAATAAGGTGCAGGCATATGGCTATCGTGAAATTATTCATCAATATAGCTCGCATTTTATGCATAAAGATGATGAACAGACTGAGAAATTTAAGCCAAATACAACTTTTGAAGAACTGTATGACTTTTATCAACTGGATCAACGCTTAAAGAATGAGACTATGATTGACTTACAGCTGTTTGAACAAAGTTTTAAAGCGGCATTGGTCGACGCAGTTGATACAGAAGCTGCAAATTTGAGAATGGCAAAGGCAAAATCTGGTAAAGATGATCAGTTAAAATTAGACGATTTTCTCAAAGAAAAATATCAGTTGCAAACTGGACGAGTTATTAGACGAGGTGATCTCCGTAGTCGAATTAGAAGGATAAAAAAGAATTATCTTGAACCTTTTGCTGGCTATAATGAGATTTATTCTGAAATTACACCATGGATCTTAATCAAAGAAATGTCTTTTGGTGTAGCATGCAATTATTTCTTCTTGTTACATCATCATGTTCAGAAAGAAGTTTTAAAAGCGCTTTTTAAGGATGAAACACCGGTTGTCAAATTTGAAAAAATAGTAGAAATCATCCGAGACTTTCGCAATCGGGCAGCACATAATTATCGGTTGATCGGGATTAAACATGATGATGTGTATTATTATCAATTGGTTTACCAACAATTATTACTACTGAAGAATGATGAACCATCTGCAAGAATGAAGATGAGTTTTGATCAGATTAAAAAGAATTATTTAATCAATTATTCTAAAGAAAAACAGTATCTGAAAGAAGTTTTAATCTAATATGTCCTATCTGTTTAAAACCGTGACTCATTCTTTATTGCAAGAACTCATCTTGTTGGGAATTCCCACAATAGTGGTCTTGCTATTAACATTCATCAATCGCAATACTAAACGAAACTTAGCTAGTACATTAGGTGTTAATTCTCAAATATATTTGGGTTGGTTAGGAATCATTGTCCATGAGCTTAGCCACTTACTTATCGCAATTTTGGCAGGGCATCATATTGAGCACTTTAAATTGATATGTTCACCTCGAGAAGTTGATATTAATGGTGGTCGTTTAGGCTATGTTGATGAAAGCTATAATCCTAAATCCTTATATCAAAGAGTAGGGACGTGCTTTATTGGAACGGCACCGATATGGGGATGTACATTAGCTGTCTATTTAATCTTGGTTTTAATGGAACCTAACATGCTAAGACAATTGCAATTCTTTTCCAGTCAGATAATGCAAGGAAATACTAAGATTGCATTTTTGAGTTTATTAACAACAAGCTATTTTCAGTACCCAATAAGTTTGGAGAGAATTATGTCCTGGATTGGTATTTTTTTGCTAATCAGTTTAGTTGTAGGTGGTTTTGATCTCAGTTCAGCCGATTTGCACAATTCCTGGACTGGATTTGCATTACTTTACATAATTATGGCCGTGTTAATTATTATTTTAAATTTGTTGGGACTAGGCATATACGTAAATAAAATCTTAAAAGGATTTATATTCATATTTGTAAGCATTATGAGCATAAGCGTGATTCTGTCGATAATCGTTAATTTAATTTCTAAAGTTTTGCGCATACTGTAAAGAAAAAAGAATGGGATTTACTCCCATTCTTTTTTACTTGAAATAGTAGTTATTCATTTGCGACAGTTATTCTTTGCTTATGATGAACTGGTTCAACTATCTCACTCACTATAACTTCAGCCATTGTGCCAGAGTTTGTCTTGGATTCGCCAGCTTTATTTTTTAGTAATTCATCTTTACCTAAAATGTAATTAGTAGCAGGTCCAGCAGTAAAATTAGCAGAAGGTGAGATGCCTAACCAATCTACATCATTTATAGTTTTAAGAAATTGTAATTCCTTAAGTTGTTGACGTGGCGTGTTTACCCAACTTTCAGCATTTGGCAACTTTTCTAGATCTTTAACGAACAAGTGGTGATCTTCACCGGTCTTGAGACTGCCAGCACCTAAAATAAAAATCACACGTGCTTTACTTTGTCGAGCAACTTCAATTAATTTCTTAGCTAATTCAATTTGTTGATCAGCTTGAGCAGACGTCGTACCTAAAGCATCAACTAGTACATCAAACCTTGTCAGTTCTTCGTTATCCATAGCTAAGGCATCACCAATTAATAAGTTGGCATTATTACCTAAAACTTTTCTAGCTTTGTCCTCATTTCGAATAATGCCAGTAGGCTCTAGCTGTGAATTATTTGTAACTAATTTATAGACTGCACGACCTGCCATACCTGAAGCACCAATGATTCCGACTTTTTTCATAAAATTGCTCCTTTCATAACTATCCTTGTTTTTATTATAATAATTTTACTTTCATTTTGTAAGTTATATGCAAAGACTATAAATAAAGATTCTTATTTCACAACCAACAATTCAGGACGGCGCGCTAATTCTACATATGGTCTATCATTTCGAACTGCAATTCCTTCAGTTTCACGTAGGGTGTGGAATTGATAATGTTTTAGAACTTTACCTGAACTGTCTATCTCAAAAAGATTGTCATTGAAAGCAAGATAGAAGTGATCGTTTGCATAAGTAAAACCTTGAAGAGGAGAATCATTCTTAACAAAGTTAGATTGTGTAGCAGAAATCTCCGTTGGTATCCAAGAGCTGCCTTGTCTAGTTAAACGCCAGTATTCGTAGCAGCCTTTACTAGCATTATGAAAGACAGCATACATCAAATGATCGTTCACAATAAATGCATTATGGAAATAACGTGGAAAGAATTCAGAACGGTTCCAAACTTTGATAGTCCACAGATTTTTAATTTGATAATTCTTTCGTGAAATCTGCAATAGTTCTTCCGACTTAGCAGAATTATCTTCAAGATTGCTACTGGCTAGAACATAAAGATAGTTTCTAGTCATACTAAGTGATTGACCGTGTCCTAACTTTAAGTAAGACGAAACACTAATATTTTGACTGTTATGAACGAAGTCATCCCAATTCATATTAAGTAGGTTCTGCGTCTTAATCGGATCAGTTAATTGATTTAAATTGTAAGTCACTAAATGACCCCAGGTTGAATTAGGTTGGCTAAAGTAAGAAACAGTTAACTGATTTTTCAATAAACTAATTCCTTCAGGAATAACGCCTACTTGATTTAGTTGATCATCTTCTGATTGATAGTTAAGGAGGTGAAAACGTGGTTGATAAAATACAGTTTTCATAGTAGCACCATTTTTACCATGATAGGTATTGATTTTAGTTTCGGGTTGGTAATTGTTTTCCCAGTTCCAGTTACGAGACGAAGATTTGGAACTACCTGAGAATGTTGAAACCTCAGCAGGTCCTGAAACGGGTGTCTTGTCAGCTACGGTTACACCTTCACTGGTATTTGTCCGCACAACAATATTACCTTTAGCTCTAATGCCATGATAGCTATAAATAATTGTGTAAATTCTGGGAGTTGCTGAACTAATAGTTTTTCTGGATACATGAACTTTATCAGGTACGATTAATGTACCATGTTTATCAACGACGTAGGAGATTGCATCCCTAGTTGGGAAAGCATAATAGTTATTTCTAACTAAGGAAATATTATGAGCAATTGAGATTTCATTTCTACGGAAGAACTTTTCATTAACCCAACCAACAGTACGACCATTTGCTACTAGTTGCCAAAATGTTCCATTTTTGGTTTTAACGGAATGCTGTGATTGCAACAATGATTTTCTAAAATACTTTGTTGAAGTAAAAGCATTCACGCCGCCTTTTTGACAAACGTTGCGATAAATGGAGTAATTTTTGTTACCGGCTAATTTAGTCTGGACAGTGTGATAGTCATTAATCTTAGCTTGATTTATAACAATCTGACCATTTTTGACTGGATTAACTTTTTTAGGCAAAAGAAAATAGCCCAACACTCCGAATAGAATTAATAAGCTTAATACTTGAAAAAATCTTTTCATCATGGGGCTATTATCGTTCTAAATAGGCTGATTTCAAATAAGCAGCCATTAATATTTAAGAATACTTAATTTTCTATCCCGAGTTACGCAAGCCAGAAGCTACACCGTTGATAGTGATCGGGATGATACTTTCATAAACGCCTTGCACTTCTTCAGTACGGTCACGTTTGATCATTTCTAATTGAATGTAATTCAAAATGTTGAAGTAAGGCATTCTGTAATCTAAACTCTTCTTTAAAGCTGGATTGTCTTCCAATAATTCATTATGTCCTTCAATTTGTAAAATAACTTGCTTTGTTAATTGCCATTCCTTGTAGATAATGTCAAAGACAGACTTGACGTTTTCACCTTCACATAAGTCTGCATATTGTTTGGCAATTTCCATATTAGACTTGGATAAAACCATGTCTACATTCGAAAGCAAGGAGTGGAAGAATGGCCAACCTTTGTACATGTCTTGCAATTCTTTTAGATTATCTGGATCAGAATCGATGAAGTCCTTAAATGCAGAACCAACGCCATACCAACCTGGGAACATAACTCGACTTTGTGACCAAGAGAAAACCCATGGAATGGCTCTTAAGCCTGAAAAGTCGGTTAACTTCTTTCTAGATGCCGGGCGAGAACCAACATTTAATTTAGAAACTTCTTTAATAGGAGTTGCTTGGAAGAAATACTTAATAAAGTTTGGATTATCGAAGACAAGCTTACGATATACTTCGTTGCTTTCGGTAACAATCTTATCCATTGAAGATCTAAATTCATCGATATGATCTTCACTAACGATTTGTTTAGAAGCCATCCGGTCGATAGTTGCGGAAGCTAACATTTCCAAATTATAGTAGGCAGTGTCTTTATTACCGTACTTATTTTGAATAATCTCACCTTGTTCAGTCATTCTGATACGATCATTGATTGACTTAAATGGTTGAGCAGTAATTGCTTCATATGATGGACCACCGCCACGACCATGCATGAAGGTAATCTTAATGCCAAGATCTTCACCAATAGCAGTTAGATCTTTCTGTGCCTTGTAAAGGTTCCAGCAAGAAGCAAGGTAACCACCATCTTTGTTAGAGTCAGAATATCCCAACATGATTTCTTGGTAATTATTTTGTGACTTAAGCCATTTCTTAACAATATCAAAGTTCAGATATTCCTTGATAATGTCGCGAGCATTGTTCAAATCTTCAACAGTTTCAAAGAGGGGAACGACTTGAATTCTGGCTTTTTGATTATCAAGTAAATCATATTCCTTAAGCATGACAGCTTGTTCTAACATATCAGATACGCTTTCGGTATGAGAAATAATATGTTGCTTGATAACATCTTCACCTAAACGATCTTTTAATTGTCGTGCTGTCTTGTAGATCTTCAACTCTTTTTGTAACAATTCAGACTTTGGTTGATTGTTAGCATGCAAGTTACGTGGATCATCATTAAGTTCTTTAAGCAAGAGGGAAACCTTTTCCTTTTCGTTCAAATCACTGTAATGATCACAAATTCCAGCGCTCTTTAATAATTCTGCAACGCAGGCTTCATTAATGCTAGAATCTTGGCGCATGTCGATTGTCGCCAAGTAGAAGCCAAAAATATCAATAGCTTCTAAGATTTGAGTAAAGCCAGTTTTAACTACTGCTTGGTCATGATTTTCTTCAAGTGAAGTCTTGATCACTTCTAGATCAGCTTTAAACTCTTGTGCATTTTGATAAGCGGGGATCTTATTTAAGTTCTCAAGATCGCGTTCCTTAAGGAAGGTATTGATGTTAGTAATGTTTAAAAGTTTTTGCTCAGTATGAACTAACCGACTTTGAATGTAGTAGAAAGCACGTCTGTATGGTTCATTAACTCTGAACGGTGAATCATCGTTTGAAAGTTCAGATAAGTTGGAAACTGCAGCTGAAGGCTTCATATAAGAAGTTGACAATGAGATGGTGCGGTAGAGTTCGTTGATCTTCTTGATGTAATATTCGAAGATTACTCGACTTTGCAAGGTCGCACTAAGTTCCAAAGTGTCTGCAGTCACATAAGGATTTCCGTCACGATCACCACCGATCCACATACCCATTGTGATTGGTGTAGCCTTTGATACGTTTAGGCCATGTTCTTGAGCTAGTTCCTTATAACGAGTAGTGAATTTGGTGATTGCAGGGATGAGAGCTTTAGTGTAGTACGTCAAAACATTCGTAATTTCATTGGCTACCTTAAGTTTATGACCACGAATAATGTCAGTTTGCATTAAGATTTCAATGCAAGCACGCAATTGTTCAGTCCATTCATCGCGATCAATGGTACCGTTGTTAACTTCACGATAGCTTCGCAGAAGTTGGTGAATGTTATCCGTTAATTCCAAAACGGTCTTTCTCTGAACTTGAGTAGGGTGTGCAGTCAAAACAGGAACAACATTAACGTGTTCAAGGATTTCTTCAGCATTTTTCTTTTTAGCAACGATATCAATGGTATCTTTTAGCTTACCCAAATAATCTTGATGAGTATTATTGAGCAAGTTGACCTTGCTTGCAAATTCTACGTCTTCTGAAATATTGATCAAAAGAGGTAAGGTAGCAAAGTAACGGGCAACGACAATCATTTCTTGGTTGTTCAAGCCAGCAATTTGCTTTTTAAGCTTTTCTTGGCCTTGAGCAGCGGAGATTTTAACTAAGTTTTGAATCTTAGCGAAAGCATCTTCGCCAACTAATTGCTCGGTGGATTCGTTAAGCAAATTGGTTAAAATCTTAACTTCGTCAGCCATTGCATTTACGTCGCTGTTGTTTTCTAATTTTTTAACAGTCATGTCGTAATTCCTTTCTACTTTTTGTTAAGAATAAGATACCATGAAAACGTGAAAGAAATGAATATGATTGAATATTTATGTAGAAAATTTTAATATTTATAGTATAAATGTGATTTAAGCTAGCATTCAAAACAGTAAATTTTCAAACTAAGTCATGACTTCTATAATTATTTTTGAAAATTAAAGTTGATGAAAGGAAGAAAGTTATGAGTAACTGGATTAACGAAGAATTGAATGAATTTGACAAAGCACCAACTTTACAAAACAAACCTTTAAATGATGATGGGGCAACTTTTGAAGAAGAAAATCCTGTATGGGAAGTTGTCGCTAACGATAAGTTATATATCAGAGGTGCCAAAGGAACCCAAGATACCAAGTGGTATATTGCTGGCGTTAAAAATGGTGGTCAAGTTGGTTTAAATGGTAAAAATTATAATGTTAAATATGTTCCAGTAAAGGATAAATCAGAAATTGATGCTGTTACTGCTGCTTTTAACAAAAAGTATGAAGGTCAATATCCTATTGATTTAATGGTATCTGATAAGGTAGCTTTAGCAACGGTGGAACTTGTTAAGCAATAGAATATCTTTTAAATTTGTTTTTGCAAATAAATCATATCTATAAGTTGTTCTCTGGCTTCAAAGATCGGGCGATCGTAATTGTCGACAAAGAAATTACGTTTACGACCACGGACTTTGAAGCCGATTTTTTTGTAAAAAGGTAAGTGGACTGTCACTAGTGCCGACTTGAAAAATAGGATTTGTAGCTAAGTTTTTGATTTCTAAAATTCCATCACCTTCATCGGTGACTACACACTCCGCAATAGCTGTGTTTTTCTTAAAAAGTATGTACATTCTTCCACGACTAAGATACTTGTTAACCATGCTTTCTTGTTCATCAGCTAGTAGTAATAGGTCTAGATACTGTTTTTTTTAATTTCTTTAATCTTCATGACTTTAGGTAAAACTGGATTGATTAGTTTTCGATACGATTTTGTAAATATTAAAGTTGATTTTTAAAGTTGAGAATATGATTCATTACTATAATAGATACCACACTTTATAGAAAGGATCTTAATTTATGTATGTTATCCAAGAAAGAAACATTTTGAAAAAGCATATTGTTAAATTAAAGCGCGCAGGTCTGTTGAAGAACTATCATCGCATTATTGATGAAATTGCAAAAGATCCTAAGAGTCAAACACATCATTTTGAAATTCTGGAAAGAAAAATTTCTAAACCAAGTATTTTTTCGAAAAGATTAAGTAAAAGCCATCGAGTGGTGTATTCAATTGATGTAAATCATAAAAGTGTAACCATTTTTAGTGCTTGGGGTCACTATGCAAGTGGAGTACATAGTTTGGATCAACACAAACTGTGAATTTAGTATTTTTAACTAGCGTTTTTAGAGCGATATTTGCTTGGAGAGACTTTATATTTTTTACGAAAACAGTAGTTGAAGTAGTTAACTGTTTGATAGCCACAACTTTCTGCAATAGTCGAAATGGTTTTATTGGATGTAGTCAAAAGCATAGTCGCCATTGACAGACGATAATTGTTCAAATAGGCAGTGGGAGTTTGATTCAAGACTGACTTAAAACTCCGAAAACATTCAGCTCGACTAATATTAGCGAATTTGGCCATATCTTCAGCATCAATACGATGAGAATAGTTTTGATAAATAAATTGGATTATTTTCCTTACTCGTTTATTACGAATATCTTGCTTAAACAAATTATTATTGGATAAACTTTGTCGCTTTATTTCTAATAAAAGTTGACGCCAGATTAAAAAGAAAAGCTCAAGCGTATGTAATTCGTAACCAATTTCTTTATTAGATAAATGGACTATCTGATTTAATTTTGCTAAAAGCATTACTTGTTTGTCATTATTCTTGTCTAATGATAATACTCGGATATTGGAATCTAGAATTGGTGTCAATGAATTATTCTTGATACTTGTTAACCATTGGATATCAAAAAATACTAGTGGGATAATCAAACAACCAACTTGGGTATGTGGTGTAAGGCCTGAAACTCTGTGCAACATCTCATTGTTGATAAAAATTCCATTGCCAGAATTGATTTGATATTTATGAGCTTGTCCGCCTTCAGTCCAAATTGTGTATTCAACAGTTCCATTTAACACTATTTGTAGTTCTAAGCCTTCATGCCAATGAGCATCCCATGAACGATCATAATAGTCATCAAGATTATCTATGCATGTTACTAAAGGTAAAGTATATTTATCAAAAATCACATGTTCTTGCAAATCATGATCCAGTTGTAATAATCTATTTCCCATTTGTGTCCTTCCTTGATACGATTTTATAAATAAACGATATCATATTGGCTGTTTTTTCGTAAATTATTGAATTACACTATAAAAAATCATCTATGTAACCTTCAGAGGAGTGAAAAGAATGACTGACGACAAAATAGAAATTATCAAAGCTAATGAAAATAATTTAAAAGATATCAGTTTATCAATTCCTAAAAACAAATTAGTAGTCTTTGCTGGAGTTTCTGGTTCAGGTAAAAGTTCCTTAGTCTTCGATACAATAGCGACAGAGAGTAGTCGTGAATGGCAAAATTCTTATTCATTATATTTACGTAATAAGATGCCACATTATCAACGTCCTGATGTTGAAAGCATTAAGAACTTAACACCAGCTATTGTGGTCAAACAACAAGCAAGTAGCGGCAGTAGTCGTTCTACAGTAGGTACAATTGTTGATGTTGCACCACTATTAAGATTACTTTACTCACGTGTCGGTCAACCAAGTGCCGGTGGATCAATGTCTTATTCTCCAAACCATCCAGCAGGTATGTGTCCAACTTGTACAGGCTTAGGGAAAATTCAAGAACTTGATGAGGATAGTCTATTTGACGTAAATAAGTCTATCAATGAAGGCGCTATTTTATTTGAACCATTTTCTTCAGGTTGGCAAAGTTATTTATATTCAACTAATCCGCAATTAGATCCAAATAAAAAGCTGAAAGACTTTTCTGAAAAAGAATGGCAAATATTGAAATATGGCGATAATCAAGAGGTAAAAATCGAGATTCGATCTAATAAAACTGGCCGTGTGGATCGGGTTGACTATGAAGGAGTTATCCCACGTTTCAAGCGTTTGTATCTAAAGAGAGACATTTCTAAGCTAAGCAAAAAATCACGTACACAAGTACTAAGTCATGTGACGACTGTCCCATGTTCAGCATGTGCTGGTACTGGTTTAAACCCTAGGGCATTGGCATCTAAGATTAATGGCTTGAATATTGTTGATATGACGGCTCTTTCAGTTGATGAATTACTACCATATTTAGATAAAATTGATGATCCAAGAGCTAAATCTTTATCTAGACAAATCGCAAACACTATTCAACATATGATTGATATTGGTGTTGGTTATTTATCATTAGATCGTAAGACTAATACATTGTCTGGCGGTGAGATGCAAAGACTTAAGATTGTCAGAAACTTAGGTAGCAGTTTGAATAATGTTACTTATATTCTTGATGAACCTACTACAGGTTTGCATCCAGCCGATATTGATAAAATTGGCAAAATGTTGCTGAATCTACGTGATGCTCATAATAATGTTTTAGTAGTTGAACATTCTAGACAAATTATTAATTTAGCTGACGAAGTAGTTGAAATGGGACCACAAGCTGGTTCAGCAGGTGGTCAAATTGTTTACCAGGGTGATTTAACTGGGCTTAAAAAAGCTGATACGTTAACGGGCCATGACCTCGTTCAAAAAATCGAATTAAACAAAGAACCACGCAAATGGAGCGATAGTTTTCATATTAGGGATGCACATTGTCATAACTTAAAACATGTTGATGTTGATATTCCTAAGAATGTTTTAACTGCTGTTACAGGTGTAGCAGGATCCGGTAAGAGCTCACTAATCAGATATGATTTTATCAAACAACATCCAGAAGCTATTGTGATTGATCAAAAACCGATTGGTACTTCTATTAGATCGACACCGGCTACTTATACTGGTGTGATGGATGAAATCAGAAAGATCTTTGGTAAGGCCAACAATGTAGCTCCAAGTTGGTTTAGTTTTAATTCTAAAGGTGCATGCCCAATTTGTAAGGGTCGAGGAGTAATTAAATATGATATGGCTTTTGCAGATGCAGTAGAAGTGATTTGTGAAGAATGTCAGGGTCATCGTTACAGTCAAAAGGCTCTTAGTTATAAATATCAAGGAAAAAATATTGAAGAAGTAATGAATTTTACTATTTCTGATGCAATTAACTTCTTTGATAATCAAAAGATAACTAATGCTTTGCAAAAATTAATCGATGTAGGTTTAGGTTATCTTACTTTAGGTCAACCAACTAGCACATTATCTGGTGGTGAAATCCAAAGAATAAAAATAGCTGCGGAATTGAATAAAAAAGGCAATATCTATGTAATGGACGAGCCTGCAGCTGGCTTACACAGTGAAAATATTAAGACTTTGAATAAGCTTTTACAAAAGTTAGTTAATAATGGCAATACTGTAATTATTATTGAACATCGTCTAGAGCTTATTTCAAAGGCTGACTGGATTATTGACATTGGACCAGAAGGTGGATCAAAGGGTGGTAAAGTTTGCTTTACTGGTACACCTCAAGAATTATGTCATGATACAAATTCAAAAACAGGAATTTATTTAAAGAGAGCCACAGAATAGGAAGAACGAGAATAATGATTTCAAAAGAAAAAATTGAATATAACAATAAATTAGCTAATTCAGGTAAAATTTACGACAGCGTTGATGAAGAATTCTTAAACTATCAACATCAACTAGTTAATCGAATTATTAAATTTAATCAAACTCCTGAAACCCCTGAAGGGCTAAAAGAAAGAGATAAAATTTTAAAAGAGTCACTTGGAACATATGGTGAAGGATTATATGTAATTCCTCCGATTTATGCTAATAGTGGATTGAAAAATGTTCATGTAGGAAAAAATGTTGTCATTAATTTCAACTCGAGTTTTGTTGATGATGGTGAAATCTTTATTGGTGATAATACAATGATTGGCCCCAGTTGCATGTTAGCAACGGCAATTCATCCTATTTCTCCTAGATTAAGAAAGCCTAAGTTGCAATATAATAAACCAATTCATATTGGCAAAAATGTTTGGATTGGTGGTAATGCTTCAATTTTGCCTGGTGTGACAATCGGCGATAATTCAATTATTGGGGCAGGGAGTGTTGTTACTAAGGATATCCCTGCAAATGTAATTGCAGTTGGTAATCCAGCGAGAATTTTACGTAAAATTACCGCAGAAGATGATAAATTCTATGATGGTAAACCAATTCCTAAAGAAATAATTGATAAATATATGAATTAATAATCAAAAGGTCAAGTAGTGTTGATATGACATTGCTTGACCTTTTTAACTTTGATTGGATTGAATGAACTGGTAAATATTCTTTATCGATGCCTAAGTATTTTTAGTAATTATGATTTGCACTTGAAATTTCTTGAAAGCAGTTTTTTCTGGTTTTATTGTACTTTCTCAATTTTTATAATTTTAGTAAACTTAATATACAACTGACAATAATGGAATAAAGAAAAGAGCTAGCAATGAAAACAGTACAAGAAGTCCTAAAATCATTGGACGAGAAAGATATCATCAATACTTATTTATATCGTTATTCTGCATCATCGATTGAAGACTTCCCCGAAGAAAAACCAATTGATGAAGCAAAAACTATAGCTAGAGAAACTATTACAGAATTTATTCATGAATTAAAAGAAATTACGCCTAAATTTCCCGAAAATAAGAACTATGGCATTTTTTATTCATATTGGGTATTGCACAATGGTTTTAAGGAACCTAACTTTGAATTAACATTTCTTAATGAAATTTATCAGAAAGACAATCCACAGAATTATGGTTACGAACTAACTAATCGTGATGAAATTATGGGGTATTTAGTTTCGGATGATGGATTAACACAATATTATTTGGAAGATTTGATAGTTGATATCTTGTACAATGCTTCCTTTTGGGGATATGACAATGAGACTTTTAAGAAAGAACAAGAAAGAATCTTCCAAGAACTTAAGGAAAGTGAAGATGAAGATTTAGGAAAATCTATGACTCTTGAAGAATTTGAAAAAGAAATGGGTATTGCGTCTCATCCACCTAAACTTACAAAAACGGAAAAGGAGTTGGAAGATAAAGCTTCTAGAGCGAATTATCAATTTAGCGAATATTCTAAACGTCTGTATGTTAGTAAATTTTTAGATAAACATCCTAAAAATAATCCTAACTTATTTGCTTAGTTATCAGTTTCTATTAGATAAAAAAATGTCTGGGAAAAACCAATTTCCCATGCTGTAATGTTTTAGAACCAAATTTCTTGAATAATTAAATGAATTAGAGCTTGTTTCATTCAACCTTTTCCGCTAGAATCAAAGAAAATCAGAAAGAAGGATATTACCCATGAGAGCCATTTTAACCACAGTTGGAAAAGATAAAATAGGAATTATTGCTCAAGTTAGCAAAACTTTAGCTGATGAGAAAATCAATATTTTGGATGTATCGCAAACTTTGATGGCAGATAATTTTGTCATGACGATGATGGTCAATGTTCCTGAAGATGAAGATTTAGTTAAGCTTAATGATTGCTTAAACAAACTAGGGCAAAAATTGAACGTTGAGATCAACTTGCGTAATGAAGAATTATTTAGTGCCATGCATGGACTTTAAGAAGGAAGAAAAATGGATTCAAAGCAAATTTTTGAAACTAGTCAAATGCTTTCCAGTGAAAATCTTGATATTCGAACAATTACAATGGGAATATCACTTTTTGACTGCATTGACAGTGATAGCGACCGAGCTTGTCAAAAGATCTATGATAAGATCACGACAAAAGCCAAAGATCTAGTAAAAGTGGGGCAAGCAATCGAAACAGAATATGGCATTCCGATTGCCAATAAACGAATTACAGTGACACCCATCGCTTTAATTGCTGCTGCTAGTAAGGATCATGATTATGTTAAATATGCAAAAACTTTAAATCGTGCCGCTGAAGTTTTAGGTATTGATTTCATTGGTGGCTATACTGCTTTAGTTAATAAAGGCTATCAAAAAGGCAGTCATACTTTAATTGATTCTCTACCAGAAGCGTTGGCTGAGACTAAATACGTTTGTGCATCAGTAAATATTGGCTCAACTAAAAGCGGAATTAATATGGATGCTGTTAAACGAATGGGCGAAGTAGTCGTTGAAGCTTCTAAACTTGATTACATGACTAATGCCAAGCTTGTAACTTTTTGTAATGCAGTGGAAGATAATCCATTTATGGCTGGTGGTTTTCATGGTGTGAGTGAACCTGATGTAGTTATTAATACTGGTGTCTCAGGTCCAGGCGTAGTTAAAGCAGCTTTAGAAAAAGTTAAGGGTGAGTCAATGGATGTCGTCGCTGAAACAATTAAGAAGACTGCCTTTAAAATTACTCGTATGGGTCAATTAGTTGGTACTGTTGCCGCTGAACGTCTTCATGTACCTTTTGGTATCGTTGATTTGTCCTTAGCACCAACTGCAGCAGCTGGAGATTCCGTAGCAGAAGTTTTGGAAGAAATTGGTGTCGGTCAAGTGGGTGCTCATGGTACTACTGCTGCTTTAGCAATGCTTAACGATGCCGTCAAAAAGGGCGGAATTATGGCTTGCAGTCATGTTGGTGGTTTATCAGGTGCTTTTATTCCAGTTTCTGAAGATGCCAATATGATTACCGCTGCAGAAACTGGCACTTTAACAATTTCAAAGCTAGAAGCAATGACTGCAGTTTGTTCAGTTGGTTTAGATATGATTGCTATTCCTGGTTCTACGCCCGCTACGACAATCAGCGGTATGATTGCTGATGAGGCAGCAATTGGGATGATCAATAATAAGACTACGGCAGTGAGAGTGATTCCTGTACCAGGTAAAGATGTTGGAGACGAAGTAGACTTTGGTGGATTGCTTGGACATGCACCAATTATGCCAGTTAACCCTGCTTCAAGTACAAATTTAATTAATCGTGGAGGACTTATTCCTGCTCCAGTTCATAGCTTTAAGAATTAAGAAATTTTTATAATTAACTAAATTTTCAAATGCGACTTTGTCTTTGAAATATGACTTTAATTTCTTTGATTGTAATGATTTTAAAAACGATCTTTAATCGATTTTTGCCCATTCATCTTGTAAAGAGGTAATAAAGGGCAGAAGCCGTTTTTTGTTTTTACCTAAATAATTGGCATAGAAGGTCATCGTAGCTGTTTCATCACTTATTTTTACAGGACGTCGATCAGCCATTTCTTGTTTTTGCCATAGTGGATCAAGATGAGAGATATTGGTTGTAAAATACGGGAAAACAGAATAATTCTTAATTTCATCAAAGTTATTACGATCATTTTGATACAAAAACTTAGCATCAGGTATTTTTTTTTGAATCAAATCACGCCAAATACCAATGTCACGTAAAACAATAAAACTCATACCTTGCAGATCTTGGAAACTAACTTCATTTCGATTAGCTAAAGGCGTGAATTCGTTAAGATTAGCAATTAGAGATTCTTGTCCTAGATAGGAATTACTGATGTTTTTATCTTGAAGAGGGTAATTAGTAAAAATTATAGTGTATTGTTGATCAATTAATAGTTGATTCAAATTCTTATCAGATAGTAGTTTATCTTCAAATTGAATATTAGTATCATCGATTCTTTTAGCTATCATTAAGGGACCAGGAGCTATTGAAGCGATAACCACTTTAGTTTGATTTTGATTGAAACTTTTGACCTCACTAACAAAACTACGGTTGACTACTAATACTTTTTCTGCCTTTTCTGCAGCAAATCTTCCTGTTTCATTTAAAGTAATCTTATTAGGCTGTCTATCAAAAAGTTTTAAATTCAACTCTTGCTCTAGCTTCTTAGTGCCACGAGTAATCGCAGGCTGGGAGAGTCCCAAATGTTTAGCTGTCTTAGCTAAAGTTTGATATTTGTTAAATGCTACTAATTCTTCTAACAGATAATTATCAATCATATTCTTCACCTTACGCTAAGCGTATACTACCATACCTATCTTTGAATTTTCAAACCATAGATTTTCTATTAACATGCTATGTGTAAGTTAAAGAACAGGAGAAAAATGATGGTTGAAACTTTTAAATTAAATGATGGCAATAAGATCCCTGCAATTGGTTTTGGTGTATTTCAAATTCCTGCTGATGGCTCAACTTATAAAGCAGTCAGCCAAGCATTAAAATTGGGTTATCGTCACATCGATACCGCTGTAGCATACTTTAACGAAGCTGAAGTAGGTAAGGTAATTCGTGATAGTGGCATCCCTCGTGATCAAATCTGGGTAACTTCAAAAATGTGGTTGCAAGATTACGCATACGAAGATGCTAAGAAGGCAATTGATACTTCTTTAGAGAAGCTCGGTTTAGACTACATTGATCTCTACCTAATTCACCAACCATACGGCAAGGTAGATGAAGCTTGGCGTGCGATGGTGGAAGCAAAGAAAGCCGGTAAGATTCGTTCAATTGGTATTTCTAATGTAACACCCAAGATTTGGGATAAATGGAAAGATATTTTTACAGAAAATGTTCCTTCAGTTAACCAGGTCGAATTTAATCCATATTCTCAACAAAAAGAACTACGTAGAGTAATGGCCCAGAATGGTATTACCTTGGAAGCTTGGGCACCATTGGGTGAAGGGAACAAGGACTTATTCAATGAGCCGATTCTGAATAAACTTGCCAAAAAATATAACAAGGATGTTGGTCAAATTATGTTGCGCTTTGAACACCAAGAAGGCGTGATTGTTTTTCCTAAATCTGTCCATGAAGCAAGAATTAAATCCAACAAAGATATTTTTGACTTTGAATTAACTAGCGACGAAATGGATGCTATTCGTGTACTAGATAAGGGCAAAGGAATGCATGATCCTGATGCACCAGGTGTAGCAGATATGTTACTAAATGCTTTTGACGTTCATGCAAATGATTAAATGAGGAGAAATACTATGGCACAGATTCCAACAAAGAAATTAAATGATGGCAATGAAATGCCTCAACTGGGTTTTGGTGTCTTTCAAATTCCGGACCATGACGAAGCAGTTAAAGCTGTTGAATCAGCAATTGCCAATGGTTACCGCCTAATTGACACAGCAGAAGCCTATAATAATCAAAAAGCAGTTGGGGATGCAATTAAAAATAGTGATGTAAATCGTGACGACATCTTTTTAACTACTAAATTATGGGTTTCCAACTTTACTTACGAAAAAGCAACTAAGTCTATCAATAATGACCTGGAAGAATTAGGTACTGATTACCTTGACTTGATGCTTTTACACCAAGCTTATGGTGATGTAGCTGGTGCTTGGCGTGCCTTAGAAGATGCACAGAAAGCTGGCAAGATTAAGTCAATCGGTGTTTCAAACTTTTGGCCTGAACAAATGATAAATTTGCAATTGATGAGTAATGTAAGACCTGCTGTCAACCAAATCGAAGTTAATCCATAGTTCCAACGTGAATCTGAGATTAAATGGAATCAAAAAGATGGTGTGACTGTTGAAGCCTGGGCTCCATTTGCGGAAGGTAAAGATGGTATCTTCACTAATCCGGTTTTACACGAAATTGGTGAAAAATACAGCAAATCGAACGGTCAAGTAATCTTGCGTTGGCTTCTTCAACGTGGAATTATCGTTATTCCAAAATCAGTACACGATACTCGTCAAAAGGAAAACATTGATGTCTTTGACTTTGAATTAAGTGATGACGATATGAAGAAGATTGCTGGTTTGGACAAGAACGTCAGTCAATTCTTTGACCACCATGACCCAACTACCATTGAACAAATCTTTGGCTCAAGTTTGAAAAAATTGAGAAGATAAAGCTGTTCATTAATTAAGCATCAAGCTAGTGGCTTGATGCTTTTTGTCTTTTCAATAAATCCTTCAACAACTTCTCCGGAACATGGCGTGGTCCACGAATTGCGCGCACATCAT
Organism: Lactobacillus ultunensis DSM 16047; assembly: GCF_001436305.1. Lineage (GTDB taxonomy): Bacteria > Bacillota > Bacilli > Lactobacillales > Lactobacillaceae > Lactobacillus > Lactobacillus ultunensis. The sequence continues at coordinate 10,491 of NZ_AZFO01000010.1, read as the reverse complement.
AATCAGCTAACTTCTTGAAGGTATACTCGTTTTTAGGATAAGAAGCAATACGTTGAATCCGCATTACATGGGTGATTTTTAAATTCTTACCTTGGTAATCATAAGGAATATTGACTTCCAACACTTTACATTGATGAATAATTGCAGAGATAGGTGAACCAACATACATGAAAACAATATCACCTGGCTTAATCTTGGTACTTTGTTTCCAAATGATATTATCTGTGTCATTAAAAGCATTCATAATATCAAAATAACTTGGATTAGCTGGGATCAACCAATAATGTTTTAAACCGTCAGGGTAAATACTTAAATGACAGAAAAAATGAATACAGTAGTACTTACTAAGCCATGTAAGACTGATGAATTAAAAGTTAGTCAAGTTGATATTCCTGAGGTAAAGAATGGTTATGATTTAATCCAAATTAAAGCCTTCGATGTTAATGAATCTGAAGTTACTAGTCGTAAAGGAGAATTAGATCCTGACTTCAAGTTCCTACGTATCTTAGGTATCGAAGGCGCAAGTGTTATTACCAAGACGTTTGAAGGCTCCAAGTTTAAGGTGGGGCAAAAGGTAATTACCATGATGGGTGATATGGGCCCGTAGTATTGATGGTTCTTATACAGAGTACACTTTGTTTGAAGATATGAGTTTTCTTAAACAAGATGGTTACTGCTGTTTCAGGTGATCAATGGAATTGGAAGAATTTTTTTCTTTATTTGAATATAATTCTTGTCCCCAGTCAAATAATTGATTCATCGTCATGGCTAAATCTTTTCCAAGGGGTGTTAAATGATAGGTAACAGACGGAGGGACTTGATGATCGTCATGCCGAATAATCAGTCCATCGGCTTCTAATTCACGTAAGCTTTTAGTTAACATAAAATTGGTAATATTGTCGCCAATCATTCTTTTTAAATGGTTGTAATGCTGGCCATCTTCAATCATTAACTTAAAAATAATTGGGATTTTCCACTTTGAACCTAAAACTTTCATTGAATAAGTAATAGGACAATATTCGGGCATTTCTTCATTGAATCGTTTAACAATTTGATCATATTTATTTTTTTCATTTTATCTTCACCTGATATTTTTTAACTAACTTAATTTTAACAAAAAAAATCAGATTAATAAGAATAGTATCTTAAAAGCCCATAAACTCGGGCTTTTTTTATTTTAAGGAATAAAAATCTGCGTACTTGTTTTATTTTTTTAAGAATTTAATATAATAAATGTCAGCTAACAAAAAGTAAGTAAAATAGAAAAGAGGTTCAACATGAAAAAAGAATATCAACCATTGTTTACACCATATGTTTTAAACAATGGCGTATCTATTAAAAACCACTTAGTGGTAGCTCCATTGACAGTTTATGATTCAGGTCCAAATGGTGAATTAACTGATTCGGCTAGAAACTTTTGGAGAGATCGTTTACATGGTTTTGGAATGTGGATTATGCCATTTACTAATGTTGATCCTTCCGGTATAGGCTTTGAATCTCCAAATGCTTTTAGCAATATTCATCTTAAGACTTTAAAAGAATACGTCAAAATCGGTCACGATCAAGGTACAAAAGTAATTATGCAACTTGGTCATTCAGGATATAAAGCCAGAAAATGGATGACCCAAGGGTATGGAGTTGAAGCTCCATCTAAGATACGTTCTGCAGAAGAAATGTCTGATGATGAGGTAATTCGAATAATACATAGTTTTGCAAAAGCAGCGACATTAGCAATCAAAGCAGGTATGGATGGTGTCGAAATTCAAGGCTCCAACGGTTGGTTAATTGAACAGTTTTTCGCTCCTAACATCAATTTCAGGGATGACCGCTGGGGTGGCGATTTTGAAAGACGAACCAAATTTGCTCTGGCTATCATTGATGAAATTGATGCAGTTCGCAAAAAATTAAATCGTCCTGATTTTATTATCGGCTATCGCTTTTCTCCTGAGCGACCACGTCAAGGATTTACAATGGCGGATACATTAAAGTTTATTGATAAATTAGTTACCAAGCCATTGCAATATCTGCATGTGTCCTTATTAGGATTTTATCATCATGTACGACGTGGAGCGGATACTAAATTGCCTAGAATTCAAGTCATTCATGATCGAATTAATGGAAAACTGCCTTTGATTGGTGTTGGAGAATTATTTACTGGGAAAGATTTAATTGATGCTTATAACACTGGCTGGGCAGAGTTTTTGGCGATGGGAAGAGCGGTTATGCTTAATCCAGATTTAATTGATCTGATTAGAAATAATCAAGAGGATAAGATTGAGAAAAAATTTGATTGGGCCCATCAAGATCGCTATCGCTATACTGATACGATGCTTGAAGCTAAAAAACAGGGTCTTGATCTAGCTTATCGTAATCCGCGTCCTCGCAGACGGAGGTAAATGATGCGACAAAACATTAAAGTTACTATGAAAAATGGTACTCAACTTGCCGGAGTGAAATTTACTAACAAAAAAGCCAAAACGGCCTTTATTGCAATGACCGGAGTTGGTGGAAATATCAGAAGCAATCGTTTTTATAAAAATATTGGTAGTTTACTTAGTGAAAATGAGATCGATTTTATCGTAGCTCATGGACTTGATGCTTTTAATCGTACCAAAGCCGTTAATCAAAACACCAAACAAATTGAATACTATGGTGCTGAATATGAAAACTTTTCCCGTAGTGATGATGAAGTTCAAGCATACCTTGATTATGCGATGAACCAAAGTTATGAACATATCATTCTGGGTGGTCAATCATTGGGTGCAAATAAGGTGATTCATTATTTAGCTACTCATCCCGATAGTGGGATTGATAAGTTCTTTTTCTTGAGTCCTGTAAATGTCGATAGTCTAAGGGATCGCATTTCTAATAAAGAGCGTCTTTATTTAAAGAAACAAATTACACTGGGAAATGCTGATGAGGTAATGCCATTTAAATTATTTAAATGGCAAAAAGGCATAATTCAAACAGGATGGAATTGGTTAACCGACAATACTTTAAACAATACTCATATAGAAACCAATGCGGATTTTAAGCAAGTGCATGCCATAAAACAATCTGGCGCGTTGCTGATAGGAACTCATGACGGTTATAGCCGTGGCAATCCAGAACGCTATTTGAAAAATATCAATAATCATATGTTGAAGAAAGATAAAAATACTTTGTTGTTTATCACAGATGCAAGCCATGTTTATCGTAACAAAGAACAAGAAGTTGCCGAAAAGGTATTAGAAACTATTAAAGAAAATTGGAAATATTAGAGGTAATAGAATGGATAAGAAGTATGATAAATTATTTGAAAGTTACACATTTAATAATGGGGTTAAAGTTAAAAATCGTTTGGTAGTGGCACCATTGACAGTTTATGATTCAGGTCCTAATGGTGAATTGACCGATGCTGCAAGAAGATTTTGGCATGATCGTTTTAAAGGATTTGGTATGTGGATTATTCCATTTACTAATGTTCATCCTTCAGGAATTGGTTTTGAATCACCAAATGCATTTCGGGATGAAGATATTGTGACTTTAAAAGAATATGCACAAATTTCTCATGAACAAGGTGCTTTAGGTATCTTGCAAATCGCTCACAGTGGTATTCGAGCAGATCGTTCGATGACTCAAGGTTATGATGTATTAGCACCAAGTGACTATCCATACAGTGGTGCACGTGCAATGACTGATGCGGAAGTTAGAGAAATGGTTCATTCATTTGCTCACGCAGCAGAATTAGCAATTAAAGCCGGTCTTGATGGGGTAGAAATTCACGGTGCTAATGGTTGGTTAATACAACAATTTGTTTCTGCAACATACAACCAACGTACTGACCACTGGGGTGGTAGTTTTGAAAAGAGATTGAACTTCCCAATGGAAATCATTGATGCGATTGACGAAGTACGTAAGAAGTACAATCGTCCAGATTTCATTGTCGGTTATCGTTTTTCACCAGAAGAACCAGGTGAATATGGTTTGACAATGAAAGAAACCTTAGGATTAGTCGATCATTTGCTTGAAAAGCCATTACAGTATATTCACATTTCTCTTTGGAACTTCTATAAAAAGATCCGTCGTGGCGGTGATACCCATGAAACGAGAATGGAAGCATTCCATAAACGAATCAACGGTAAGATTCCATTTATTGGAGTTGGTGACTTATTTGCAGAAGAAGACGGCTTGAAGGCATTTAATACTGGTTGGGCTGATTTCTTAGCTGTTGGTGGTTCAGTTGAACTTAATCCACACTTAGTAGATATGATTAAAAATGGTCAAGAAGACCAAATTCAAAGTAAATTTGATTGGTCAAGAATGGATGAATATCGTTTCACTCCAGCAATGCTTTATGGAACTTTGGCTGGTAATGCGATGTTCCCACCATCTGTTCAAACAGGTCTTAATTAGGATGAATGATATGAAATATGAAGCTTTAAATGTTTATACCAAAAAAGGAACGGAATTAACAGGTGTTCTATTTTCCGAAAAGAAGAGCGATTGGTTAATGATTGCAATTACAGGAGTCCATGGCAATTTCTATTCCAATCCTTTCTATGTCAATATCGGGCAGACTCTTAATGAAAATGAAATTGATTTCTTATATGCTCAAACTCGGGATGCTTTCGGACAAATTGAAAGCAATAACAAGGTAACTGGTAAAAAAGAGATTATTGGTTCTTTTAATGAGGACTTTAATGAAGCCGATAATGATATTGAAGCATATCTAGATTTTGCACAAAAACATAATTATCACCATGTAATCCTTGCAGGGCATAGTTTGGGTGCAAATAAAGTGATTCATTACCTAGCTACTCATGATGATTCGAGAGTTGATCATTTTATTTTCCTTAGTCCGGCCAATGTGCGTTACTTAACTTCATACTTAAGTAATGCAGAAAAGCAAGAGATAATGGACAAAGTAAAAAATGGTCAAGGAGAGGAAATGTTGTCGTTTTCAATGTTTGGTTGGTTGCCAGCAAAAGCAAGAACAGCAGAGCAATGGCTAAATAGTCCTGTAATAGATAATGTTCATTCTGGAGATGCAGGAGATTTTTCACAATTAGAAAATATTCATAAAACAGGAGCATTATTAATTGGAACTTATGACACCTTTACGGAAGGAGATCCAAGCTCATTTTTAAAGAATATTAATAACCATATGCCAACCAAAGATAAGAATCAATTAATCTTTATCAAAGAAACTGGGCATACATATCAAGAAAAGGAACAAGAAGTGGCTGAAAAAATAGCTTCTATTATTAAAAATTGGCAGAAAGAAAAGGTGAACTAAGATGCCATTTATTACAGTAAGAGCAAATCAAAAAATCACTAAAGAACAAGAAATAGAAATTAAGAAAGAGTTAGGTAAGGCCATTGCTTTTGTACCAGGCAAAAGTGAACAATCACTGATGGTAATGTTTGAACCTAATACTTCGATGTACTTACGTGGAGAAGATAGTCAAAAGATGGCTTTTCTCGATGTAGCAGTTTTCGGCAATGAGAGCCATAAAGGTTATCCAGAATTTTCACTTTATATGTCAAAAAGTATTAATGAGATTCTAAATGTAAAGCCAGAGAATATTTTTATCGATTATCGTGATATTCCGGTCTTTGGTGCTAGCGGTTATGCATTTGCAAGATAAGGGTGACTGAAATGGATAAAATTCAAATTAGAATTTTTGCAGATCCAATGATGGGGATGCATTGGGAACTATGGCCAGTATTAAGAAAGTTATTGGTTAAGTTAGATAATCAAATTGATTTAGATTTTATGCCAGTAGAGTTAGTTAAAGATATATATAATTTTGTTGATCAAAGCACTTTAGCTCGTTATGGCAAAAAGGTGGCTCTAAACACTTATTGGGCTAAATTAATGCAAATTTATTTGCAAGAACAACAAATTTCATCAATGCCAATTATCATGGGGAGTACCGGTAAGCATTTATTTGATGAAGAACATACTAGTTCACGTAATCTGATTTTGGCTTATCTTGCTATGGAACGTTTGAAACCAGAAAGTCGTTTTGACTTTTTATATGCAATTCAACAGGCAACTGTTTTGCAGGATAAACAAACTACAGATCTAGCAATTTTACAAGAAATTGCAAATAAGTATGGTGTAAATGAAAGTCAATTTATACAAACTTTAAATAGTAATGAAGTAGAAAATGAATTTGATCAATTGCAGAGAATTACAGAAAAATTGCAAATCAAGCAATTGCCCTCCGCAACGATTACTTATCATGACAAGACCTATCTCGCTAATGCCTTAATCAACTATTCACAATGGGTTGAATTGCTAGAAAAAATTACAGGTAATAAATTGACAGAATCTGATATACCTCTCAATAGTGATTCGTTAGAAAAAATTATGGCTAAGTTTGAAACTATTTCTGCAATTGAACTTGAAGAATTATTTGATATAGATGATGAGACTGAGCTAAAAACCGCAATTTTACCTTTAATAAAGCAAAACAAGGTAAAAGAAAGTAAATATCGTGATGTTAGTTTTTATAAGAGGATAAAAAATGAAAACTAAGAATCTAATTATTGAAGAAGATGCCGCAAAATTATTGGAGAAAAAAATAAAAAAAGATCAATTATTGCTTTTGAATCTTAATGATGGCGCAAATATCTATTCAGATATGGGTAGTTGCGGTGGTGAAATTGCTTACCAACTCGTAATTATTGATCATTTTGATCCTAACTATGATATTAAACTTGAAAATGACTATCATATTCCAGTTTACATTAGCGAACGAGAAAGTGGAATGTTAGGTGCAGGATTAAAGTTAAAAGAAAAAATGGTATTTTATCTTTGGTTAGTGATGAAGGCATGGTTGATAGTTCACTCACCTTTAACGATAAAACAGATAAAAGCAATAAAATAAATTTGATTAATTTACAGAAAATTTAAGATCAAAAAAGAAGGCTTCTACAAAGGAGCCTTTTTCAATAATTTAAGTAAGAGGTAAAAATGGAATATTGTGAAACTATTACAGAAAAGATAGAAGGTGTTGGTTTTTATTCACCTTCTGGGCATTTTTCAGAAGTGCATCTTTTATTAGAACCTGGCTCACCTAATAGTGGTATTCGATTAGAAAATAAAATTCCTCATGGACTATTAGATAAGAAATGGCAAAAACAGATTATGACTGTTCTCAAATCTAATAAGCTATTAGGAGTGTTAACTAATTCTCCTTTAACTGACATTAAAATAACTTTAATCGGAGGAAGTCAACAAACGAAATATAGTCATGCAAGTGATTATCGCAATGCCGCTTTACGTGCTGTGCGACAGGGATTGATGAAATTAAGAGCTAGAAATGCGGTAAAAATTTTATCTGCGTTCAATAAAGTTGAACTTGAGGTTGAAGAAAGACATTATAGTCAAATAGTAGCTCTCATTGGGCAAAATCGTGGCAACGTTTTGGCTGCAATGGATAAAAATAAAAAAATAAAAATGAATATTACCATGCCAGAAGAGAATTTAAGTTCCTTTGAAAAAAAGCTACGACTTTTAACGAATGATGATTATCAATTAACAATTATTAAACAAGAATTCGTATTTGCTCATCATCAACAGCGCATTATTGATCAAGTCGCTTATAATCCTGAAAAAGATCTTGAAAATTCAGCGAATGCTGTTTCCTGTCCTCACGCCAGTGATGATTTAATTGTTCCTTGGAACAAAGTTGAACAGATTGTATTTTATCCTATGTCAAAAATATAAGTTCATGAAAGGAAATAACAATGAACAAAGCAAGAGTCGAGGCGTTTACCGATGCAATTGTAGCTATTGTGATGACTATTATGGTCTTAGAAATAAAGATTCCACGTGGTTCAGGGTGGCTAGCTGTATGGTCTGAAAAAGCTTATTTTCTAGCTTACTTAATTAGTTTTTTTCGTATCGCCACCACTTGGTATAATCATCATTATTTGTTTACAACTGCAAGGTGGATTTCAAAAAGGGTATTTTGGCTGAATATGATCTGGCTATTCTTCATGTCGCTTTTTCCAGTTGCCACGGGCTGGATAAGTGAACAAATTCATTCACGTGTTGCAGCATATTTTTACTTTCTTATCTTTACAGTTTGGGCAATTACATATTATGTGATGGTTGGGATTTTAGCTAAAGATAACCCTAAAAATTGATCTTGCAAATGTTAAAACCATCGAGATGGATTTATGAACTAGTTTCTGTTGTACTAGGGATAATTCTTATCTACTGGCAGCCAATCAGCGCATTAGTTATTTTAGCAGCTAATATAATCTATTGGATTATTGCTTCACCGCAAGATTCAGATAAATTGGTTAAATGATTTATAAGGCATAAAAATCTGCGTACTTGTTTTTTTATTAACAAGATATAGAATGACCTCAAAATGATATGAATAGGAAGTTAGGTGAAAAATTATGAACAAGTTGACTAAAGTTTTAGGAATTGAAAAGCCCATTATTCAAGCTCCAATGCATACTTTGACAAATTATCATTTAGTTAGTGCAGTTTCCAAGGCAGGAGGCTTAGGCGTTCTAGGTGTAAATGCCGGTTACGTAGTTCCTGATACAACTAGTGGTGCTTCCCAACATAGTGATTGTGGCACTAAAGAAAATGGTTCCATCATTGGTGGTAATAGAGCCGTAAATATGATGAAAGAACAAATTAAAGGTGTTCGTTCAATTACTAATAAACCGTTTGGTATTCAATTAGCAGGAACTCATGAAGATCCTAAGGACGATCCTGATGCTTATGCTATGTTTAAGTTAATGGTGGAAGAAAAAGTTCCTGTTGCTATTTTTGGTGGTTTTGGTCAAACTGTGTCCAAGAACTGGGTAGATCTTCTACATGACAATGGAATAAAAGTCATTAATCGTTCAAATACACCGACTGCAGAAGATACAGAACAAGCTGTTAAAAATGGAGTTGATGTAATTGGAGCTACAGGATTTGATGAAGGTGGTACAGTTCCTACTAAAGTTATTGGTACTTTTGATATTGTTCCTTTAGTAGTTGATCATGCGCATGGTGTACCAGTCGTTGCTGCAGGTGGAATAAGTGATGTTCGAACAGTTAAAGCTGCTTTTGCACTAGGAGCTCAAGGTGTGTATATAGGTAGTGCATTTTTAGCTAGTGAAGAGGCACCACTTGCTGAAAATATTAAGCAAATGCTCGTTGATAATGATGCTGATAAAATGTTGCTATATCGAGCAGTTCCAGCCTTTTATCGTTCTCTACCTGGAGAATTGCCAAATAAACTTGCTAAGATGAATGAAGAAGGAAAAACGGGTAAAGAAATTTTTGCAGCAGCTAATAATTATCAGGGAATGATCAATGGCATGGTTAAAGGTGATCTTTCTACCGGATATGCTTCATTTGGAATGGGCATAAGTTTTATTCATGAAATTAAACCTGCTGCCCAAATTGTTGAAGAACTTAATCAAGGTGTACCTGAAAATTAATCTACTTTTTCCCAGGCGTCTTGCCAGTTTACAATAACTGATCCAAGACGTTTTTTTGTTTATCTTTGGTTCTCTCTGTATTGTAATAGTTGATATATTTTCTGATAGCTTCCTCTAATTCATCAAGTGAAGTATATTTCTTGAACACTTCACGTTTAGGATGCCAAAGAAGCCCTCCATTAAGCCATCATCTGGAGATCAGCCTTTCCTAGACATGCTTTGCTCAATATCGCGAAGAGCTAATTCATGTTGGTAAGCTTTGTATTGGTATAACCAGCCTCGATCCGCGTGAAAGATTAAAACGTTTAATGCTTGATTAGTCTTAAAAGTATCATCAAGCATCTTCATTACTAGTTTCAGTTTAGGATGACGAGAAATATTATAAGCAACAATATCGCGACCCCTTAATTTCATCATAGATTTCTTTTATACGATTCATGACATCGCCATGATTGACCTGATCTTTATCCTAGCGTATAAACGTCATAGTAGTTACTGCGCGAGATATGCGGCAGATCTTCATTTGCATTGATAATCTCAATGATCTTCTTCACGGTAAGCCCCAGTTCATGCCTTAATTCAGTAACAGCTTGTGCTATTTCTGTTTTAGTTGGCTCTTTCTTTTTTGAACCAAGGCATCCAATTTTTTATATATGCGTTTTCGACTGCAAGCTTTAAATTCTGGCGACGCAATTCTGCGTTTTCTTGCTTGGTTAATTTAGACATAGTAAACCCCCGAAATTCATGTCCAAATTTCGAGGGTCACTACACTTAAAGCTAAGTTTTTTATTTTTTAATTTTTCTGTAATAAGCTCTTTAATAGCTCTTGGGGCACATGCCTTGGACCACGGATTGCACGAACATTATGTTTAGCTAAATTTTTAAATGTGAACGCTTCTTTAGGATAGGACTTTAACTTTTTAATCTTCATTACATGCGATATCTGCAAATTTTTATCCTTATATTGATAGGGAATATCAACTTTTAAAACCTGACATTGATAAATAATAGAAGAAACTGGTGAACCAACATACATGAAAACAA
>NZ_AZFO01000001.1 GCF_001436305.1 Lactobacillus ultunensis DSM 16047 | reverse complement strand
CCACTTTAGTGGGATTGTATCAAAATTTGGGATGCTTTTTAACATAGATTTTTTCTTTAACTAAGCATCAATTTCATCAATTTTGATGTTGACTACAAATGCATTAGGGAACTTAGTATCCTTCAAAATATTCTTTGCGTAGTCATCGTCTTCATGAATTTCAGCAAAACCTCTAACACGTAATGCTTTATGAGTTGGTACATCAGCAACTACAATAGCTGCTTCTGAACCGTTCTTCAAATTAGCAAAAGCTTCAGACTTAGTCTTTTCTAAGTATTGAACAGTAGTCGCATTGATTGCCTTGAGTGAAGCTTTAGGACCAACTGCTGGCTTGCCTTCCTTGTTAACAGTTGCCATGTATGGTAAGTGTTCATTAAAGAATTTAATTTGTTCATCAGTAAGTTTGTTAGTATTTAATTTTTTCATGATTAATCTAGTATCCTTTCTATACCTTTTTCCATTATAAACATATTTGATAAAAATGTTTATTGATTAGTTTAAAACTTTTTCCTTATGTTCACGATAAGAATAGTAGATCCATGCAACTAAACCAAAGGCTACCGGACCAATTGCAGTCCAGAATGAAGTTTGATAATCACCCGTAAAGAGTGGTTCGATACAAGTGAAGATAATTCCGATTGCGACAACCAACCAGACAACAATTGTCGTTGCCCAGACTTTCTTCTTTCCTTCAATAAAGACAAATGGACGATCCAAATCTTTTTTTGCCTTGAAAAATGGATAAGCCGCAATCAAGAATAAATATGGCGCAGATGAAGAAACATTCATCATATCCATTAAAATTGTATAGAACTGATCAGCTGCATTACCACCAAATGAGATGAACAAGATAATTACACTAACAATAATTGCTTGTAACCACATTGAACGTTCAGGCATGTTATGTTTGTTCAGTTGAACTAACTTTTTAGGCAAAAGTCGTGGGTCACAGCCTTCAATAAATGATTTAATTGGTGAATAAACCATCAAGAAAGCAGCAGCGATACCTGATAATACGTCAGCAATCCCAGCAAAGTGTGAGAAAGCTGAACCAATAGCTAAAGAAGCAGATTGCGACAAGCCTAAACTATGTCCGGTCACTACACCTAAATTATTGATCAACACATACTCAACGTTAGCCAGATCAACGCCTTTAGCTCCTAATTCTTTATTCCAGTTAACGGCAACCCCACACATGAAAATATTAACTACGTAAAGTGCGGTCATCATAATCATCGCAATAATCAAACCCTTAGGGTAAGTTTTTTCAGGCTTATCTACTGAGTCAATCACACCTGAGGTTGTTTCCAAACCGCCGTATGCAAACAATGCATAAACGATAAATGAAATAACCGCAATTGGAGATTGGAATGACGGATTAGGTGAATGAACTAAATTTTGTGCAGTAACTGGTTCAGCTAACTGACCATGATTCAAAATAAATACCAATAATGAAACAACCGTAAATCCGATAGCAATTGCCAAAGTAAAGATCCCACCAATATTATTGATCGCCTTTATTTTATCAATTCCCTTTGCGGCACAAAAAGTTACGATTGCTAAGAAAACAACTTCTAAGATTCCTAAAAGCTGTGTTGAAGTCAACGGCCCCAAATGCCAGCTTTGCGTTGTATCATGCCCAAACATAGCGGTTGATACTGAAACTAAGAAGAACTGAGTCGATGAAACTAGCCAAACTACCCATGCAGATAGCCAAATAAAAGTTCCGACAAATGCTACTTTTTCATTAGTAGAGCCTTCTAGCCAAGAAAAAATCCCACCTTTAATTCCTTTAAAGGCAGCACCATATTCCGCAAAGATCAATGCGGACGGCAAGAAGAACAAGATAGCTGACACGATATACCAAATGATACTTGCATAGCCCATTTGGTAAAAAGCAGTCAGCGAATTACTAAATCCAAAAATAGAAGAGAAAATCATCAAGACCAAGCTACTAAGGCTGATCTTGACGTGATTATCTTGCTTCATGAATAAAAAAACAACTCCTTTACAAAAACAAACATTATCTATTATGAACCTTTAAAGGAGCATTTTCAAAAAGCAATAAAAAAACATCCCCTTACAGGGATGCTATTATTTATCAATCGGACCAATACCGCGATCTTTTGTTTCTGCATTATCTTTTCTAACATCGTCATCTAATTTTTTACCAACAAGTAATGCAAATACACTAATGAGAAGTGCACCTGCACCCAACTTTGTAATCTTCTTCATTTTAGTCACCCATTTCTGTAAACGCATTCTTTCTTTAATTATAGGAATATAAGAAAAGCCTAGTCAACTTTCATGACTAGACTAATTTACTTAATCTTTTGACGAAGCAATTCTGGCCTTTGAGCTAATTCAGCATATAAGTATCCATCATTAACACAAATTCCTTCAAACTCACGACCCGTATGGAAATGAGCACTATCAAGCACTTTGCCATTTCTCTTTAACTTAAATAAATAATCATTAAAGGCTAAATAAATTTGCTTTTTCTTCCTATTATATGCCATCCTCTGTACAGGTGAATCATTCCGCATAAACTCACCTTTAGTGGCACCAATCTCTACTGGTTTCCAACTATTACCATGACGAGTAACTTCCCAATACTCAAAACGGTGATTAGTTGCACTATGATATTCAGCAATAAACTTTTTATCATTGACAAAAACGGCATTATGTACGTAACGACCATCATTAGAATTACCATTCCAGATTTTAAAGGTCCAGATCTTTTTAATCTGTAAATCCTGCTTGCTAATCTGCATTAATTCTTCTGAATCACTACAATTACGTAATAAGTGATTATTAGCAATTACATAGAGATACTTATTAGTTGCACCAAAAGCTTGCCCATGACCGGTCTTAATTAAAGGACTAACTTTAATTGGTGGAGCTAAACGTAAGAATTTTCTCCATGGAAGCCAAGGAAGTTTTTGCATAATATAGCGATTAGGAATTTGATTAAATCTATAAGCAACAATATGTGCACGCGTATTTTGAGGAGCATTATACATCGTGGCATACATTAAGCCATTAGAAACAGCCATTCCTTCTGGAAGTGGGCCAACCATACCTGTGAAAGAATTCCCTTGGGATAAAGTGGCAAGCTGATAAAAGTAGGTTTTCAACTTAAAATTGCCACTCTTAATTGTATGAGGCTTGGTTTCAGGTGCATAGCTAGCTCCTTTACCCCAATTACCTGAAGTTTTATAGTGCTTAAACCAGCTGCTGGCACTTTCACCAGATTGCGGTGTCTTGTTGGCATGAGCCAAACCTTCATTAATGTTTTTTCTTACTCTAACTGTGGTATAAGCATGAGCTTTACCATAAGAATATTTAACTCGGTACTTGCTCGCCTTATTTGAAGTAATTTTGCTTTTTGAGACTTTCACCTTAGATGGCTCAATCACTGTACCCGACGCATCCGTGGCAAAGTTAATTGCATCCCTCGTAGGAAAATCATAGTCCGGATTTTTAACCAAACTAATATCATGGACTACTGCAATTTTACTTCTTAAAAATGCACGCTGATTGACCCAACCTGCTCGATGACCATCGATCCAGACAAAATCATACTTAGTTCTGCCAACTTTTTTCTCAATACTAGCCTGATAATTACCATATCTAAAAGTTGTTGTAGAGGCCATCCAAACTCGTGGACCCTTCCGAGTTAACTTTTCATAAATTCCATAGCTTTCGCCATTAATCATTTTAGTTTGAAACGGACGTAAACTACGAGCCAAAACTGATTGTGGCTTAATGAAAAAGATCGATAACATCAAAGTACATGCTAAAACAAAAGAAATTTTGAATTTCTTCAACATCCGTATCTACTCCCTTACCTTTTTGAATAGCACGCCTAACATTGTAAGACTTTTCTCCAATTTGTACCAGCTTTGTCGAATTTGAAAATTTAAATTTTTTGTTAAGATAACTGACCATAAGAAAAATCTTCTTCTGCTTTGCGTAATAAGTAATAGAAGCTAAAAATGGGGAGTTGAATTTGTGGACTTTTTATCCAAGAAACAAGAATTTATTTTTCGAAACAGTAAAGACGCCATCGTTCGTGTTCATGTTATGCAAGTGGGCTCTACGCCATATGATATTTGGATAGAGGGCAAGATGAAGAAGTATCGCGATTGCGTAACTTTGCTAGAAAAAGCACTGGTTGATTTCGACAGGTCAGATTTGCCACCAATCATAGTAGTCGCCAATAAGAAAATTGAAACTGGCGGAATCTCTTCCTATAATCATGTCGATGATGTAATTTACTTCAACAGTTTTTATCATACCCAAGAGCGGATTGATCATGTGATTGATGAAGGAACATTTGCAGCACAGGATCTTAGTGGTATTATTCGTCATGAACTTGGTCATAAGTTGCATTGGGATGCAGTCAAAAGGTTTTATCGGGCCCATAAAAGCAAGTATAATAATATTGAAGAAGCTAAGCATGACTTAGACGCACCAGTTGGAGAGCTATGTAGCAAGAGCATTCAGTCAAGATGATATGTACTTGGAAAAGAGCTTAAGTTATTATGCGTCAATAAGTTATAAATTTGCTAAAGGTATGAGAAGCGATAATTTAGTAAACGAGATTATCGCTGAAACTTATACTTCTCAGCAACCACATGATCAAATTCTGTATGAATTAACTAGAAAGCTGATTAATTATGGCAAAAGAAATTGAACCTATGGACATCTTAATGGCACCTACTCATGATGATGTTATCTTGGTAAAAATCATTAAATGGTTTAAGAATTATCGTAAAAATAGTAATGGTACTTTAACTGTTACTTTTAAAAAGGATACACCAAAAGAAATTTTGAATTTATATGAGAAGAACTACACTCTTTTCCCTAAACGTTTAAACTATACCCCTACTGCAAATTATGAACTTGAAAAGTGATTATCATGAAAAGAAGAGATAGTGAAATTGAACCTATGGATATTTTAATGGCACCTACTCATGATGATGTCATTTTAGTTAAGATTACTAAGTGGATCAAACATGCTTATCCTAATGATGATCGCACAGCTACTGTTCTATTTAAGAAAGATACGCCTAAAGAGATTCTAACTTTATTCGAAAAGAATATTAATCTTTTTCCTAAGCGTTTATATTACACGGTTACAAAAAAATACCAAGTTGAGAAATAAACACTTATGAAAAAGGACATTAAAAATTATTCTTACTACTAAAAGGCTAGCATCTACCAATAATGATGTTAGCCTTTTAATTTAGATTCATTTTTTGTTAGAGAATTATTTCAGAGCATTATTTTTAAAACTAAAATTTCCTTACGCCATGTTGATATACTTGCTTATTCTCTTGTTGAACTGCACGTACGTCTGCTAAAGGATTTTCTTTTAATACTAAGAAATCTGCATATTTACCTACTTCTAAAGAGCCATACTCATCATCAACTTTAAGTAATTCTGCAGAACCTAAACCTGCAGCATGCAGAGCAGTAAAATTGGAAACACCTGCACGAACTAGTTCTTCTAATTCCTTGGCAGTATCTTTTAACGGATTCATGTAAGTTCCAGCGTCAGTGCCTAAAGCTAGCTTAACCCCACTGTTCACTGCTTTACCAACGTGTTCATAAAATGCATCAACATGTTCACACATTTTGTTATAAGAAAAATTAGACATTTTTCCTTTGCCATGAATTACAATCTGATGCCCAGCAATTAAAGTTGGTGATAAGAAAGTACCTTTTTCTTTCATTAATTCAATGTCTTCATCACTAACATAAAAACCATGTTCAACAGAATCTACGCCGGCTACCACTGCATAATGAATACCTAATCTCCCTTCAGCATGTGCGCAAATAGTCATATGTTTAGAATGTGCTTCTTCAACTGCGACCTTCATTTCTTCAAGTGACAATTCTGTATCATCAACTTGATCTCCTTGAGACATAATTCCACCAGTAGCCATCAATTTGATATTTTCAGCGCCTTTTTTAAATTGAGAACGGACTGCTTTTCGCATATCGTCAACCCCATTTACTAAATGGCAGGCATTATATTCATGATCTTGACCTAATGGCAAATCACCATGTCCACCAGGAATTGAAACCGCCATACCAGCTGGGCGCATCCCTGGTCCTTCAAAGGGATGTTGTGGTCTCATCTTCTTTAATTTAATATCAACATCAAAGGCGACTCCGCAACTTCTTACATATGTTACTCCACCTTGCAAACCCTCACGCAAGTTTTTAAGAGCATTAAAAGTCGTAGAAGTTTCTGTTTGTGGATAATGTTTATCTAACACAGGATCGGCTCCAAGATGAGTATGCGAATTCAATAGTCCTGACATAACATATTGATCTGCAAGGTCAACTTGTTTATCTGCTTTACCTTCAAATTTACCGCTCCCTTGATCTACCAATTTACCTGTTTTGTCATCAACGACAAACCAGGCATTATGTACTAATTCATCTTTAGTTCCTACAAACAAATTACAATTCTGATAAACTGTTCTCATCATTCTATCCCCTTGCTATTTATCTAAAACGTATGCATTTCTAAAGTTAAAGTTGCCACTGTCAAATTCTAAATTGTGAACGCCAGGTCTTACCATCCATGCTTGACCATCATGGAATAATGGACTTAATGGTTGTTGATCCATTAGTACACGTTCTCCATTAAATAGATCTTGAAGGCGTTTAAATGTATTCATTTGTCTGTCGGATGCCTTCATATACTGATCAAAATTCTTATTTGACCATTTACCAAAGTTATAGTTTTCGCCACTCATCATGGTATGAAGCATTGAATAAGGATCTAAGTAACCAGAAGTCAAACCAGTGTAATCAACATCGTATTTTCCATTAAGCATATTAGCTACTCGAGTTGTTTTGGGCATACTTCTCACATTTACAGTCAGTTTCTTGCCAAAAGTACTTTCCAATTCGCTCTGAACGAATTCCATCACTTTCTTAGAAACATCGTCATCATCTCCACCTAAAGTAAAGCTGACATGATCTTTGCCCAATTCTTTTAAAGCGGTTTGAAATAGTCTCTTAGCTTCAGTTTCATTATGTTCAACATATTTATTACTTGGATCACGCTTTTCAACATAATCAGCAAAGTCTACATTACCCACCTTTTCATTTGGCCCTGCGAAGGTTTTAGCAACAGTATTTGCTGCACCTACTGTTTTTGCTAAACTTTGACGATCCAACGCCATCGAAAGGGCTCTTCTTAAGTTAACATTAGCTAAGTCCTTATTCTTAGAAACGTTATAAGTTAAGTATTCTGTTCGATCCAACTTAAATACTTGATATCCATTTTGATGCTTTAATTGTTTAGAAGCTTGCACATCAAGCAAAGCACCATCTAATTTTCCAGATTGATATAAATTGTAATCGGTTGAAGGCGTCTTTTGTACACTGTAATTAACAGTTTGCAATTTAACAGCTTTTTTGTCCCAATATTGATCATTCTTTTCTAACTTCCAAGAAAGATTCGAACCGGTCCAACCTTTTTGCATGAATGGTCCATTATAAACATTATATTTAGATGCTGTACCAAATTTTTTACCGTACTTTTCAGCAACTTTTTTATCTACTGGATTCCAACAAGTAGAAAGTAAAGTTTTGAAATAAGGAACCGGATGACTTAAGTGAACTACCAAAGTATGGTCATCTTTTGCTGAAACGCCTAAAGATTGTGGGGATTTTTTACCACTTACTACCTCATCTGCGTTAACAACTGCTTGTAATTCATGCTGTTGCTGAGATGCAGTTTTAGGATCTAAAGTTCTCTGTAATGCATAAACAAAATCGTTAGCAGTAACTGGATCACCATTTGACCATTTAGCATCTTTTCTTAATTTAAATGTCCAAGTCAACCCATCTTTACTCTGTTTAGCCTCAGTAGCTACAGCCGGTACAACATTGCCATCCTTGTCTAAACGATATAATCCTTCAAAAACATTAGTAGCCTGTTCGCCACCTGTTGTATCAACCATTTTAGTTTGATCCATCGTTTGGATCTCAGACGTTGTCATCCAGCTAAGTGATTTCTTATAAGTTGCTTTAGCACTACTTTTTGATGAACATGCTGACAATGTTGCGGCAACTGCCATTGTTACTATTCCTGCTCCTAATACACGAGTAAATTTTTTCATAATCAAATCTCCCTTTTCTAAGAAACATTAGCTGAGACAAAAAAAAAGCGCCCTACTAGATCAAATTGATCTAATAGGGCGTTTTCACGCGGTACCACCTATTTTTGCTAGAATAATTCTAACCTCCTGCACGTGCGGCCCGTTAATAAACGAGCGATACGTCGCCGCTATATAGGGCGGACCCTGAAACTACTAGTATCGTAGTTTCAGCTCAAAGGTGATTTTCAACTGAAATTACACCACTTCTTCACACCAACCAGAAGCTCTCTGAACGCTTATTTCAATTTACTTTTCCTTATCAAAGCTATGTCATTTATCTTTGTTGTTAATAATATTAACATTTTATTTTAAATTGTCAAACTATTTTTTAATTATTTTCTCTCAGCAAAATAAAAAACGGCTTTTCAGCCGTTCCTTAAAAATATTCAACTAATAATTAATTTTCAACAATCAAGCTCTTAAGATCAGCTGATAACTTAAGTGGTGCATATTTAGCACTAACAATCTTTACAGCAGATGATCTTACATATCTCTTCTTACCAATATATACGTATCTAGTCTTACCATGCTTAACAATCATTGAAGACTTAAATTTCTTGCCATGCTTAATCTTCTTCTTGCTTGCTGCAAAGTAGATCTTCTTTGACTTTCTAGTCTTCTTATAAGCGTAATAAATTTTGGCACCTTTCTTTGACTTAGGTGTTACTACGATGTACTTTAAAGATCTATTATTATAAGCATCTTGAATAGCCTTCACATCGTTTTGAGCTTGTTGAGCAAAAGCTTCTTGAGTTGGGACAGCAGCACTAGTAGTTACTTCTGTTGATGGAATAAAAACTAAACTGTCCTGCCCATTAAGAGTTCTACTTTCAATATAATATAAAGTTATAGTGTTATTACCTTGCTTTGCAGTAGTAGACCACAAAACATTAATAGTTTGACCTGCAGTGTAATTTGAATCAATAACAGTGGATTTTTGTTGACCATTTACTTCAGCAAATGTAATTAATTTAGGATTATTATTCTTAACTGTAGCACTGACAGTTCTACGTCTTATACTAATAGTACCTTTCTTAGCATTTGAAGATTGAGTAGTAGCAGCATGAACGGGTTGACTTGCAATAACACCACTACCAGCTAAACCTGCTGAAAGCATCACAGCAGCAGCTAATGATGTAAATAATTTTTTAGTTTTCATTTTAACGCTCTCCTAATATTTAACCTTATAGTTTAATTATAACATTTTTTATTACTATTCAAGGCTTTACTTACTTGCAAACAACTGTCCAATAGTTGCCAAATCATTTGGCTTAATCGTAAAGTCACTCTTTGGATTCTTAATAATATCCTCAGCATTAATCAATGGCACAATACCTTTTTGATTGAAGTAACGCATAACTAACTCAAGTGAACTTGTTTTATAATTGTCGGCAAGTTCAGCTAATGCATCAATATCACCCTCTACTTGCATTTCTACCTGCATCTTATTTTTACGTGCCATGTTAATTAAAGTGGGATCTTCATAATTAATCTGAACTACGCTTGGTTTAACTTTAGCATTCTTCAAAAGATCAGCCAGGTCATCGCTTGTTGCATTTACTAAACCTAAAGTTTTAACCCAACCTTGGATCTTAAGTTGTTCTAGCTCTTGCCAAACTTTTTTATTGCGATCCATATCATCGCTCAATCTTAAAAGACATAGATCTGCATGATTAGAAACAATATTATGTCTAATGTTCTTGAAACTATCGCGCATCTCTTCACGCGTCTTAATTTCTTCGGATATTTGAATCTCCACATAAAGCTGCGGACTAATCTCATCTAAATTAATTTTCTTTCCTGTTGGACAATCTACTAGACGATAGCCAGCATCTACAGCTTTAGCAACACTATCTTCATTATCAGCTATTACGCCTACTTTCGGCATTAAGCTACCATCATTTAATACAACAGCTTCATCTAATAATGACATTCAAAAGCACCCCTTAGGCTAATTCTACGTAAATTTTAACTGCTTCTTTAACAGTCTGATATACAGTCGAAACATGCAAAATATGGGCTAAAAATTTTTCTTTTTCTTCTTGCGACATATCACTATCGAAGAAAACTTTAATCTGCATTTCGGTTACTACAGATTTACCATGTCCCAAGTTTTCAGTTTTAGCATAATTCTCAACACGAAAATTCTTTACATTTAATTGATGTGCCTTAATCAGCATCCCCGCAGACATTACAATGCAAGAATCAACGCTACCACACAAATATTCTACTGGGTTGGGACCGGCATCGTGCCCTTTGCCATTATCATCACAAATAAATGTATGATTACGAACCTGATTAGCAATTTGCCATTCTTTATTTTCAAGTTTAGATTTAACTAAATAATCGCTCATAAAATTGATCCTTTCTAAAAATTAATGGTAATCAATTGCATTATTCAAGCGTTTGCGCCAGATAAAGTAAACTAACAACATAAATGGAATCAATACTAATTCTACTGGGTAGAACCATTGAATTGGAAATACACTGTCAATTACCCCACTAACCATTGGACCAAAAGCCATTGCAATGTCTAAGCCCAAATAAAAAGTCGAACTAGCTAATCCTTGTTCTTCAATTGGGGCTAAAAGCAATGCAGTCGACTGCAAAACAGAATAAATAATACCGTATCCCATTGCCATACCAGCAGCAGCTAGTGCCATTTGCCAATTATTGTTCATGACTGCTAGCAAAATAATATAAGCAGTTGTTGAAAGCAAACTAATCCAGAACCAAACGCCAAATCGTACAGTATCAAAGTACCGCTTTAAGCCTATTCTGATTATGAGCAGCACTACGGCATAGATCAAGAAATATGAACCAACTGCAACGCTTAAGTGTTTTTGTTCAACATAGGTCACAATATCCGCTTGCGTAATAAAGTAAGGTGCCGCAAACAACGTAGTCAAAATAGCTACTGGTAAGACATTCATTTGAATAATCTTGAAATGCTTCTTGGGCATCTTGCCTCTATCTTTGACAATTGGCTTAGCATGATCACCTACAAACTGGATAGCGACAACCATTAATAAAGCTGAAATAGCTGAGGCTATCAGACTTTCACGATAACCAATTTTCTGATAGATATTAATAGATAAAGCTGGGGCTAATGCCATAGCCAAGGCATTCATTAAACCATAAAAGCCCATAGCTTCCCCTACATGTTGCCGTGGAACTAGAAATGCCAGCCAGGTGGTCATGCAAACAGTACAGAGAACATAACCCGTACCATTAATTAATCTAAAAAGCAGCAGCCATGCACTCGAAGGCGTGAAGACATAACCAAGTACCCCAATTAAAATTAAAACGCCACCGATAAATGATAAACGATATTTTGAAAACTTATCCGTCAGATTGCCAGCTACTGGACGTAAAAACATTGCAGCTACGCTCATAATACCCACAATAATTCCGGCAAAAGCACTACTAGCACCTAATTCTTTCGCATACCCATTTATCAATGGATTAACAAACATTGTACTAAACATAAAGAAGAAAGATGCAGCCATCACTAGGACAACATCTTTAGTATAAATTGATTTCTTTTTTGCCAAATTTATTTCCCCGATTCTTGACTCTATTGTACAACTATCCAAAAATCTATTTGGCTATTTTTAGGTTTACTCGAAAAATAATTTCATCACCATTATGACTAACACTAATTTTGCCCCGAAAGGCTTCTGTTAATTCGCGTGCCATGGCTAAACCTATACCAAAACCACCCTTCTTGGAATTATGAGATTCATCCTCACGATAAAATCGATCAAAGAAATGACTATAATCCTCATTTTTTCCTTCTTTATAAGTATTGCTTACACGAAGAATTGCATTTTTATTCAATGTACTACGGGTTAATCTTACCTGCACCTTCCCATGAGGGTCACAATACTTTCTAGCATTATCAAGCAAAATATTAACAATTTCAGTCAACGAATGTTTTTCTGCAATTACGTTAATTCCTTCACGAATAGAAACTTGGTAAACGAGGTTATTCTTCTTCATTACAGATCTAAAATCCTTCGTCGAATTTTGCACGATCTGAGAGAAATCCACCTTACTCAGAGTTATTTCACCCGTCTCGCTTGCTCGAGCTAGAGCAATCAATCTATTAATTAACTTAGTTAACTTAGCCACTTGTTCTTTGGTACTTTCATTCCATTCAGAATTATTGCCAAGCATTTCTTCCATCTCTGTATT
Organism: Lactobacillus ultunensis DSM 16047; assembly: GCF_001436305.1. Classification (GTDB taxonomy): domain Bacteria; phylum Bacillota; class Bacilli; order Lactobacillales; family Lactobacillaceae; genus Lactobacillus; species Lactobacillus ultunensis. The sequence goes on along the minus strand of NZ_AZFO01000001.1, from coordinate 124,264 downwards.
TGCAGAAATAACAGCTAACGGAGTCTTCAATTCATGACCGGCATTGGTAATAAATTCTTGTTGTTTATGATAAGTATCAACAATTGGTTTTATTGCTTTACCAGAAACTAAAATTAAAACTATCGCAAAGATAATCAAAGCTCCAATTCCTGATGCAATAGAAACTCTAAATAATAGCCAAAACCGATTGTAAATCAGTGTTTTATTCAAAAATACAACCATTTTCTGCCCAGTGTTGCTTCTGAATACACGATAAACATATTCATTTTGCCCAGTTTTTACAGTGCCAGTTTTATTGTGATTATCTAAAGCTTGATGGGTTAAACTTCCTATTTCCGTATTCTTTAATTTGTAAACATTAGTATCATTGATTACATTTACACGGTGGCTTGGATCAACTGATACCGCAAAATAGCGATACTGATACACTGCTTCCGGATTATATCGTCCACCCAAGAAATTTCGGTTAATAAGATCATTCTGGTTGCCAAAAGCTGGTTGTGCATTATGCGGTGACAAATGACCCTCATTTTCTACTAAAACTGTCAAAACACGATTAACTTCATTCTGACTTTGTACATAAGTAATCCCTACCAAACTACCTAAAGTAATTATTAGTACTAACAATAGTGAAGCTACTGAAATTGCAATGAATTTCCAGCGAAACTTTTGAATCATGTTCTCACCTACTTAACCAACTTATATGGACCACCTTTTTGTCCTTCAATTTGTACTGAACTTTGAATTGATTGTAATTTTTGCCGTAAATAGGAGACATAGATCCAGACTACATCTGCGTTAGCATCTTCATCATTCTTCCAAACATGACTTAAGAGTTCATCAGTCGATAATTCTTTTCCTTCATTTAACAAAAAATAATTCATTAATTGTGTTTCAATTCCACTCAACCGAATAGAATTATGGCTAATTAACTCTTGTTCAGAAACGTTAAGCGAGAGATCTCCGACTTTCAATTCATTAGGTGTATAATCATCCGCACGTCTCTCTTTGGATCGAAGACGGGCTAATAACTCTTTTAATGAAAATGGTTTAGTAATATAATCATCTGCGCCACTATCTAGACCAGTTACACGATCATCAACTTCAGCTTTTGCCGTCAACATCAAGACATAGGTCTTATCTCCGCTTTTGCGAATCTCTTTAAGTGCAGTAATCCCGTCCATTACTGGCATCATGATATCTAAAATAATTACATCGTAGGAACTTTCCTTTGCGTGCTCCACAGCCTTCAATCCATTGTCTACAGGATCAACGTCATAACCTGCATGCTTCATTGCAGCCGTTAAAACTCGCAAGAGTTGGGGTTCATCTTCTGCTACTAAAATTCTCATTAACTAACTCAATCCTCTTCCCTAATCAACTGACGAATTGTCTGCATGCTTACATCACAAGAGGCAAGTTCATCAGCTACTCGCTTCAATTCTCGACCAATCATTTCAGGATTCTTTATCTGATGTTTGTATTTCATTTCATGTTCTAAACTAGCCCAAGTATCCATAGCGATCGTTCTGAGCTGAATTTCAACAAAGTAATGTCCTGGCGTATTGCCGTGCACATCCTCATCAGGTACGGTAACATCCAAAATCATATGATAAGAACGATACCCATTGGGCTTAGCATTCGTAATATAGTCTTTTTCTCTATAAACGCTCACATCATCCCAAGATTTAATGTAATCAATGCAAGTGTAAATATCGTCAATAAAATTACAGACCACGCGCAAACCAACACTATCACGATTAGAACGCAGTGCCGATTCCGGCGTTAATGGTAGATTCTTTCTTCTGCATTTATCTTCCATGCTGGCTTCACTTTTCACGCGACCACGCAAGTGTTCATAAAGCCGTTCATGGTGAGTAGTTTCATAATCTTTGTTTAACTGCTCAAACCGATCGAGCATCTTGTTAAGCAGATTATCTAACATCGGGGCATATTTTCCATAGATATTCAACATTTATCCCTTCTTTCGTTGGTCCTATTATATCAGTGCTTTTTGATTTTTCTTTGAAAATAAAGTAACACTTTTGAATTTGAGAGTAGAAAAAAGTCATAAAAATAGTTTTTAAAGATTAGAAAAGGGAGAGAATGTATTGAAATAATTCTCTCCCTTTTTATTCAAATATTATTTAAACTTTTTAATTCATCTGCACTTTAATTACTTCACCACTACCATAGCTAGTCTGTTCGCGGTGAGTTTTTAAAACCATTCTACCCTGATCATCAAAATCAACCACTTTACCTGTAATGTCCTGCTTTCCTAATTTTAAGGTAACCTTTTTACCAATTAAATTAGAAAACTGCCGATACGTAGGCAAAAAATCACCAGTTTGATATGTTTCTGTAGCTTTCACAATTGCCTTTATAACTTGTTTGCCCAATTTTTCAAAATCAAAGTCCGCCTGAATACTGCCAGCTTTCTGTTTTAGAGCTACTGGAAAATTTTGTGTAGAAATATTGATACCTATACCAACGACTAAACCATTAATCGTATTTTCAGTTAAAATACCAGCTATTTTACGATTCTTTAAATAGATATCATTAACCCATTTAACACGAAAATCACGGTTAGGGAAATTATGTTTTAGTATTTGAACAACTTTTACTGCAATAGCTGGTGTTAATAAATTTTGCTTTGCTGGGATTAATGTAAACTCAGGCAAAGCAACGCTTAAATATAGCCCTGTATTTTGTGGTGAATAAAAATTTCGCCCACTTTTACCATAACCAGCACTTTGTCCACGTGCAATAAAAGCTGCTGAGTCTTTTTGATTAAGCAGATATTCTTTAGCTAAGTCTTGGGTAGATTTAACTAGCTGATAATAGAAAAAACGCATTTATCTAAGATGGACACCCTTATCAACATAGATGACATCACCAGTAATACCGCTGGCCAAATCACTCATTAAGAATGCACAAACATTGCCCACTTCAGTTTGAGTAACATTGACGCCATCAACTGTCTCGCTTTGTGATTCTTTAAGCAAGTCAGCATGGCCCTTAATTCCTGAAACAGCCAAAGTCCTCATCGCACCGGCAGAAATAGCATTTACGCGAACTTCACCTTTTCCAAGATCACGAGCCAAATAGCGCATTCCAGATTCAAGGGCAGCTTTGGCAATACCCATAGTATTGTAATTAGGTAAAGCTCTTTCCGAACCCATATAAGTCAGAGTCACGATACTTGCCGGATTATTCAAAATCTTTGCGCCTGCTTTAGCGACTGCCAATAAAGAATAAGCAGAAACATCTAAAGCTTGACTGAACCCTGCTCTAGTAGAGTTTAAAATTGAGCCACCCAATTCTTCTTTCTTAGCAAAAGCAATCGCATGAACAATACCATCGATTTTGCCAAATCTTTTTTCTACTAATTCAAAAGCATCATCGATGCTTTGATCGCTGCTGACATCGCATTCAATTAAATGATCTTCATCATCAACAAGTTTGGAGATGAATTTCTTCAAACGATCGTTTTGATAGGTATAAATAATCTCTGCACCTTGCTTGGCCATTGCTTGAGCACATCCCCAAGCAATCGACCGATTATTGGCAACACCCATGACCAAAATCTTTTTTCCAGTTAAGAAGCCCATATTTTTCTCCTAAAATTTTCTAAAACGTTGATATCTTCGTGCTAGTAAATCTTTATCTGACATCTTTTCCAATGATTGCAATTCTTTTTGCAACCGTTGGTCAATATTAGTCAAAACCTGCTCATGATTTTCAGGCTCTGCAATTATTCCTTCAATTACTTTGCGTGCTAACAAATCCGCTGGTGTCAGCTTCATAACTTCTGCCGCCTCATCAGCTCTATTGGCATCTTTCCACATAATTGAAGCAAAACCTTCTGGCGATAAAATTGAATACATGCTATTTTCAAGCATCCAAACCTCATCACCACAAGCTAAGGCTAAAGCTCCACCAGAACCACCTTCACCATATAACACAGAAATGATTGGCGTAGCTAATTGACCCACTTGCAGTAAATCTTGGGCAATAGCTTGTCCTTGTCCATTTTCTTCGGCATCCTTACCAGGATAAGCACCTGCCGTATCTATAAAGAATAAAATAGGACGATGAAACTTAGCAGCCTGCTTAGCTAAACGCACTACTTTACGGTAGCCACATGGAGAAGGTTGACCAAAATGTTTTTGCATTCGTTCATCCAGACTATGACCTCTACTCGTAGTAATTATGGTCACCGGTTCACCATGAAAAGTAGCTATTCCTCCAACAATTGCAGGATCATCACCGCTAGCGCCATCACCATGCAATTCAAAGAAATCTGGAAAAAGGACATGACGAATCTCGTGTCCTGATATGTGACTTTCTGAACGGGCTGCTTTAACGATTTCCATTGCTGTTTTAGCCATTATTTTTGCCTCCCACCTTTAAAAGCCACGCAATTGTTTGTTTTTCAGCCTGTCTGGTAATGATTTGATCAATAAAACCATGATGCAAAACATTTTCAGCAGACTGCAAATCTGGAGCTACCTTTTGATGGATAGTTTGCTCAATGACCCTACGTCCAGCAAAACCAACCATGGCGTGAGGTTCAGCTAAAGTAATATCGCCTTGACTAGCAAAACTTGCAGTTACGCCACCGGTAGTAGGATCAGTTAACACTACCAAATAAAGCAAACCAGCTTTACTATGTTGAGCAACGCAATTTGATACCTTTGCCATCTGCATTAAAGATAAGATTCCTTCTTGCATGCGAGCACCACCTGATGCTGTAAACAAAACTACTGGCAACTTTTCCACTGTTGCTTCTTCAAACAAACGAGCTAATTTCTCACCAGTTGCTTGTCCTAAAGATCCCATAATAAAAGTTGGATCCATAATTCCTAATGCAAAAGCTACATCATTTATTCTAGCTTTACCAGTTAAAACAGATTCCTTTAATCCACTATTGGTTTCTGCTTTTTGAATTTGCTTTTGATAATTTGGAAAATGCAATGGATCACTGGGCTTAATGTCTGCATCCCATTCTTCAAAATCATCGACTAGCCATTTTAATCTTTGCTTAGCACTAATCCTAAAACCATAATTACAATTTGGACAAACAGCATATTCGTCTAACTGATTTGCAAATATCTCGACACCACATTTAGGACACTTACGAATCAAACCATCGGGAACACGATCATCTGCTTTTTTATTAGCTTTAACATGTTTTTCAGTTAAAGTGTTTTTATGCTGATAAAGTTTCATTATTCATCTGTTCCTTCCACTTAGGCAAAAAATGCTGCTCAAGATATGTATTATTGAATTTTTCAGTAGCAAAAACCGGATCATTCAAAATTGCCAAATGAAAATCTTGATTGGTTTTAATACCTCGCAGCACCATTTCTGACAACAAACGTTTCATCTTAGCAATCGCACCTGCTCGCGTTTTATCAAAAGCAACTACCTTAGCTAGCATTGAATCGTAGTAAGGTGAAATCTGTTGTCCTTGATAAAGAGCCGTATCGATCCGCATCCCTGGATTGCCGATTGGCAAATACAGATAATCGATTTTACCCACTGAAGGCATGAAATTATGAACTGGATCTTCTGCATTAATCCGGCATTCAATCGCATGTCCTTTAGCACGTAAATCTTCTTGAGTAAATGGCAATTTTTCGCCAGCAGCCACTTTAATCTGGGCTTTTACTAAATCAACACCGGTAACCATTTCGGTAACAGTATGTTCTACCTGAATACGAGTATTCATTTCCATAAAGTAGAAATGATGATCTTGATCCATTAAGAATTCAATTGTTCCTGTATTTAAATAATCCGCAGCTTCAGCGGCCTTCATTGCAATCTGGCCAAGCTTTGCTCTTTCTTCTGGGGTAATTAAATCGCAAGGACTTTCTTCCAAGACCTTTTGCTTATTTCTTTGCAAAGAACAATCACGTTCAGGGAAATAAACCGTGTTACCAAAAGAATCTCTAAAAATCTGGACTTCAATATGCTTAACATTTTGCATTACTTTTTCCAGATACATGCGATCATCACCAAAATCATTTTTAGCTTCACTTTGAGCAGAAGCTAAAGCATCCGCCATTTCTTCTGGTTTTTGAACTTGCCGAATACCTTTACCGCCACCACCAGCAGCTGCTTTTAACAAGATGGGATATCCTATCTTCTGGGCTATTTCTTTAGCTTCATCAGCAGATTTAATAAAGCCGGTGCTACCAGGGGTAACTGGTACATTATGAGCAATCATCAACTGACGAGCATGCTCTTTATTGCCCATCTGATCAATCGTTTCAGCTTTAGGTCCAATAAAAGTTAGACCACAATCAGTACACATCTTTGCAAATTCGGCACTTTCTGATAGGAAACCATAACCTGGGTGAATTGCTTCAGCTCCGGTACCCACAGCAGCTGCCAAAATATTTTTGATATTTAAATATGATTGAGCCGGTTGATTGCCACCTACACAAACTGCTTCGTCAGCTAGTTGAACATGCAAACTATTACGATCAGCAGTTGAATAAATAGCTACCGTTTTAATACCCATTTCTTTCAGAGAACGAATAATTCTAACCGCAATTTCACCACGATTTGCTACCAAAACTTTTTTAAACATTTAGTCACCTAGCCAATCATAAAAGTTAATTCTGCTTCTGCAATTACCTTGCCGTTTACGCGAGCAATGCCTTGACCTACACCAATGTTTCTTCTTATCTTAGTTAATTCGGTCGTTAAAATAATTTGATCACCAGGCTGAGCAACGCCATTAAAATGAGCAGATTGAATACCACCAAAATAGGCAGTTTTTCCCTTAAATTTATCTTCACTTAAGAGGGCCACTGCTCCTGTTTGAGCCATTGCTTCTACAATTAAAGGAGCTGGAAAAACATTTGCTTTATTTGCTTGCACGAATGGTTCATTAAAACTAACATTATGAATTGCCTCAGCCTTTTTACCTGAATCCAATTCAGTTACGCGATCAATCAAAAGCATCGGATAACGATGAGGAATAATCTTTTTAATTGCTTCAGTATTTAATTCAGTCATGATTATTCCTTAACTGTAATCAATGGTTGACCCACTTCAACTAAGTCTTCATTTTCAACGTTAATTGCACTTACGGTGCCAGTGATATCGCTTTTGATTTCAGTCATCATTTTCATGGCTTCGATAATCGCAATTGTGTCGCCTTTTTTAACGTGATCACCTACATTTACAAAAGCAGGTTCGCCAGGCTTAGATTGTAAATAAACAATGCCGACAATTGGTGCCTTAACTGGTTTCCCTTCAGGCTTTTCTTTAATGGGTGCTTGTTTTGGAGCAGACTCTTCTTTAGTCACTGTTTGTTCTTTAGTTGTATTTACTTTAACAGGCGACTTTTGATCTGCTTTATTCTTGCTCAAATAAAGGTGAAAGTTGCCTTCATCTATCTTAAGTTCGCGAATATCTGAATCTTCAAAACGATCCATTAATACTTGAATCTTATCTAAATCCATTTATTCCTCATTCCATTTCTTAAATGCTAAAACCGCATTATGCCCACCAAAACCAAAGGAATTGGAAATGGCATAATCTACAGCAGTATTTTGATTGTTAGTATTTACTAAGTTTACTTGACAAGCTGGATCTTGGTTGAAACAACCAACATTAACAGGCAACTTACCTCTTCTTAAACTGGCTACAGTTAAAACTGCTTCAATAGCACCTGCAGCACCAAGCAGGTGGCCGGTCATTCCCTTAGAAGAACTAACTAAAACTGAACTATCCTTGCCAAAAACCATGTTGATAGCTTTGCTTTCACCTGAATCATTTGCATGAGTAGCTGTACCATGAGCATTGATATAGCCAACTTGATTTGGCTTAATGTTTGCCTCATCAATAGCCATCTTCATTGCTCTGGCTGCTTCTGCACCACTAGGATCTGGGGATGTAATATGGTAGGCATCACTAGTAGTGCCATAACCAACAATTTCGCCTAAAATCTTAGCTCCGCGTTCCTGTGCATGATCTAAGCTTTCTAAAACCATCGCACCGGCACCTTCGCCTAAAACAAAACCATTTCTATCTTTATCAAAAGGTAAAGAAGCACGCTCCGGATCAGTATTGGTCGATAAAGCAGTCAAGGCAGCAAAACCAGAAATCGCTGTTTCGTTAACAGTTGCTTCTGCACCACCAGCAATCATTACTTGAGCACGACCTGCTTGAATTTGACGATAAGCTTCACCAATAGAATTAGTACCAGAAGCACAGGCGGTAACAATGGAAGTTGAAATATTCTTGGCATTAAAGCGGATTGAAACATTCCCTGCTGCCATATTAGCAATGGCCATTGGAATAAAGAAAGGAGATACGCGCCGTGGTCCCTTATCATGCATTTTGATAACTTGTTCTTGAATGGTAGTTAAACCGCCAATACCTGAACCAAAAATTACGCCTAAATCTTCTGGATGAGTATTTTGTTCATCAATGCCCGCCATTTCCATTGCTTCACCAGCTGTTTGCACAGCATATTGTGAATACAGATCCATGCGACGAGCTTCTTTTTTACCCACATAGTCAACTGGGTCAAAGTCATCAACTTCACCAGCTACTGTAATACCTGTCTTTTCTGCATCAAATTTAGAAATTGGCTTAATTCCAACTTGACCAGCTAAACTGTGATCAACAAAGTTCTTTAAGCCATTACCATTAGGAGCAATTGCTCCCATTCCAGTGATTACAACTCTTTGCATTGATTTCTCCTAAATTGTCATTCCGCCATCGACTACTACAGTTTGACCTGTTAAATAGTCATTTTGAGCCAAAAAAATAGCAGTTTGGGCTACTTCGCTCGCTTTGCCTAAACGACCGAGAGGTATCTGCTCTAAAATATTCTCTTTGACTCTATCTGAGAGTTTCTGCGTCATTTCAGTATCAATCATTCCTGGTGCAATCGCATTAACCCGAATGGACCTCATTGCACCTTCTCTAGCTAGAGTTTTGGTTAAACCAATCAATCCAGCTTTAGCAGCCGCGTAATTAGCTTGACCACTATTGCCATGCATCCCCACAATACTAGACATATTGATAATCACGCCACTGCGTTGTTTATTCATCTTCTTGATAATCCATTTGCTCAAGAAAAATGGCACTTTCAAATCAAGATTGATTACACTATCAAAATCGGCCTCTTTCATACCGATAAAGAGTTTGTCTCGATTGATTCCAGCGTTGTTAACTAGTACATCAATCTGACCATAACTATCCCATGCATCCTCGGCAAATTTTTTCAAATCCGTCTTCATTAAATCTGCTTTTAAATAGTGATAGTCAGCCTTCTCTTGGTTCAACTGCTCAACTAATTCATCTGACAATGATTCACTTCTTCCATTTAACAGAAGCTTAGCACCTGCCTGGGCAAAAGCTACTGCCATTGCAGCGCCAATTCCATGGGTTGATCCAGTAACTAAAACTACCTTATTTTTTAAATCCATTTTCCGCCTCAATAAATTGTTGGTACTTAGCTAAATCATCAATCTGATAACGGGTTAGCTTACGGTCTACTTGTTTAGCAAAACTAGAAAGAGTATGACCTGGACCAATTTCTAAAGTCGTATCAACTTGTTCATGATCCAGCAAATATTGCAGACATTCTCCAAAATGAGTTGGTACTGCCAATTGTTTTTCCATAATACTTGCCCAATCATTAGTAAAAGGTTGAGCAGTCGTATTAGAAATTACTGGTACTTTGTTCTGCTTGAAAACAACCTTCTGCAAGCGATCATGCATTTTAGCCCGGGCACCATTAAATAGTGGTGTGTGAAAAGCGCCATTTACTTTCAAACTGATGGCCTTCAGACAAGCCTTGTCTTCCCTTAATTGCTGAGCAGCTTGATCCACATCCTGCTTAACTCCTGCAATCACCAATTGTTTAGGTGAATTATAGTTAGCAATATAGACGCGTTTACCTTGTTCTTGCAGATGATCAATTGTTGCCTCGACCTTAGTCAAATCAGGACGCATCAATGCTGCCATGCCATTTTCAACCTTATCAGCATCAGCTTGCATGTAGCGGGCACGATCGCTAACCAATTTAATAGTACTTTCTAGATCAAGTGCGCCACTAGCAAACATGGCACCATATTCGCCTAAGGACAGACCAACCATCTCAGCTACTGGTAAATTGGGCAAATCCCGCATCAACATGCGGTAAATACCTGCTTCATAAGCAACTAAAGCTGGTTGAACGTTCACCGTCTTATTTAATTCACCGTTTTCATTTTTGAAAATAGCAATTAAATCTTTGCCACTAGCTTGACTAGCTGTTTCAATAGTTTCTTTAAACAAGGGATCTGCTAAAAAATCCAAACCCATTCCAGACTTTTGAGCACCTTGGCCACTAAAAAGAAGTGCAAATTTCATTATTTTTGTGCATCCATTTGCTTTTTAACAAAATCAACTAATTGACCAACGGTTTGAATACTGTCATCAGTATCTAATTCGATGTCGTACTTGTCTTCTAATTCGTTCATAATTTCAAATAAATCTAAGCTATCAGCATCTAAATCTTCCTTGATGTTGGTATCCATGGTAATCTTGTCTGGTTCAACATCTAATTCATCTTGTGCAATATCTTGAACGTCCTTTAAAATTTCTTCTTTAGTCATTTTCATACTCCTAATATTTAAAAATAATCGTGGCAGTAGTTAAGCCACCACCAAAACCACTTAAGGCAATAATGTTGCCTTTTTTAATAACTTTATTTTGTAAACATTCAGCAAGCAAAATTGCTTCGCTAGCTGCAGCGGTGTTTCCATATTTAGCAATATTTAATGGGAATTTTTCTAATGGCTGTTTTAATTTACGAGCTACTTGAGCAATAATTCGTTCATTAGCCTGATGAAGTAAAAAATAGTCGATATCATCAAGATCGAGTTGAGCCATCTCTAGAGCGGAAAGAATTGATTTCGGTACTTGATGCGTAGCAAAACGATAGACCTCACGGCCATCCATTTTAAAGGCAGTCATCCGACGTTGATTATTTAAGAAGTCAACTCTAGGTTTGGTTTCTCCAGCAGTCAATTTATTCCCTAAATCGCCAAAGGTATCTAATGCAATACCTAAAAAATGTTTTTGATCAGTTAGACTAAGCAATACTCCACCAGCACCATCGCCAAATAAAACTGCGGTTGAACGATCATGCCAATCAAGTAATTTAGAAAGGACTTCTGCACCAATAACAATCGCATGCTGATAATGATTAACCAACATCAAAGATCGAGCAATCGATAATGCATAAGAAAAGCCGGAACAAGCTGCTGAGATATCAAAAGCAACTGCATTCTTAGCAGCAATCTTGCCTTGAACAATGGCTGCCGTACTTGGCGTCATACTGTCTGGTGACATTGTTGCAACAATGATTAAATCAATTTTTTCAGCTGATAAATTAGTCTTAGTCAACAATAGCTGAGCTACTCGACTAGCTAAAGCAGAAGTATTCTCCTCACTGCTAACGTAGCGCTGCTTGATACCTGTTCTTTTACTAATCCATTCATCACTGGTATCCATAAATTGACTTATTTGATCATTGCTGATCACTCTATCTGGTACAGCAAAACTCGCACCGACAATCTCAACATCTTTCACAGTTTTTCAATCCAATCTAATGTGAATTTACAAATTTCTCTAAATTCGTAAAAGCTTGATAGATCGTCTTTAATTCATCTTCGTCAAGATTTTGAAGGAAACTTTTAACCATCATATTGTGATAAGCATGGTAGGCACGACATAGCAAGCGTCCCTTATGTGTTAATTCTAAACGAACTACTCGACGATCTTTCTGATCACGAATTCGTAATGCATAACCTTTTTTTACTAATCGATCAACAGTTGAGGTAATTGTAGCCCGAGTTAAATGAAGTTTAGTTGCAACTTGAGAAGCAGTTGGACTCTTATGCATACCAATTGCATCAATTGCATGTAACTCTTTAGGAGTCAAATCTTTGAAACGACTCTTTTTAAGCTCTTCTTCTTCAATTCGGTTGATTCCATAGTAAGTGTTGTATAATGCATCATTTATTTCTTGATATAAGTCTTTCATTGCCTTTTTCCTTTTAGTTTGATATTCGAATATTTTTCCAAACTAAATTATAGGCTAAATGTAATTTTTAAACTAAGAAAAAAGCAACTCCACACTGCAAGCTACATCGTCATTTAACATAGCTTTTGCTTCATAAATTTCACTATCTTTTTTACTAATTTTGATCTCCAATTGATCACCAGGCTTAACCATTTTACGAAAGCGTGCCTTCTTAATTTCACTAAGCTTTCCATGCCACTTAGCTCCATTAAGAACCTGAACTGCTTCAATACCAGTTTGAATAATCAAGACACCTGGCATTACTGGGTTTCCTGGAAAATGTCCAGCAAAGTAACTTTCATTGGCACTGACATTTTTCAAACCAACTAATGATTTACCTGGATCAATCTCTAAAACTTGATCAAGTAAGCTTAGTGGAGATTGATTACCCGTTAACTGCTTAATTTCAGCAGCATTTATTGTCACCTGATCCACCGCCTTATTTTGATTTACAAATAATTTGATATTCAAACTATTTGTATTTCTAATTGTATTATCTTAATTTTAATTGTCAACAAATTTATAGTTTGTATAGAATTGCTAAAAGCGTTAAACCTATCTTAAAATCAAACTTTTTCAAAAAAATAAATTTCTTGAACATAAAACAAAAAGACAATGCACAACGCATTGTCTTTCAATAAGGTTATAGATTATGATCTTTTGAGGAAATAATATTGAGGAATAGTTTTAAAAGTTAATTTGCTTACCGTTAACCAAAACTCGGTAAGTTAAATCTTTTAAGTTAGCAGTTAATTCTGCTTTATGATTTTGTTCTTTATTGATTCGAACAATATGGATTTCATTTTCATTGGGGGTAGAGATATCAATAGAACCATTTAAGTCAAATGCAGGTTCATTGTTTCTGAAAGTAAAGAGTTTTAACAAAGAAGCGACAACAGGTCGTTGAATTTCTTGTTCAACTTCTGCTTTGCTGTAATAATGACGGTTAATATTTCTCCCCTCTTTAGTTTTTTCAAGGAGCTTAATATCATTCTTGCCAGCTAACATTCCAACATAGTAGACCTGCGGAATCCCAGGAGCAAAGACCTGCAATAATCTTGCCATGAAGTATCTTTTATCGTCATCACCCAAAGCTGAATAAAAAGTAGTATTAATTTGATAAATATCCAAATTATGATATTCAGCACTTGAATACTTCTTCTTAACATTAGCACCAACTTTGTAAAGTTCTTGGCTGGTGTAATCGATCTCTTCTGGAGAAAGAATATCACGCGCATCAACTACGCCAATACCATCATGAGTATCCAAGGTAGTGAATTGCTTCATTGGACATTTCTTTAGCCAAGCTGCCAAACGATTGGATTTACCTGAATAAAGCGAATACAGAGTAACCATTGGTAGAGCAAAGTCGTAGATAAAGTAGCCATGTTTTGAAATCTTGAATGGCATAGAGTAATGCTCATGGATTTCTGGCAAAATCGTTGCTCCTTCATCAGCAATATCATCTTGTACCTGCTTAAGCAAATCCCAGATTTCTGGTTCTACAAAGAAGTCATTAGTATCTAGTTTTTTCACAGCATAAGCAAAAGCATCCAAACGAATGATATCTGCTCCGTGCTTAATTAGGCTAACCAACGTGTCCTTAATAAACTTTTGCGTAACCTTTTTGCGCACATCTAAATCGATTTGCTCAGGACCAAAAGTATTCCAAAGTTTCTCCTTGGTACCATCTGCAAAAGTAATTTCTTGATATGGAGCACGATCCTTACGCTTATAGATTAGGTCCACATCTTCTTTAGTTGGACGACCTTTTGGCCAAAACTTATCCCAACTTAAGAACATATCTGCATATGGACTTTTGTCTTTATTCTTTTGAAAATCTTCGTAATACTTAGAATGTCTCGAAATATGATTGATCATGAAATCAAACATCAGGTAATATTTCTCACCCAATTTTTCGACATCTGACCAATTACCAAATTTAGGATCGACTGTCGTGTAATCGGTTGGCGCAAAGCCACGGTCACCTGTTGAAGGAAAGAATGGCAACAGATGAATGCCACCAACCGCACCTTTTAAATCGTTTTCTAATACTTCGCTTAATTCTTGCATGTTTTTACCTAAACTATCAGGATAGGTAATCAACATTACTTTATTTTTAATTGGCATCAAAACACCTCTAGTTTATTGCTTTAAAGTGGTACATATAGGCTTTAAAGTCACCATGTTCAGCGGGATCATATAAGCCCATATTCATCAGTTCATCGCCACCATAAACTTCGTGAGTAGCTTGATCCTCGTATTGTTTATTTGGATCAAGACCAACTAATTTCGTCTTAGTTAAATATGGTTGAGCTGAAGCCATTACTTTAACTGTGCTTAATACGACTTCATTTTGATCGGCTGAAACGGTTTCCCACGCACACTGATTGCTAGTTTGAGACGACTTCAAACGATAGAACTTGCCAAACTGGGTCACTTTTCTAATCTTTTTGTATTCAGCAACCTGCTTAGCCACCGCTTCACGGTCTTCCTGGCTTAACTTAGTTAAGTCAAGTTCATAACCAAGATCGCCCCACATTGCTACTATGCCACGAGTATTGAATGGAGTAATTCGACCGTTTTGTTCATTAGGACTAACTGATACGTGTGAAGTCATCATTGATTGCGGATAAACCAAACTCGTACCATATTGAATGGTTAAACGATCAATGGCGTCACTATCATCACTAGCCCAAATTTGTGGATCATAGTAAGCCATACCGGCATCAAAACGACCACCGCCACCAGAACAGCCTTCAATTAAGAGGTCTGGATGAGCATCAACAATTCTTTCCAGTAAGTCATAAAGACCTAGAACATAACGATGGTAAACTTCTCCTTGTCGATTTGCTGGTAAATCTGCTTCATAGATATCAGACAAGTGACGATTCATATCCCATTTGATGTAATCAATCTTGCCCGATCCTAAAATTTTTTCCATCTGATTAAAAATATTATCACGTACTTCTTTACGACCTAAATCAAGTAAATACTGATTTCTTGATGGACTAGGATTTCTACCAGGAACATGCATCAAATAATCAGGATGATTCTTGTAAAGATCAGAATCATATGAAATCATTTCAGGTTCAAACCACAAACCAAATTTCAAGCCTTGCTCATGAACATAATCAACAAAATGATCTAATCCTCTAGGGAACTTTTTTGCAAATACTTTCCAGTCACCTAATGAAGAATTGTCATCATCACGGTGACCGAACCAACCATCATCAAGAACGAACATCTCAATGCCTAATTTCTTGGCATCATCAACAATGGTCTTTAATTTATCTTCATTGAAATCAAAGTAAGTTGCTTCCCAGTTGTTCACTACAATTGGACGAATTTCATTCTTATACTTGCTACGAATAATTCGATCATGAATCAAGCTATGAAAGGCTTGACTCATTTTATTTAAACCTTGATCTGAGTAAACCATTAAGACTTCAGGAGTTTGAAATGCATCCCCTGCATTCAACTGCCAATTAAAGTTAAAGTCATTAATTCCAACGTTTACATGAGTTTGCGCAAATTGATCTTTTTCGACTTCAAACTTATGGTTACCAGAATATACAAAGGCAAAACCATATGCGTCCCCTTGGAATTCATCCGTATCAGGATCAACTAGAGCCAAGAATGGATTCATTTGATGACTTGAAGTACCACGATGACTTGAAAAGACATGGATACCTTGATGAATCTTACTACGATCCACTCTTCGTTCATGCGCATGTGCACCAGGCAAAGTAATTGATTCAAAATTACGATCTACAAAGTCGATTTGCATAGAAGCAACTTTTTCAAGATTAACCGTTTCCTTACCTGCATTCTTCACTTTTACTGAGCGAACAATAACTGGACGATCACGATAAATAGTGTAGAGCAAATCAAAGTTCAACTCAGTTTTCTTATCTTCAAGAGTAACAATTAGAGTCTGAGCTTCACTTTTATCTTTTACCCACGAATGAGGCAATCCCTTTAAATCTGGCTTACCATCTTCAATCCGGTAATTCTTGTAAGTTAAAAACAAAGCATTAGAGCCATCAGCTTGCCGTACTACAGCAGCTGGAGTGTGATAATCCATTTCACCAGCCGTACTATATTCTTTAGGCAAAGAATCTCTTGAAAATGTTCTATCAAGTGATCCTGGCAAATTACCAGAGAAGCCGCGATCAAGACGTGGATAGCGTAATTGATTATGGTAATTATTCACTTTTTTGCCAAAATACAAATGGCAAAGCGTACCACCATCTTCTACTGAAAGAAGGTATGAAATTTGATCATTGTGTAGATGAAAAACTTTGTTTTTTTCATCAAAAGTGATTAATTCTTGTTTCATTTAACAAATTCCTTAATTTTCAACTGCCTTTTGTGTTTCAGGATCAAAGAAGTGAGATTTATTCATTTCAAAGCCCATTCTTACTTTGGCACCAGGCTTAGTAAAGTCACGAGCGTCTACCTTTGAAACTAATTCAGTATTGCCAACCTTGCAATAAAGTTGTGTCTCAGCACCTAAAAGTTCAGAAACAATAACTTTAGCTTCAACAACTTACTCTGGGAAGCTTTCCAAGAATACTTCCTCTGTGTGAACGTCTTCTGGACGAATACCAAAAATTAATTCTTTACCATCGTATCCTTTATCTTTCAAAACTTTTAATTTACCTTCTGGAACTGGAATTTCAAAGTCATGATTTTCCTTGTCGATAATCTTTCCATCCTTCAAGATAACATGGAAGAAGTTCATCGCAGGTGATCCAATAAAGCCAGCTACAAAGACATTTGCAGGCTTGTTATAAACTTCCATTGGCGTACCAACTTGTTGTTGAATACCATCTTTAATAATGACAATTCTATCGGCCAAAGTCATAGCTTCAGTTTGATCGTGAGTAACATAAATAGTAGTTGTCTTTAATTGTTGATGTAATTTAGCAATTTCCGCACGCATTGTAACACGTAATTTAGCGTCCAAGTTTGATAAAGGCTCATCCATTAGGAAGATAGGAGCGTCACGGACAATTGCACGTCCTAAGGCAACACGCTGACGTTGACCACCTGATAAAGCTGCAGGTTTACGTTTCAAATACTGAGAAAGGCCTAAAATTTTAGCAGCTTTTTGTACCTTTTTATCAATTTCTTCTTTAGGAACCTTTCTCAACTTTAACCCGAAGGCCATGTTGTCATAAACAGTCATGTGAGGATATAAAGCATAGTTTTGGAAGACCATCGCAATATCACGATTTTTAGGTGCAACGTCATTCATGACTTTTCCACCAATCTTCAATGTACCTTTGGAAATATCTTCCAAACCAGCGATCATTCTTAAAGTAGTTGACTTACCACAACCAGATGGACCAACAAAGACGATAAATTCTTCATCTTTGATATGCAAATTAAAGTCAGTTACCGAATAATTATCGTTACCTTCATATTTCTTATAAACGTGATCTAAATCTACTTTAACCATTTTCTTCTCTACCTCATTTTTCTCAATTACTTAACAGCACCGTTACTCATACCGGCAATAATATTCTTTTGGAAGATCAAGTACACAATTGTAATTGTGATAATTCCAACTACGTATGATGCGAAACTTGGACCATAGTCATTGAAGTATTGACCAGTGTAGTTGTATTGGAACAATGGCAAAGTCCACATCTTTGAATCTCTGTTTAAAATCAACAATGGAAGCATAAAGTCGTTCCAGAACCACATAGCATTAATAATTAATGTAGTTGCGTGCATTGGTTTTAACAATGGGAAGATGATTTTAAAGTAAGCAGTAATCTTGTTAGCACCATCAATTTCGGCAGCTTCATCCAAACTTTCAGGAACACTTTGTTTAATATAGCTGACATAAAGGAATAATGTTTGAGGTACAGCGTAAGTTAAATACAAGATGATTAGTCCCCACATGTTAGCCAAACCAAGTTTACTCATCATTACTGTGATTGGAATCATAATTACTTGGAAAGGAACAAAGATACCGATGATTAATAAGATGTACATCCAGTTATATGCTGTCTTTTTGGACATATTTCTTGCAATGGAATATGCGGCCATTGGTACAAAAATCATTACCAAAACAATAGATAAAACTGTAATGATAATTGAATTACCGAAATAACTCATTACTCCATCGGCAAACAATCTTTGGAAGTTTGCAGTGGTCCAAGGATTAGGCCATGCAAAGAAATGTTCCATGATTTGTTTAGTTGTCTTAAATGAACTTAAAAATGTGTAAAGTAATGGGATTAAAATTAAGATTCCACCGACAATCAGTAAAGCATAATCCCAAAATTTCTTTGATTTGTTTTCTTTTTCCATTTTGTATACTCCTCTTATTCAACGGCATACTTATTAGAAATTTTGATTTGGATAAATGAAACAATTGCAATCAAAAGGAATAATACAATCGCAATCGCGTTAGCATAACCAAATGAGTTATTGTTAAAGGCATAGTTGTAAACCAATAAACCTAATGAAGTAGTTGAGTTGTTTGGTCCACCAGCCGTCATTGCAAAGATTTGGTCGAAAGCAGTTAAACCTGATTTAAGAGCTAAGATAAAGACCATTGAAATACTTGGCAACATATAAGGAAGTTCAATTTTCCAAAAGATTTGACGACTATTAGCACCATCAACTTCTGCAGCTTCTTTAATTTCATCTGGAATACTTTGTAAACCAGCTAAGAAAATAATGATTGGCATAGCTACGCCTTGCCAGAGGAGGACGAAAATTGTAGCAATTATTGCTCCAGTATCAGTACCTAACAAACTTGTTTGCAACCATGAAATATGAAGTGCATTACCAATTGCTGGCAAACCATAGTTGAAAACTTGTTTAAAAATCAAAGCAACTGTCAAACCTGACAAAACTGCTGGGAAGAAGAACCATGCTCTAAAAAAGGTTTGGCCTTTAATTTTAGAATTTAAAGCACGAGCTACCAGAATACCAATAACAATTTCACCAACAATTAAGCAGATCGTTAATATTAAAGTAAAACCAATTGACTTGGCAAAATTCTGATCCATGAATAACAATTTGTAGTTATTCAAGCCAACAAATTTGTAATTGTAAGTTAAACCAGTCCAATTAGTAAAGCTGTAGAACGCACCTTGAACTAATGGAAAGTAGAAGAAGATGAGTTGCAGAATAATCGGGACGATTAAAAATAGCCAACCCCAATATTTTTCAATAAAATTTTTCGATTTCATTTTTGCATCCCCCTAATTAGAAGCCTTCATTGGGTTAAAGAACGTATTCATATCATTAACCATTTGTTGCTTATTACCTGTCATTAAGTAACTTGCAGTCAAATTAAAGAAATCATTTTCACTAGTCCAGTCTTGAGCAAGCCAGACCATGTCGTGTTTCGTAAATGCTAAACTTGATAAGCCGCCTAATTGAGAATCAAGTCCCTTTTGTTTAACCCCTTTAACCGCAACAGGACTTCCATCAACGTCATAATATTTCTGCATAGCAGCAGGTGTTGTCATATAAGCAACAAATTTTTCAGCGGCTTTCTTATGCTTACTCTTTGAAGAAATTGATAAAGCTAAGTCACCTGAACCAACTGTCATTTCATGACCTGCTTTAGCAGCTGGAAAAGCAAAAGTTCTAACTTCAAATTTAGGTTTTTGTTGATTAATCATTGGTAAAGCCCAAGAACCATTTGGCATAATTAGACTTTGACCATTTGCAAATGAAACAACTGCGTCATTGTAACTAGCACCACGCCAATTGTTTTGAGCATTTTCACGCAATAAATTCAAACGCGTAAAATCTTTTTGAATATACGGATTATTAACCTTAATTCCATTTGGAGCTGAGAATCTGAGCAACTTGTTAGCTTGTTTTGCACCGCCAGTAACAGTTGCAAGAGATAATTGATGATAACCATTCAAAGTCCATGGTTCAGTTCCTGCTACTGCGAACGGTGCCTTACCACTTGCCTTAATCTTCTTAACTGCTTGCTTAAATTGATCCCAAGTTTTTGGTGGCTTAATACCTAACTTCTTAAATTCAGTAGCGTTATAGAAGAAGCCATAGACATTTGCACTAAGTGGTGCATTATAGATTTTGCCGTTAACTTTGAATGAATCCGCATAATTATTCTTAATGTTTTTAATATATGGTGCATGAGTCATATCTTCAAAATAACCAGCTTTAGCCCACTCTTGGAAATCAATATTTTGTGGGTAAATATTAATAACATCAGGAACATCACCAGATAAAATTCTAGTTTTTAGTACCGTACCAGCATTTGGTACATCTACTTCTTTTACATGAATGTCGGGATTCTTTTTCTCAAAATCTTTAATAATTGATTTCAAAGTACTCGACATTTCTTTCTTTTGGTTGAAATACTCAATAGTAACTTTTTTACCAGAATTACTATCTTGCTTTCCACAAGCTGAAAGACTTACAGCTGCTACAATAGCAGCTCCGATAAGAGCGGCCTTTTTCAGCCAACCTTTCATATAAATCACTCCTCAATAACCAATAATTGTTAAATTTTTCTCCTAAGCCCTCTTTAAGCGCTTTCATTGTTTACATTAATTATTATTGACTATTTAAGAACAGCAAACCATAGTATTTTTATTAACATTCTTATCATTTTGCTTAATATTCATTTTGACATGTAGGATAATAAAAGTGCCTTATTGTCGCTAATCCTTAAGAGTGATAAAATACATGGTGACATGTAAAACATGATATTTTTTTCACGGGAGAACAAGAATGAATGGTGAATATAAAACTCTAAATGATATTAGCTTAGAAAGTAATGTGCTCTTTTTTGGTAAAGAAAGTTGTTTACCAAATTACTACTTCACAGGAAATAATGTTAGAAAAAATTATGTTATTCACTATATTCTCAAAGGTAAAGGCGTTTTTTCTTCCGCAAATCATGAAGCTGTTCAGTTAAAAGCAGGAGATATATTTATACTTCCTAAGGGCGTACCCTGTTTTTATCAAGCTGATGGCAAAGAACCCTGGACATATTTTTGGATTGGACTATCTGGTTTAAAAATAGCTACGATGTTATCAGGATCCGTCTTATCTTCTAAGCATTACTTAAGACAGGTACAGAATTCTAATTTTTGTAAGAGTCTAAATAAGCTCTTTGAAGCCGTCCATAACCCTAATGTTTTAACTAATGACTTATTGACAGAATCTTTAATTTATCAAACTTTTTATTACCTTGACACAGAATATCCTATCAAGAAGAAAAAGAAGCATCTTGCCAACTCAGAGCAATTAAAAATAGCTCTCAATTATTTACATGATAATTATGATGATCATAATTGTTCGATTGCATCTCTTTGCAATAAACTCGATGTTTCTCGTAGTTATTTATATAATCTTTTTAAAAGTGGATTTAACACCTCTCCGCAACAGTTTTTAATTAAAATTCGAATGGAAGAAGCTAAAAATCGTTTAAAAAATAGCCAAAATTCCGTTCAAGAAATTTCAGCTTCAGTTGGATATATTGATGAATTTACTTTTTCAAAAGCCTTTAAAAAGTATTCTGGTTTTAGTCCTAAAGTTTTTCGACAAATGAACACTAAATAACACAAAAAGATGATTGCTAACCAAAGCAATCATCTTTTCATTTATTCAAATTTCCAATCAACGGTCCGCTTAAACTTTTCATTCGGCAAAAGAGTAATTTGACCTAAGTCATTGTCTTCAGCTGGTGGACACTGTGCTTCAAAGGTTAGTCCATCATATTGACCAATATTATCAGGGATACCTGTATGATCAAAATGATTACCAGCATAGAGCACTAACGCTGGAGCATTTGTTGTCACAGTCAATTTATGCTTATTTGAACTCAACACTGCATTCGGCAGATTGCCATTTAAAATGAACGGATGGTCCAATCCATTGCGAAGTTTGATTTGAGCATCATTACTATGTAATGCATCCCCTACTCGCTTTTTCTGTTTAAAATCAAAGGCCGTACCTTCAACCTTTTCCATGCCACGATCAGGTAAACCTGTTTCATCAACAGGCAAATAATAATCTGCATTCATCTGCAAATCCAAATTCTCTGCTCGATCGCCTAAATTGAAATAAGTATGGTTAACCGGATTAAAAATAGTCAGTTTATCACTAACAGCTTCTAAAGAATAATGCAAAGTATTTTCATTATCAAGCTCATAGCAAGCATGTAATTTTAAATTACCAGGATAACCATTATGCCCATCTGGATCAAATAAAGTTAAATCTACTTTAGCAGTTTTTCCATCACAAGATGATCTAAAATTCCAGACTTGCATATCAGTCCCAATACCGCCATGAATATGATTTTCACCATCATTTAACGGCAATTGATGGATTTCTTGACCATGCTTCCACTGTCCTTCACGCACGCGTCCAGCAATTCTACCAACGGTACCGCCTAAGAAGTTGCGTTCTCTTGAATAATCCGCTGGTGACTTCAATGATAAAATCATATTTTCACCGTTAAGCAGTACTTTTTCAAGAGTGGCACCATAATTCAGAACTTTGACGACCATACCATGGTCATTTACCAATGTGATTTCGCATAGATCTCTATTATCTTTTCTGCCATATTTTATAAAAGAAGTTTTCATTATTAGCCTACATTTTCAATCAAAGCTGAGATAAATTTATTCCAGCCTTTGTCGCCGTCTGCATTATTCTTAAACACACCGGCATCTTGTAAAACTTGCTCAAAGACTTCAACTAAAGCCTGTTCCATTACTTGATCGACATTGTCCTTAGTAATGTTTTGTTCTGACTTAATTTTGTCAGCCCATTCTTTATGACTGTCAGCCATGTCATTATCTTCGTCAAGCCAGTATTTCTTAACTTCTTCAAGCTCACTCTTCAGACGACCTGGTAAAATAGCACGTCCCATAACTTCAATTAAGCCAATATTTTCCTTCTTAATATGCCATAACTGCTTGTGTGGGTGGAAAATACCGAGTGGATAATCCTTGCTAGTATTGTTATCACGCAATACCAAATCAAGCACAAAACTCTTACCCTCACGGTGCATAATAGGAGTTACCGTGTGGTGACGCGTTTCTCCATCAAAGGCCTTAATATCACGATCAACATCAGAATATTGATCCCAGAACTTAATAATCTTGCTACCAAGATCGATTAGATCAAGTGAATTATCACTAATGAGGCGCAAATCACTCATTGGCCAATCAACAATCCCAGCCTTAACATCTGGATATTCATTAAAGATAACAGATTTCTTAATCTTGGCCTTCATCATTGGGAAGGTGTGACGACCACCTTGATAGTGCTCATGAGCTAACATTGAGCCACCAACAATTGGTAAATCAGCATTTGAACCAACGAAGTAATGTGGGAAAGTCTTTTCAATTTCAACTAAGTTAATCAAAGTCTGCTGGTTAATAACCATCGGAATATGCTTTTGATCCAAGAAAATACAATGTTCATTGAAGTAAGCATATGGTGAATATTGGAAGCCCCATGGACGACCAGCAATATTCATGCGAATAATTCTCAAATTAGAACGAGCATTTTTACCATAGCCACCTAAGTAGCCTTCGTTTTCAAGGCAAAGAGCACATTGTGGGTATTTTTTGCCAGTTGCATGAGCCGCTGCTGCAATAGCCTTTGGATCTTTTTCTGGCTTGGACAAATTAATCGTAATTTCAAGGCCATGTCCTTTTGAACTAGTTCCTGAAAAGACAACGTTTCTGGCAATAGCTTCTTTTTTAACGTAATTGTTGTTTACACAAAGCTTATAGAACCAATCAGTTGCTTTTTCAGAAGATTTTTCCATTTTTTGCCAAAAGATACTATTAGTCTTAGATGGAGTTGGGGTTGCTAAATCATACAGTTGATCATTCAGCACCTCACGTGAAGTTACATCATCTGGAATTTTTTTATTCTTCACAGCCATATCTACTAATTGTTTAACAGCTGCTTGATCATTTTCTTCTTCATCATGATCACCAACCAGACCACGAACCTTATTAATTACATAAACACGATCAAGCGGCTTATAAGCACCACTACTAATTACTTCATCCGCAAACTTTTCAATAACCTTCATAACTTACCCTTCCATAAAAATTATATTCTCTTAGTACCATCAACAATTTCTGCATCATAGAAGCTGGCATCGTAACCAATCTTGTCACGGTAAATATCGCCAACATGTTTCTTAAAGTTTTCTGCTTCTGACTTCTTAACAATAGCAATTGCACTACCACCGAAGCCACCACCAATCATTCTGGCACCTAATACACCAGGTTGTTTCCATGAAGCTTCAGCCAACGTATCAAGTTCCTTACCAGTTACTTCATAATCATAATGAAGTGAAACATGTGAGGCATCGATTAAACGACCCAACTTCTCCAAATCTCCATCTTTCATCGCCTTAGTTGCACGTAAAGTTCTTTGGTTTTCACTAACAGCATGACGAGCACGCTTTAATTCTGTCTCATCATTGATAAGGTAGGAATATTCATCAAAGGTATCGTTGTCTAACTCACCTAGTGCCTTAATATCAAGCTTTTGTTGTAATTTCTTAACTGCATCATGACATTCGCGAACACGGTCATTATATGCAGAATCGGCCAAAGTATGTGGCTTGTTAGTGGCCATGATAATAATTTCATATTCGCCTAAAGCAAGTGGCATATATTCATATTTTAAAGTGTTGCAATCAAGGAAAATGGCACTATCTTTTTTACCCATAATGCAGGCAAATTGATCCATGATACCTGAGTTCAAGCCAACGAATTCATTTTCTGTTCTTTGACCCATCTTAGCTAATGAAATACGATCAACATCTAAGTTAAATTCATCTTTTAAGATAATCCCCATTAGCATTTCGATGGCAGCACTTGATGATAAGCCTGAGCCTGATGGTAAGTTAGCTTTAATATACAAGTTAAAGCCATGATTAATGTTGTCATATTTTTCACGTAAGTAAGTGATCATACCTTTAAAGTAGTTAGCCCAGAAACGATCGTCCTTCTCTACAGTTGTATCATCAATATCAAATTCGACGATGTCACCATCAACGTTGCCTGAGAAAAGACATACTTTCTTGTCTTCTCTTGGACCATAAACGCCATAAACACCTAAGCTAATTGCGGCTGGGAAAACATGCCCACCATTATAGTCGGTGTGTTCACCAATAACGTTAATTCTACCTGGTGAGAAGAAAACATCTTGTCCTTTTTCACCAAAAGTCTTTTCGTATTCAGTAAGTAATTCTTCTTTATTCATTGTTTGTACCTCAAATTTGTTCTGTAATCGTTTTCAGTTACTAGTATATTCTTTTTGTTTTATTTAGTAAATAGTTTACTTAAATAAATAAAATATTTTATTGAGATATAAAATAAAAAGCCAGACATAACGTCTGACTTTAAATAAATCTATGAGGGAGACTTATTTAGATATTAGTATTTGGACATCCCACCTTTCTATTTTTTGTCTAGCCTTCTTTCCCGTTAATAAATCTTGATAATCTCTTAACTCACTAGGTAACTCTTGTTTTTTCTTACTCATATTGAGTACAAAATATAGTGATTGACCATTTTCGGTAATTCGCTTAGTAATTTCTAAACCGGCTCCATTTCTAATTACTGATTCAACATTCGCTTGCAAAATAATATGATTAAGGATTTGTGTTAAACCTTGATGCTGTAATTTAGTACCGATATACCAAGCCTTACCCTTTCCATATTTATTTTCGGTAATCGCGGCTGTACCAGCATAAAATTCATTAGAATATTTAGCCAGTACCTTAGCTCTACCTGGATGAATCAAATCACAAATAAAACTAGCTTCATAATCATGATCATTGAATGAAACAATCGTTTTATGACCTGGTACAATTGCATCACTTTCTTCTACCCAAATCCCCGTAACTTCTTTTAAAGGACCTGGATATCCACCTAGATAAATGTTATCAGTTGAATTCACCATGCCTGACATATAGGTAGTTACAAAATTACCACCTTTTGCGACATACTCATTAATTTTCTCTGCTAATCCCACTTTAATCATATAAAGAACAGGCGCCACAATTAAATCATACTTTTTAAAATCGTCATCCACGCTAATAATATCCACCGGAATATTTCGCTCATAAAACTGTCGATAATAATCTAAAATCGAATCAACATAATTTTTATCCTGGTTAATACCATCTACATATTCATATGACCAGAAATTACTCCAATCAAAAACAATTCCAACTTCGGCTTGAGTCTTAGATCCTAAAATTGTTGGACCTACTTTCTTCAACTTTTGGCCTAAATCAGTTAATTCACGAAATACTCTAGTATCTGTTCTTTGTGAATGAGCAATTACAGCACTATGAAACTTTTCTGAACCGCCGACAGCTTGCTTCAATTGGAAGAATTGTACAGTATCAGCACCATGAGCTACGGCTTGTAATTCAGTCGCTGCCATTTGGCCTGGACGTTTCAACGGACTATAAGGCTGCCAATTAACTGACGAAGGTGCCGATTCCATTAACATAAATGGTTGATGTTTCAAGCTTCTCATTAGGTCATACAAGAATGCTGGTTGATAAGCTGGAGCATCATATGTTGGATAACTATCATAAGAAATAATATCTTGATCTTTAGCCCACTTTTGATAATCAATCATCTTGTTTGGCAAACTATGGAAGTTAGTTGTCACTGGTGTATCAAAATCATACTTTCTGATAATTCTCTTTTCCATCTTAAAGAGATTTTGCAAACTCTCAGATTGGAAACGAAGATAATCAATAGACAAGCCAGCCACAATTGTTTCGCTACCTTCAGGACCCCATGCATCCCCTAATTCATTAGGAACTACAATTTCATCCCAATCATAGATAGTATGACTCCAAACATTCATGTTCCAAGCTTTATTTAAATTATCCAAACTGTGATATTTGTTTTTCAGCCAAACACGAAATGCATTTTGACAATTTTCACAGTAACAGTTGCCACCATATTCATTATTTACGTGCCAAACTACAATATGCGGATTATCGCCATACCGTTCAGCTAGTTTTTCTACCAATTCACTAGCTAATCTTTGATAATTCTTACTGTTAGGACAAAAGTTATGGCGCTGACCAAACACATGCCGTCTGCCTTGGTAATCAACTCGAGCCACATCCGGATATTTCTTAAACATCCAGGCAGGCATGACTGCAGTTGATGTCCCCATTACAATACTAAAGTTGGCTTCCGAAAGTTCGGTAACTACCTTGTCCAATTTAGCAAAATTAAATTTACCTTCTTCTGGCTCAAGTAAAGCCCAAGAAAAAACGTTGATCGTTGCTGAATTAATATCAGCTTCTTTAAAAACATGAATATCTTTTGACCAAGTTTCTTCAGACCATTGATCCGGATTATAATCTCCACCGTATAAAAAGCGTGTTAGTCCTTTATTCATTGTTATTCCTTATCTAAATTGTACATTTATTACTTTATCTCCATGTTTAACAGTTGTTCCTTCCAAAACTTCATCCGTTTTAATAATTCTTTGAGGTTGAGAATAGAAAACAACTACTGTATCTTTATATCCTTTATTCAGCGCTAAATCACGATCAAATTCAAGCAGTAGATTTCCTTTCTTTACCTTCTGACCATCATCATAAAATGTTTCAAAACTTTCACCACGTAAGTTAACCGTACCTAAGCCTACGTGAACAATCACTTGTAATCCATTATCTGAAACAATTTCAAAGGCATGTTTGGTACCAAAAGTGAATTTTACTTGACCATCAAATGGAGCATATATTCTACCCATACTTGGTTTAATTGCAAAACCTCGTCCTGGAAATGGTCTACCATTCTCATCAACTACAGATGACATCTTCATCAATTCACCATCAGCTGGTGCAAAAATTTCTAATTCTTTAGGACGAAGTTGATTATTTAAAACCGTCTTTTCAATTTTTCCTTCGGCCAATTTATCTTTCAATTCTTCGACAACCTGTGCGTGCTTCTTTTCAGTTAAAGTTACTTTGGTAAGAAAAACTACTACAGAAGTAATGGCTAAAACCAGTGGGATATATAAAGCCATCATGTTAAATGTAGAAATATCTTTACTGGTCATATCTGCTGCAGTAGCTGTTCCTGTCATACCTGCGGCGATAGCAACATAGCCAACTAAAGCATTTGAAACTGCTCCAGTAAATTTATCAATCATTGGTCGAACCGCTAATACAACAGCTTCATTTCTTTGACCATTCTTGAGCTGACCATATTCAATAGCATCTGTTAAAGTTAATACTGTTACTAATTGAGCAAAGTTGATATTAAATAAAACTAATCCTAAATCCATCAAATAAACGTTGTTACGCCCAACAATGAATAAAACATAGGCGATAGCCATACAAATTTGACCCGTTATAAAAAGCCATTTTCTTGGAATATATTTATTTAAAATTGGGAACAATGGACTAATAAACAAACCAATGATTGTTGCAATTACACCAACAATCCAAAATTGTTCAGGCTTACCAATTACAAATTTATACATGTAGAACAACACGCCTGTGGTAATTACGTTAGCCAATGAATACAGTAAATAAGCTAAGCTAGGCCAAAGGATCTGATCATTATGAAAAATTGCACCAAAGACTTGCCCAATTGATGTTTTTTGCTTAGCAGAATTTCTGATAATATTATGCTTTTCTTTAGTACCGACACAGACTGCTATCGCACAAATAATTGCTAGTATTGAAATCACTGCAGCAAAAGCTAACCAGCCAGGTGCACCTTCCTCATGCTTACCAGTAACCGCAAAAGTTACACCAGTTACAATAGGAACAACAATAATAGTTAAACCGTTCCAACCAATTGCTCCTGAGAAAGCCCCTAAAGCAGTATAGATACCACGTGCATGTGAATCTTCACTTAAAGCTGGAACCATTCCCCAATATGACACATCGGATAATGAATAAAACACATCAAAGCCAATGTAGATTAACACAAACAAAACAGCAAATAAGAGCCAACTCTTTTGTGCTAATCCAAAAATACCAGTAAAGAGAACTAAAAGTAAAACGGCACTAACTAACGTACCAATCAAAATCCACGGTTTAAATTTGCCCCATCTTGATTTTGTATTATCAACTATGTTACCCAATATAGGATCAATAACCAATTCAACTATTCTAATTAAAACCATTAATCCGGTAATCAAGCCAATTAATCGATCAGCCACAGCTTGGTTTACCCCACTAAACATGCTACTGGTGATAAAAATAATAAAGTAAGTACTCATCACTCCATAAAATGCCGCATGACCTAAGTTACCAAAACAAAATGATGCGTAGGAAATAAGTTGTTTTCCCGAATTTTGATGTCTATGCATATTTTTTCTCCTCATACAACTCTTTTGTAATCGTTTGCATGCTTAAGTATATGCTCTAAATTATTTTAGTAAAGTAATTATCTTGATTTACTAAATTATTTACCTTCACAACAAATAAAAAGAGAATGCAATTAATCTGCATTCTCTTCTTAAAACTTAAACTAAAAATATTTTTGTTTAGTAAATAATTTACTCAGCCTTAGGGATGAAACTCTTGCGAACCACTAAATTAGTATTCATGTTCACATCCATGTGTGCTCTATCAGGCTTAATGATCAAGTTAGTCAACATATCCAATGCCATATCAATCATCTCTTGCTGATTAATATTGTATGAAGATAGTGGTGGTGACACATATTTAACCACATTACTGTTGTTAATACTCAAAATAGCTGTATCTTTAGGAACATTGATGTTTTTTTCATTGAAGGCCTGCAATACACCAACTGCTAACGTATCTGAAGCAATCAAAAATGCATCCGGTAAATTGCCTTTACATTTTGCAATTACTCTCTTCCCTAACTTATAGCCATTTTCAACACTAAATGGTCCATCTACAAACATCCATTTATTCTCTTTGCCTCGCACCTTAATATAATCTGCAAACGTAGTAGAACGGATATCTGTTTCTTGAATATGATCATGCTTAGGGCCAAAACCGCCAATAAAACCAATTCGCTCATAGCCATTCTTAATAAATAGATCAATTGCGTTCTTAACAGTTAAGCTTAAATTTGGTCTAATAGAATCAAATAATTCAGGAGCTGGATTAGTATCGACAAATACGCCATTAGGTAATACTTCATGCAGTTTTCTTAAACTGGCGTTTTCAATTGGCCCCGCACCAACACCAATAAAGCCTTGGAATGAAGAAGCATTATCAATTAAATCATTGATATCATAAAACGTCTTCATTTCTAAAGCTTCATGTTCAACTGTAGAAATTAAAGCCTGCTTCAAAGAAGTGAAATATTCGTCTTGCAATTGTTCTTCATGATTTACTCGATAAAGTAAAGCGATAGTAGGACGAATCTTCTTTTCCTGATGGTCTTTCCAGTAACCCAAACGATTAGCTATTTCTAGTATTTTATTCTTAGTATCAGCTGTGATAGACAGATTAGGATCATTATTCAACAGACGAGAAACGGTAGCTGAAGAATAACCTGATTCAAGTGCAATTTCTTTAATAGTTGTCATAATTATTTCTTTTCTAGTTACAAATTCTTATCTTTATTATACAAAATATTTACTAAATTTAAATAAACTACTGCCACTTTTTCACTTGTAGCCAAAGCTATTTGTTGAGTAAATATGTAAGTAAATAAAGGTTAATGTTTTATTAATGCGGTAAATGCGTTATTTTACGTGCTATAATAAAACCGTTTTCAAAATATTTTATTCATAGAAACTAGGTATTAGCATGAAAGCAAATATTAAATGGCTTGATGACCCTGAAGTTTACAGAGTTAACCAATTACCTGCTCACAGCGATCATCCCTTTTTCAAAAATTATCGTGAGTGGCAAGAACACCATAGCAGCTTTAAGCAAAGCTTGAACGGAAAATGGAGGTTTAATTTCTCTAAAAATCCTCAGAGTCGTCCAGTTGATTTTTATCAACCAGAATTTGATTCATCTTCATTCGATTCTATTCAGGTTCCAAGTGAAATCGAACTCAATGGCTATGCTCAAAATCAATACACCAATATCCTCTATCCATGGGAAGGAAAAATCTATCGTAGACCGGCCTATACATTAGGTAAAGGCATCGAAACCGACTCTTTCAGTCAAGGGAAAGACAACACTGTTGGCTCTTATATTAAACATTTTGACTTGAATATAGCCCTATTAGGACATGAAATACATATTGTCTTTGAAGGCGTAGAGAGAGCAATGTTTGTTTATCTTAATGGTAACTTTGTCGGTTATGCCGAAGATAGCTTCACCCCGTCAGAATTTAACCTTACCCCTTTTATTAAAGAAAAAGACAATCTTTTAGCTGTTGAAGTTTATAAACACAGTACTGCTTCATGGCTGGAAGATCAGGATATGTTTAGATTTTCTGGTATTTTCCGTTCAGTAGAATTATTGGGTATTCCAGACACCCACTTAACTGATTTAGACTTAAAGCCTACCGTGGTTAATGATTACCAAGACGGGGTATTCAATGCTAAATTGCACTTTACTGGTAAAATGGAAGGTTCAGTTCATCTATCAGTGGAAGATATCTACGGTAAGACTATTTTAGAAGAAAACACGTCTGTCAAACCTACTATAGCTATCAGCGATAAATTGCTTAAAGACATTCATCTATGGGATAATCATGACCCATACTTGTATCAACTAATTATTGAAATTCATAACCAATCTGGGCATTTAATTGAACTTGTACCTTATCAATTTGGTTTTAGAAAAATTGAAATTACCACTGACAAAGTTGTTTTACTCAATGGGAAAAGACTGATTATCAATGGGGTTAACCGTCATGAATGGGATGCAAAACGTGGTCGCAGCATAACACTTGATGATATGAAACAAGATATTCAAACTTTTAAAGAAAACAATATCAATGCTGTAAGAACTTGCCACTATCCTAACCAAATTCCGTGGTACTACATGTGTGATCAAAATGGTATTTATATGATGGCCGAAAATAACCTAGAATCTCACGGTACCTGGCAAAAAATGGGACAAACTGAGCCATCTGATAATGTACCTGGATCAATTCCTCAATGGAAAGAAGTCGTCATCGACCGAGCTCGCAGCAATTATGAAACTTTCAAAAACCATACTGCTATTCTTTTTTGGTCGTTGGGTAACGAATCTTATGCTGGCAGTAACATTGTCGCAATGAATGATTTCTACAAAAATCACGATAATTCTAGACTAGTTCATTATGAAGGCGTTGCTCATCGTCCTGAATTAAAAGATCAAATTTCAGACGTAGAAAGCTGTATGTACCTTCCTCCTAAAGACGTTGAAAAATATCTTCAAGATAGCCCTCAAAAGCCATTCATGGAATGCGAATATATGCATGATATGGGCAACTCTGATGGTGGCATGAGTTCCTACATCAAATTACTTGATCAGTACCCTCAATACATGGGTGGCTTTATTTGGGACTTTATTGATCAAGCTTTACTGGTTCATGACTCAATCAGTGGACAAGATGTATTGCGGTATGGCGGCGACTTTGATGACCGTCATTCTGATTATGAATTTTCTGGTGACGGATTAATGTTTGCAGACAGAACACCTAAGCCAGCTATGCAGGAAGTGAGATATTACTATGGTTTACACAAATAATCAATTACATGTTATTTACGGCGATGCCACTCTTGGTGTTAATGGTCAAGATTTTCAATACATTTTCAGCTATGAACGAGGCGGCTTAGAATCTTTAAAAGTGCAAGATAAAGAATGGCTGTATCGCACCCCTACTCCAACTTTTTGGCGTGCAACTACTGATAACGACCGTGGCAGTGGCTTCAATTTAAAAGCTGCTCAATGGCTGGGATCTGACATGTTTGCCAAATGTACTGACATCCATTTAAAAGTAGATAATCATGATTTCTCTAAATTACCTATTGCTCCTATTGATAATGAATTCAGCAATCAAGAATATGCTAATAGCGTTGAAATAACTTTCACTTATCAAACTTTAACTATTCCTGCAACTGAAGTAAAAATTATATATAATATTGATAATGATGGACACATTCATGTGACAATGCATTATTATGGTAAAAAAGGTTTACCGCCACTTCCTGTAATTGGTATGCGTTTCATTATGCCAACGCTGGCTACAGGCTTTGACTATCAAGGTTTATCTGGTGAAACCTACCCAGATCGGATGGCTGGCGCAAGTCATGGCAACTTCCATATTCAAGGATTACCAGTAACCAAATATCTGGTACCTCAAGAAAATGGGATGCACATGCAAACTAATAAACTAACGATCACACGCAATACTACACAGAATAATGCAGATACCTTTGGTAAATTCAATCTAACAATTCAGCAGGATAAACAACCATTTAACTTCAGTTGCATACCGTACACTGCTGAAGAATTAGAAAATGCAACTCATATTGAAGAATTGCCTCTTCCACGTAGAACCGTCCTAGTCATTGCAGGTGCAGTACGTGGTGTCGGCGGTATTGACAGCTGGGGCAGCGATGTAGAAGATCAATATCATATTGATCCAGAGCAAGATCATGAATTTTCATTCATCATCAACTAAATCTAAATAATTTATTTAAATTTAGTAAATCTTTTACTAAATTATGTGCTATAATGTAATCGATTTCAAAAGCTAATAACTATTAAAAGGAGCATATACATGAAAGTTTTAGTTATCGGTGGTGCGGGCTATATCGGTTCACACGCTGTTAGAGAATTAGTAAGAGAAGGCAACGATGTTGTTGTCCTTGATGCTTTATATACTGGTCACAGAAAGGCTGTTGATCCAAAGGCTAAATTCTACCAAGGTGATATCGAGGATACCTTCTTAGTTTCTAAGATTTTACGTGACGAAAAGATTGATGCAGTAATGCACTTTGCTGCTTACTCATTGGTTCCTGAATCAGTTAAGAAGCCACTTAAGTATTATGACAACAACGTTTCAGGCATGATTTCATTGCTTAAAGCCATGAACGATGCAGGCACCAAGTACTTGGTATTCTCAAGTTCAGCTGCTACTTATGGTATTCCTAAGAAGTTGCCAATCACCGAAGATACTCCACTTAACCCAATCAACCCATATGGTGAAACCAAGATGATGATGGAAAAGATCATGGCTTGGGCTGACAAGGCTGATGGCATTAAGTACACTGCATTGCGTTACTTCAATGTTGCTGGTGCTTCAAGCGATGGCAAGATTGGTGAAGACCATGCCCCAGAAACTCACTTGATTCCAAATATCTTGAAGAGTGCCCTTTCTGGTGATGGCAAATTCACTATTTTTGGTGACGACTACAATACTAAGGACGGTACCAATGTTCGTGACTACGTTCAAGTAGAAGACTTAATCGATGCTCACATTTTGGCATTGAAACACATGATGAAGACCAACAAGTCTGATGTCTTCAACTTAGGTACTGCTCACGGTTACTCTAACTTGGAAATCTTGGAAAGTGCCAAGAAAGTTACTGGCATTGACATCCCTTACACTATGGGACCACGTCGTGGCGGTGACCCAGACTCATTGGTTGCTGACTCAACTAAGGCAAGAACTGTTTTAGGCTGGAAGCCAAAGCACGAAAACGTTGATGATGTTATCGCAACTGCTTGGAAGTGGCACAAGAGTCACCCAAAGGGTTACGAAGATAAGTAAAGTTAATAATTAAACCTGTCTTTTTAAATATTTCTGTTATCCAAAAAACACTAGTCTGATCAACTAGTGTTTTTTATTCTCTAAAACCTAGGAAAGACTGTCTTACTCAACTAGTTGTATAATTGAGAATAAATAGGAGGGCTTTTATGGCAAGTATTAGAGATATTGCGAGAATTGCAGGCGTATCACCTGCTAGTGTTTCCCGTATTTTAAACAATGATCCTTCCTTCCATATTAACGAAGATACGCGTGGTCGAGTAATCGAAATCGCTAAACATCTGCATTATAAGAAAGGGAAAAGAAATGTTGGACCAAAACAAACGGATCCTAATCTATCCATTGCATTGATAATGCGGTATAACAAAGCGCGAGAAATTAATGATCCCTACTTTCTTAAAATGCACAACGGCATTAATGAAGAAGCAAAAAAATGGCATTTACGGATCGAACAACCTTTCAAACTAGAAGATCCAAATAAGGAATGGAATGAATTAGCTAATTTCGGTAGTGCAATTATTGAAGGAGAAATGACCCCAGCCGCAATCAAGCAAATTCAAAATATTAATTCCAACGTAATTTTTCTTGATGTTAACACTAATATCTACGGTTGCAATATTGTCCGTAATGACTTTATTGAAGCAACCACATATATCTTAGATACTTTATATGAGATGGGACACCGAAATATTGCTTATATTGGTGGGAAATCAACTGTTAACGGTCTAGATGGTAAACCTGCCTATGAAAAAGATGATTTGCGCGAAACTGGCTACCTTTCATGGATGAAATTACATAATTTAGATCAATACTGTCACGCTTATAATGCTAATTGGTCAGCCGAAGATGCACTAGCTGCAGCAACCAAAATTGCTAAATTAAAAGATCTCCCTACTGCTGTAGTAGTAGCTAGTGATCCAATGGCTCTAGGCGTATACAAAGCATTTAAAGATGCTGGTATTAATATTCCGCAAGACATTTCAATTATTAGTTTCGATGATGTTGACATTAATCGCTATTTAACTCCTACTCTCTCCAGTGTCTACATTGACACTGAAGAAATGGGAAAAACAGCTGTAAGACTTGCCAAAGATTTAATTACTGAAAAAATAAAAATCCCCCTAACTATTACTTGCCATAGTCAATTAAACCTACGCGATTCAGTTATTAAGAGATAACAAAAAGGGTACGTTAGATAATTTCTAACGTACCCTTTTTTCAATCTAGAGGGAGAGAAAAAACTTTATTAAGTTGTGAAAAATTATTCATCAAAGCCGTTGTTATCACTTAGTTTGCGATACCAGTGACCTGATTTTTTAATTGTTTTAATTTGAGTATGGATATCATCACGAACCAAACCATAACGATTACGGTAGGCATTCATCCAAGACCAGCAATCAATACCAGTCCACACAAAGTAACCATGGCAATTAGATCCTGCTTCAATACCTTTATGGAGTTCACGCAAGTGATCCTTAATGAACTTAATCCGGTAATCATCTTGTACGACACCATCTTTGATAAAACGTTCTTCACGAGAAACGCCCATACCATTTTCAGAAACAAACCAGTCAATATTGCCGTAGTTATCGCGAATATTAATAGCAATATCGTACAAAGTCTTAGGATAGATTTCCCAGCCTTTATCTACGTTCATAACACGACCTGGCATTTCATAGTTATCGAAGTAAATATCTGGCATCCAGTCTTGTAAGCTCTTCGGAGATACTTGGGGAGCTTGTACTCTTTCTGGATGATAGAAATTAACTCCTAATTCATCAATTGTATTATGCTTAATCAAATCAAGTTCTTCGGGAGTGGAATCCCATAGGACACCAGCATCACTCAAAATTTTAACCAAATCCTTTGGATAATATCCTAAGATTGCTGGGTCAAGGAACATATTGTCATCCCATAAGTTGGCAAAATGAGCAGCTGCTAAGTCATCCTTATTTTGAGAAGCTGGATAAGCAGGCGTTAAGTTCAAGATAATACCAATCTTGTTTTTGCCATCAGTAAAACGTTCATGGAATTTTTTGATTGCTTTAGCTGAAGCCAAATTAATATTGTAGGCAACTTGTACGGCTAATGGGCCATCAACCTTCAATGGATAATGGAATTTGTACAAGTAGCCACCATCAATAATTACCTTTGGTTCATTAAAAGTAAACCAATGGTGAACTCGATCGCCAAATAATTCAAAGCACTTATCTGCAAATTTAGCATAAAGATCAGTTACGTGTTTACTTTCAAAGCCACCATATTTCTTTTGCAGTTCAATAGGCATATCAAAGTGACATAAGTTAATGTATGGCGTAATCCCATCTTTTAGCATTTCGTCAATTACATTATTGTAAAAGTCAACTGCATCTTGATTAACAGTAGCTTCTTCAAAATCATCGATTAAACGTGACCATTGAATTGAGGTACGCAGGTTTTTAATTCCTGCTTCACGCATTAACTTCAAATCCGACTTATAATCATTATAAAAGTTAGAAGCAGTATCTGGACCTACACCATTATAAAAGGCTTTAGGATCAATTGAATACCAATAATCGAATACGTTTTGATGTTTCTTTTTGAAACATCCTTCTGATTGAGGGCCTGAAGTTGCAGCACCCCATGCAAAATTTTCTGGAAATTTAATCATAATTTTTCCTTCTGTTTCTATAATTGTGCGTCTTAATCAGGCAATAATTGATGATCAGCAAGTTTCTTATAAAGATTACTGCTTATTGCCATGATCAAACCCGGCATGACTAAAACACCAATAACTGGCTGCTTAATTAACAATATTGCATTTATTATCCATAATACAACACAAGTTAAAGTCAATTGCGGACAACGAATAAATAAAGCTACGCTACGTAAATAATATTGTTTATCATCTGAGAATTTATCTACTGTTGTACTAATTCCCAGTTCAGTAAGAAAGGCTAAGCATAATACTGACCAAATAGCCAAGATCCAAAAAGCTGTGCTCAAAACCATATTGGAAGAGCCCATTCTAATTAATAATCCCGCTATCCAACATAAGGAAATCAACAAAGTAGTCGCCGCAGACAAGAGGCGAATATTTATCAAATCAAAATGTACATCACTATTTACTTTCTGATGCAGATCCTGATCCTCTTTAGGGCTGGCAAAATATGCCATTGCTCCGCGAATTCCAGTAGCTATACCGCATATAATATAGTTCCTTAAAATAAGCCACCAAAACTTAATTGACATTACTACGCACATGTAGAAATATTCTACAGCTTTTATTACTTTGCTACGCACAATTAATCATTCATTTCTATTTTTATTACTTAACAGCACCAGATACACCATTGTAAATGTACTTTTGACAAGTTAAGAACAAGATCAAAATTGGGAGCATAACAATGATGACACCGGCTAAGATAACTGGCCAGTTAGTTCCATAAGGACCCTTAAAGGCATAAAGAGCAGTTGAAATAACCTTCAAATCATCATCAGGCATGTACAGTAATGGGTTGTAGAAGTCGTTGTAAATACCAACACCTGAAATAATGATAATCGTTACAATTGGGGCCTTAAGCAATGGCATGATAACTTTTCTAAAGATCTGGAAATAAGTAGCACCCTCAAGCAATGCAGCTTCATCCAATGAATATGGGATTTCTCGCAAATATTGCAAGAAGATGTAAATTGACATCGCATCAGTACCTAAATTCAATAGGATGACTGACCAGATAGTGTTGAACAAACCCATACCATTAATGATCTGGAATGTAGCAACCTGACTGGCAATTGCAGGAATAAGCATAGCCAGCAAGAACAATGTCATAATTGGCTTTTTTAACTTAAAATCAAATCTGTTAACCGCATAAGCAAACATTGCACCAAAGAAGATCTTCCCTGCCATTGATACGATCAAGATAAAGGCAGTGTTACGAAAACCTTCGAGCATCCCACCATCAATAAAGGCAGTCTTATAGTTAACGAAACTCCATGACTTCGTTAATGCAAAAACACTACCATTTAAGAATTCAGATTGTGTTTTAAATGAACCTAAAACTACAACCACGATTGGGATCAAAGTACACAGACTGACAAAAATCAGAAAGGCATATTTTAAAATCTTCCAGAAAATCTGTCCAGCCGTATAATGCTTGTGCTTATTTACGGGTACATCGTCAATCGCTTGTGCAGCGATCTCCTTCTCTCTTCTATTTTCGTTCTGATTCATAAATTAGTCCTTCTCTCTAGTGGCTAAACGCTGAACAACAGTAACGATAATGATGATAATCAACAATACGATCGCCATCGCAGAAGCTAAACCCAACTTGTTAAACTTAAAGGCCGTATTGATAGTTTG
Organism: Lactobacillus ultunensis DSM 16047; assembly: GCF_001436305.1. Lineage (GTDB taxonomy): Bacteria > Bacillota > Bacilli > Lactobacillales > Lactobacillaceae > Lactobacillus > Lactobacillus ultunensis. The sequence goes on along the minus strand of NZ_AZFO01000001.1, from coordinate 85,137 downwards.
GATAACGAACGTTGAAGTACCGTTGGCACCGTTGGTCATGATATATGGCGTATCGAATGCGCTCAAACAACCGCTGACACTCAAGATTACGTTTACCAAGAAGATTTCTCTAATGGCTGGGAACATAATATATCTGAATTGTTGCCACTTATTGGCACCATCCATATCCGCAGCTTCGTAAATTTCTGGATCAACTGACTGAATTGCACCAAAGAATAGTAAGAAGTTATATCCTGTATATCTCCAAAGCGAAGTCATGGCAATTGACCAGTTATTAGTCGAACGGTTACCTAACCACAACTTAATCCAGCTATCTAAACCAAAGAAGTGAAGGATCGTATCTAAAGTACCTTGTTGTTTGTAGAAGTAAAGGAAAATAAAACCGATCGCAACCCCATTAATTAGGTATGGGAAGAAAACCAATCCCTTCCAAAGATTAGGAAACTTAACTTTATAAGAAAGTACTACGGCAAGGAGCATCGCTACAGCTAATTGCAAAATAGCAACGGCAAAGTAGTACAAACTTACTTTAAACACTTGAATATATTGTGGATTAGTCAAAACCGTCTTGTAGTTTTGAAGACCTACAAATTTACTATGAGCACTAATTCCATCCCAATTTGTAAAACTGTATTGAATCATCTTTACCAAAGGTAAATATGAGAATACTAGAAGCAGTGCAACTGGAACAATAGTGAAGAGAACTACAATAATTTTTCTTTGCAGGCGATAATTCGTTTTGAATTTTTCTATTGCGTTCTGCATAAAAATTCTCCTAACTAAAATGCTGGGATCTATCTGAAGATTCCAGCATTTCTAAACATTAATTACTTAACGTCCTTGTCGACAGCCTTGTTCCACTTTCTATTCATTTCATTCATGATAGATGCGAAACTTTCTTTGTTGTTACCTACACCAGCGTCAACGATCTTTTGCTTGTAATCTTCAGTAGTTTGGAATCCGATTTCGGCATCGTTATTAACTCTTTGAAGCAAATCTTCTTCACCTTTAGGAGCTGGAGTATTTTGTAAAATACCAACACCGGCGTTCTTCAATGATTGCATAGCTACTGGCCACTTAGCACTCTTCAAAGTTGGAATAGCACCATTGTCTCTTGCATAGCTTGACTTGTTTACGAACCAATCTACGAATTCCTTAGCAGCTTTCTTATTCTTGCTGTGCTTTGAAACAGCTAATGAATAGTCAGCACCAATTGAAACATATTGTTTGCCGTTCTTTGCAGTCATTGGGAAGGCTGAGTAAACAATGTTCTTCTTAGCAGCCTTACTCTTAGCTTGGATTTGTTCCAAAGCCCATGAACCCAAGACCATTACACCAATCTTGTTATCAGCCATGTCTTGCTTTGATTGTTCCCAGTCAGAAGTAGTTGGGTCGCCTTCAACAAGCTTATCCTTACATGCAGTGTAAAGAACATTGTAAATGGTGTTCATTGGTTTACCTGGAGCAAATGGATTCTTCATCTTCATCATTTCGTTTAAGTAGTTAGGATCACCAGTTACACCAACTGTTTGGTTATCCCAGTTGCTAAGAGCAAAACCTGAGTGATAGTTAGTGTATAAAGGAGTTACGCCCTTTTCCTTGGATTTAATCGCCTTAAGTGCTGCAATAAATGACTTAGGGGTCTTAGGAATTGAGTTATAACCTGCCTTCTTGAAGACTTCTTTATTAACAATAATACCGTTGGCATTAATCATTGAAGGAATACCATAAACAGTACCATTGTATTGCTTAGCTGTAATACCGTAATACTTCTTATCTAATTTGTTAACCTTGCCAAGAGGTTCTACAAAGTGTGAATAGTCTTTAGCATTGACTGAATCTGGCAACATAAAGACATCACCATAATTACTTGAGTTCATACGTGTCTTCATGTTTGTAGCATAGTCATTCAATGCTTGGACCTTAACTTGAATATCTGGGTGACTCTTTTGGAATTCCTTAATATATTTATCCCAAGTACCGTCTTGCTTCAAGTCAGTTCTTTGATTGATAAAAGTGATAGTTTCTTTCTTGGATTTACCACAACCGGTTAATCCAACAGCTAAAGCAGTGATTGCTGCTAATCCAGCAGCACATTTAAGCACTGCTTTAAACTTACCCTTCTCCATATCAAAATCCTCGATTCTAAAAAATATTCTCTCCGCGCTTCTAAAAGCGCTTTCAAATTGATTACGGTTTCAATATAGCACTTGAATTTTAATTTTCAAAATCCTTGTAAACATAAAACGTTTACATACGAATTATTTCAATTATTTCTTGACAAGACTACTTATATAGCAATATATTAGCCTTGTAAGCGAATACAAATTAAGTAAATAAACTACTTATGTTTACATACACGGAGGCTTGTTTTGGTAAACGTAAACAATTTTAAATCATATATTGGTTTAGGAACTAAGCCTACCGATTTTGATCAAGTATGGAACAAAGGAAAAAAGGCAGTAGATGCTTTAGGAACTTCCTATCAATTAAAAAAAGTAGATCTTCCTTCTCATGTTGCTGATTTTTACCATCTATACTTTATTGGAATTAGTGGTGCACGTGTCCATGCTCAATTAGTTCTACCTAAACATATAGAAGGAAAACATCCCGGTGTATTGCTTTTCCATGGTTATCACTGCGACAGCGGGGATTTTCAAGATAAAGTTGGCTGGGCAGCTGAAGGCTTTGTTTCATTAGCACTTGACTGCCGAGGTCAAGGTGGTCTGTCAGAAGATAACGTTCCAGTTAAAGGCGATATTCTAAATGGCCTGATCATTCGCGGTGTCGAAGAATGGAATCCAGAAAAGCTTTACTACTATCGAGTATTTCTTGATACCTATCAAGCAGCTCACATTCTTATGTCAATGGAACACGTTGATGAGAAGAAGATCTTCGCTCAAGGAGCTTCTCAAGGCGGTGGTCTTTCAATTGCCTGTGCTGGTCTTGTACCAGAAATTTATAAAGTACAAGTTGCTTATCCTTTTCTATCAGATTATAGAAAGGCATATCAGTATGGACCAAATACAGCATTTAGTGAATTGAGCTACTGGTTTAAATATCGTGATCCTCTTCATAAGAACGAAACTGATTTCTTCAATCTTTTGGATTACATTGATATTAAATATCTAGCAGAAAATATTAAAGCCCAAGTTTTATGGGAGATTGGTGGCAGTGATGAACTGGTTCCACCAGAAACACAAATGGCCGCATATAACAGGATCAAATCTAAGAAACAACTTTATGTTGAACCTGAATACGGTCATGAATATCTCCCTCACCTGGGCGATGAAACAAGGAGTTTTTTCATTGAATAAATTAATTTACATCAATCAAGATAAACTGGAGTTCCATTTAACTAATGGTCATATCTCCTACATTTTGCGAGTAATGCCCCAAATCAAACAGCTAGAATCTGTTTACTTTGGCAAAGCCGTTCATGTACGTAAAGATCTTCATAATTTGGATGAATATGAACCAGGTTCTGGCTGTCAATTATTCCCTAAAACAGGTATTGCATCCCTAGAACATAGAAGACAAGAATATCCAACTTATGGCACAACTGATTTTAGAAAACCTGCTTTTGAAATTAAATACAACGACGGTGATAAAATTAGCAATTTTCAATTTGACAGTTATCAAGTCTTAAATGGTGCACCTTATTACAAAGATATGCCTCATGTACGTTATGCAGATGACGCTGAAACGTTAGTAATCTTACTTAAAGACCAATATAGTGATCTAGAATTAAAACTTAACTACACTATTTTTCCAGATATTGACATCATCGTTAGAAACGCTGAATTCTTTAATCCTGGTAGAAACAGCTACGACTTGTTAGCTGCTAAAAGTGCTAGCTTTGATTTGCCAACCACTAATTATGATTTGATCACTTTAAATGGTGCCTGGGCGCGTGAACGGCATGTTAACCGCACTCCACTTCGCCCCGGTATTCAAGAAATCGGCTCAGTTCGTGGAGCAACTGGACATATTCATGACCCATTTATTGCTTTAGCTGACAAAAATACTACTCAAAACAAAGGCAATGTCATTGGATTGACTTTGATGTACTCTGGTAATCACCAAGAAACTGTAGATGTTAACACCTACGGAGTAACCAGAGTAATGACCGGTATTAGTGATGCCGACTTCGACTGGGTTCTTGAACCAATGTCCAATTTTGTAACTCCACAAGCAGTCTTAAGCTTCTCTAGTCATGGCTTCAACGGATTAAGTCATAATTATCATGACTTAATTAGAAATCATATTATTGAAAAACGTTGGCAAAAATCTGCTCGTCCAGTTCTCATTAACAATTGGGAAGCCACCTACTATGATTTTAATGAACAAAAATTAGTCAAATTAGCCAAAGAAGCTAAAGATATCGGCTGTGACTTATTTGTCTTAGACGATGGTTGGTTCGGCCATCGTATGAGCGATACAGGTTCTATGGGTGACTGAGAAGTTGACAAAAAGAAATTGCCTAAAGGCTTGGATCATTTAGTTAACAAGATTCATGATCTGGATATGAAATTCGGACTATGGTTTGAACCTGAAGCTTTATCAATGGATACTAACCTTTATAAGGAACATGTAAGTTGGCTACTTGGAAATAATAAAAAGCATCTTTCTCAAGGTCGTAACCAATATCTAGTCGACTTTGCCAACCCAGCTGCGGTAACCTTCTTATTCAAAAAGATCAGTAAAATTATTGACCAAATTCATCCTGATTACATTAAGTGGGATATGAATAGAAATATTACTGAACCTTATTCAAATTATTTGCCTAAAGAAGAACAAGGCGAAGTCTTCCACCGTTACATTATGGGTGTTTACCGTTTATACCAAATGCTTACTGAAAAGTATCCGAATATTTTATTCGAATCTTGTGCTGGCGGTGGTGGTCGATACGATTTAGCAATGTTCTACTACGCACCTCAAGCCTGGACCAGTGATGATACCGATGCTTATGAACGTTGGCAGATTCAAACTGGCACATCTTATGTATACCCACCTGCAGTTATGGGAGCACATGTGTCAATTGTGCCTAACCACCAAACAGGACGCGTTACCCCATTACATTCACGGGTTAACATCGCAATGTTCGGTACTTATGGTTATGAATTTGACTTAACCAAGTTGACTAAAGAAGAAAAAGAAGAGCTTAAGAAGGGAACGGAACAATTCCATCACTTCCATGACTTAATTTTCAAAGGCGATTTCTATCGCCTAGAGCCAAGCAATCCGCAACATGGTGCTTGGGAAGTTAACTCTAAAGATAAGCAACATGCAGTAGTTTGCTACTTCTATGGTTTAAGTGAACCTAACCACGGTTATTATCATGTAAAGCTTGCTGGTCTTGATCCTGATCAATTATATGAAATCAATGGTCATCGCAAACTTTATGGTGATGAACTAATGAATATTGGTTTACCACTAACTGAAGACTATAGAGGGCGTGAAGATCAATATTGGTCTCAACCTAAAGCAGACTTTGATACTAAGATTTTTGAATTAAAAGCAATTAATGAATAATAAGATTGGAGAAATAGAAAATGGTTAAAGTAGATTTAGATCATGTTTACAAGATGTACAAGGGCAACGATAAGTATTCTGTAAGTGACTTTAACTTACATATTGATGACCAAGAATTTATCGTTTTTGTTGGTCCTTCAGGCTGTGGTAAATCAACCACTTTGAGAATGATTGCCGGACTGGAAGATATTACTAAGGGTACATTAAAGATCGGTGGCAAGGTAATGAACGATGTTGCTCCTAAGAACCGTGATATTGCCATGGTTTTCCAGAACTATGCTTTGTATCCTCAAATGACTGTATATGACAACATGGCCTTTGGTTTGAAACTGCGTCATACACCAAAAGATGTAATTGATAAAAAGGTACAAAGAGCCGCTGAAATTTTAGGATTAAAACCATATTTAAAGCGTAAGCCTGCTGCCCTTTCAGGTGGTCAACGTCAGCGTGTTGCTTTGGGTCGTGCTATTGTGCGGGATGCTCCTATCTTCCTAATGGACGAACCTTTATCAAACTTGGATGCGAAGTTACGTGTCACCATGCGTGCTGAAATTGCTAAATTGCACCAACAACTGAAAACCACTACTATCTATGTAACTCACGACCAAACAGAAGCTATGACTTTGGCTGATAGAATCGTTGTCATCAAAGATGGTGTTCAACAACAAGTTGGTACGCCAATGGAAGTTTACAACAAGCCTGCTAATATCTTCGTAGCCGGCTTCATTGGCTCTCCTGCTATGAACTTCTTCCATGTAATTCTAAAAGATGGCAAAATTATTGATAAAGATCACCATGATTTTGAAATTCCTGTTCCAGAAGGTAAGCTTAAGATCTTAAGAGACAAAGGTTATGAAGGTAAAGAATTAGTCTTTGGTATCCGTCCAGAGGATGTTCACACTGAAGAAGTCTTCCTTGAAAGCTTCCCAGAACAAGTAGTAAAGGCAAAAGTTGTTGTTTCTGAGCTTTTGGGTGCTGAAACTCAACTTTATTGTAAGGTTGGAAACACTGACTTAGTTTCTAAGGTTGATGCTCGTGACTTCACTAAACCTGGCGCTGAAGTCAAAATGGGCTTTGAAATGAACAAGGCACACTTCTTTGATCCAGAAACTACGAAGACTCTGGACAACTAAATTTTACTTTTCCCCTTTTAAATCAAAACAAAAATAATAAATGAATCCTAAAAAAACGAGAAAGTTCAAACTGAGCTTTCTCGTTTTTGCCTCTTATTTGCTTCTACTTTTCAGTTGCATAGTCAGCAATATTTAATTCCTTAGTAGTTGTACCAACTAAATACTTCGGATCCTGAATAGGTTTGCTATAATGTTTCGTCGTCAAAGTCAACTTACGATAATGGTCGCTGAAATTGAGAAAAATGACATAATTATATTGCGGCGTATGAATATCATTAGTGTTATAAGCTACACTATAAATTTTAGATGCTTCTGCCTTGGTCAAGTGCTTGATATCCTTGACAAGAACCTTTTTACCATCCAAACCCTTAGCTCTTTGTCCTAGGCTCCAAACAGCTAGCTTAACTGCGGCAATAGTCGAATCTTTAGAGTTTAATACTTCTTGTGCTGATTTCAATTCATTATTATAGGCATCCCTATTAGCACGTTTAGTCAAACGGTAAGCATCACTCTTCTTAATGCTTGTGCTCTTATCAATTTCAGCTTGTAAAACACTTTTATCATTAGCTGTAGCTACCTTGCTATCCTGCTCAGCTTCTTGGGCAGTATTTACTGGATCTAATTTAACACCAGTTATCTTGACATCGCTTTGCTTAACAAAACCGTTACCAACATATTTTTTAACATCGCCAAGCCTGTAAGACTCTCCTTCCGGCGTCATTACATATTGGCTGCTAAGGTGATAGAAAAGCTCTGCCTTTTGATCACTAGGAACCCAAATATACATTAAGCGGTCCACTTCAACTTGCCGTTCAATATTGGTTGCTGCATGCGGAACAACTACAGCAGATGGAGTGCCATTAATGGTATAAATTGGCATATCTGCTGGTTGCGTGTACTCTGCATAAGTATAATGCTGCAGATTATAATCGGCGACTTTCATCGGCTTACGGGGAGTAACATCTAGATATGATAAGTAGGCATCGGTCTTACCCTTAATTCTATAAAAGGGAACAGCAGAATCATCATTGAAAGCAGCAAAATCATCGGTACCACTGGCAGGCGTATAAAGATATTGATCTACTTCAATCTTTTGTCCTTTTTTATACTTGGTATCATTGGTTTGACCATCCTTAGTATAACTAACTACGCCATCTCGTTTAATAGTTACATAAGTTTCATCAACATATTGAATTTTGCCATTGACCGCTCTGACATTGGCAGCCTTGATATAGCGATTCGTGCCAACTCGATAATACTTCACGCCCTTAATGGTTTTAGTTCCATAAAAACGTACTGGTGTATTCTTCTTTAAAGTTGATACTCTAACCCGCTTACCTTTATTGTTATAAACATAAGAGTTATAATCCAGCATTAAAGTATTCTTATTATCCAGTTTGGCCACTGCGTTGGATCTAATGTAGACATTTTTGCCTACACGATAATACTTTTTACCTTTAATAGTGAGCAGTCCACTTAACCGTGGCAAAGTAGTATTAGGTTTAATTAGACTATTAAGCAGTTTGCCATGACCATCATAGCGGTCGGTATAGTCTACCGGATCGGTAGTAATCGTCTTCTTGCTTGTCTTTTTAGCAGCTTGGACAGTTAACGATTGATTATTGCTAATTACAGCTACAGGGCTAAGAGTCATTAACGTTGCTGCAGAAATTAAGATAATCTTCTTATTAATTTTCATTTTCGCACCTCGTAATCTATGTTAGAAAATATTGACTCAATTAGGTCAAATAAGTGCATTTGACTATCTTTGAGCCAAGAATGCCTGCTTTCTTCTGCCAATATTCACGGAAAACCTTTTTAACACTCCGCCTAGTTAGAACCAAGCGAAACTGGAAGGACAACTTTCTATCCATTTCAACCAGCAGATTACTCACAAACCAACTATTTTCTTTGTTAAGCGACTTCTCAAATGAGAGGAGTCCATTTAACAGGACGCAACACTACGCCCGCTATCCCTTTATCAAATGAAAACTTAGAGAATGCTTTTTTAATGATTTGCAAAGCCCCATTGACATCCGCATTTATCAAGCGGCCATCATTTGCTTTAAACAGGCCACGATGAATACGCCGATTGATCGGGGTTTTGCCTTGCTTTTGGCGACTCCGGTTGCCATTCTCCCCACAAGGCTTTTCGTGGTCCAAAGCACTGGTTTGACTAGTGTAGGCTTCGTTGGTTCTGATAACCGTGATCCCTTGCAGGTTGGCTTTATACTGAATCAGGTCAAGCATCGTTTTGTGCGGAATGCCGATAAAATTCTGATTGCTTCTTTTACCCATGTCAGACGAGCGTTTCCAAGATTTATTATTGCCAATGACAATCGTATTAGCTTCACAGCTTAGCGCATAGTCTACGATACGCTTGGATGCTTTGTGGGCGAATTGCCTAATCTTGGCATTGCGCCAGGCAGTCAATCGCTGCATGGCCTTGGTTTCTTGATAAACCGGCTTAGCTCCTTGCTTTGTCTGAACGGTGCTTTCTAGCTGATGATATTTGGCCTGCAAGCTTTTCAATCGAGAGCGCTCCTTATTGTAGTACTGATTAACTGATTTGAGGCTGCGCCCATTGATTAATAAAGGACAGGCTCCGGTATTGCCAGCACAAGCAAAGGCATTATCGACTCCAGGATCGATCCCTATATATCTGCCGTTGTCTGGCAAATAGCTGATTTCTTTATTCGTTTTGTACTGCACGATCAGACGATAACCGCCATAAGTCGGTTTAAAGGCTACTCGCTGTATTTTTTTAATTTTAGGGTCAAGCTTTACTTTCACCTGCAACTTAGGAATGATCAGATAATTGCCTTTAAGCCTGGCATTCTGATTGGTCACAAAGAAAATATGCCTTTGCTTTTGGCGTAAATATTTAGGAATCCGAGGACGGCCAGTAAACTTTGCCGGATTCTTTTGATATGCTTTTAGGGCCTTGAGCCATGCCGACCAGACGGTATTGACTTCTTTTAAAGTCTGTTGAGCGGATTGCACATAAAGCAGGTCATGGTAAAGCAGGGATTCTTTTTTAGCATATCTTTCTTTGAAGAGCCGATCTAGTTGACTATAGCCTTTAACGTATTTTCTCTTAAAAAAGCCCTGGCGCAAGTCATACAAAGCTCGATTGTACAGATCATGTGCTTTATGGCTGCATTGATCCAGCAACGGACTGGCTGCAATAAAATACTCGCTGGCTAGATATTCATACTGAAAGGCATTTCTAGGAATAGATTTATTGCTTTTCAATCTTCGTGCCTCCTTTCCGGTTAAGCGTTGCTTCAATTAATTTGCGTTCAGCTCGCCGATGCGAATATTCTCGCATCGAAAAACAGTGAAGCAGACTGATTATCTCTTCAAACAATTCTTGTTCGTCCGTTTTAGGATTCATTTCATCAGAAATAATTTCAATTTCTGTGTGGTAGTTCTTAAATAAATACTCAAACAGCTCAAAGCCGACCCGGCTTAAACGATCCCGATGGGTTATCACTACTCGCTTGACCTTGCCAGCAAGAATCAAATCCAGCATTTTAAAAAAGCTTTTGCGGTTTTCAAAAGAAATACCGCTAGCAATGTCGCTGTAAGAATTGCTTACCTGATAGCCTTTAGCTTGCGCATATTCCTTTAGTTCTTTCATTTGATCGGCTAAATCCGTTTTCTGCTTGTAGGTAGAAACCCGGCCATAAAGAACGGTCTGTCGTGGCATATTTTTGTTTTTTAGCAGCCAAACCGAATCATCGTCAAAATCATATTGACCGGTTTCTTTAGGTTCAGCCTTCAAGATGCCTTTTTCACGATACCTCTTCAAAGTCGAGCGACTAATCTGAAGCAATTTCATAACTTCTCCAGCTTTCATCTGCTCACCTCCTTTAATATTATTATATCATATGTAGTCATAATATAATTAATTAAAACAAAAAAGCTCATCAATAGGCTATCAAAAGCATATTGATGAGCTAATTTAATTAATTATTTGTGACTATATCTTTATTATACTTATCTTGATACTAATAATTTAATTATTCGAACTATCTCAAGGAAAACTCTAGAACTAAATAAGCAAAAAATGTCCATAAAACACGTCACAGTAAATCGTCATGACGTATATTATGGACATTTATTTTTATCTTTTAAGTTAATTAATCAGTATACTTACCATCATCTTTAACAAATAAGGCAACAATAAATCCAATAACTGTTAAAGCAATGGTGAAGTACATTCCATAATGAACACCATTGGTAAATCTTAAAGCTTCAGAACCGCTAATTGCATTTCTTCCCATTTGTTAAGAAACTAGTAGCAAGAGCCGTAGCCAAGGCACCTACAATCTGTTGCATGGTATTTAAAATTGCAGAACCATCGGCTGATTCCAGTCCCTTAAGAGAGTTCAAAGCTGAAGTTTGTGAAGGTGACATAGCAAGTGGTGCACCAATCATCAAAATGATATGGGCTAAGATGACATACCAGATAGCACTATGAGTAGTTACCAAACTAAGCATTAAGGCACCAATGAAGGCAACGGCAAAACCGATTCTGGCAGGCCACTTAGAACCAAAACTATCATACATTCTCCCTGCTAATGCGGAAGTAATGGCATTGATAATCCCACCTGGCAACATAATAATACCGGTTAAGGCAACAGCTACCAGCAAACCATTTTGCAAGTACTGTGGCAAGAGGTACATTGCTGATAGAATGATGCCAAAGTCGACCATGACTAAAATTGCGCCTAAAGTAAAGTTGTGGTGTCTGAAAACACGCATGTTCAAAACAGGTACATTAAGCTTAAGTTGACGTTTAACGTAGAATACTAAAGCGATGACACCTACAATCAAGCACGCCAAGACTGGTACTGAGAGCCAGCCCATTTCACTAGCAAAACTGGCCCCAGCAATTAGTCCTGAGAAAGCAAAGACAGATAAAATAATTGAGATAAAATCAATCTTTGGCTTGGTGATTTGACTAACATTGGCTAAGCTGAATAGACCAACTACAAACGCGATTACTAGAAATACAACAAAAGTAAAGAAGATGTCACGCCAAGTACCTGCAGCTAAAATCAAACCAGTCAAGGTTGGCCCAATCGCTGGTGCAAACATGATAACTAAGGCAAGAACACCATTTACGGTACCCAACTTATTAGGTGGGAAAATCAGCATCGCAATAGTGAACATTAAAGGTAAAATAATTCCAGTACCTATACCCTGAATCATTCTACCTATTAATACCATTGGAAAACTTACGCCAAATCCAGAAATAAGTGAACCAATAATAAAGGCAGCTAAGCCAAATAAAACTAATTTTTTGGTCGTAAACCACTTGGTCAATAAACTTGAAAGTGGCAGGACTATCCCGATTACCAACATATAACCAGTAACCAGCCATTGAATTGAAGACTGACCAACTTGAAGAGCCTTCATCAATTGTGGTAAGGCAATATTCAGTGAAGTTTCACTAAACATCCCTACAAATGATCCTAACATTAATGGGAAAATGGCAAGCCATGGACGTTTAACGTCAACACGAGCTTTCATTCCAACTTGAGTTTTTTCCATTAATTAAATATCCCCCTTTTCATACAACGTTGATTACTTTACCAAAAATATTTTTTCTTCGTAAGTAAAAGTTTTATGTAAACGAATTCATTGACAGAAAAGGTGAATTGCATGAAAAAAAGGCATCGAAAATTGACACCTTTTTTACTTAATCAAATTCAATTTTAATATTTCAAATCACTAAATTGTTTATTAGAATTTTGTTTAGCTAATGCCTTACTCTTCCAGTAAACAGCATTAGTACGACCATTTGAATTCGCAGAAACGATTACGCTTTGACCATTTTCGGTATGTGGTGCTAAGTATGTGCTGCCCTGACCAGGTTCTTGTCCCATATTAGTAAAACTGTAGAAATTAATACCATTAATAGTAGCTTGCTTCATATAGCCGGAATTAGTACCGGAAGAACTAGAGCCTTTCTTCTTAACATCCATGCTAAAGCCAGCTTCATCATTAATCTTGTTATCCGTTACAGTTAAAGTATCAATATTGCCATTACCAGTATCAGCAGTATACCAAGTACCTTGAAGAGTTGACGGAATTACACTAGCTGAATTGGTGTGTTGAACTGGTGAGGTCTTGCGCTCATCTTCATCTCCAGCTAATTTAACGTTCAACTGCGTATTCTTGGCCAAGCTTTTAACAGTATCGCCAGCATTCTTACTATTTAAGTAGCTAACAATATTACCTAAGCTAACAGTTCCAAGATCACGTTGTTTTACGAAAATGGTGACTTGCTTATCAGCACCATCTCCGCCACCTAGCATGTAGCGAGCATTACTACTCTTGCCCGTACCGCTAACTTCATAAACGTAACCACTATTGTCTGAAGAAATATCTGTATCTGCCTTACTTCTGAAAGCAACACTTAAATTGTTTTGCTTAGCCGCATTAACAGCAATCTCCCAGGTATCTCCATATTTTTGAGCAGCATAGACAGCAATTGCACTAGCTGTAGTCTTATAGTCCATGTCATTTGCGGAAAGTTTAGTTGTATCTTTTTGAGAACTAGTCTTTGCAGAAGGTTTAGCACTTGAACTCTTCTTTGAAACTTGACTAGTTTTAGATTGTGATTGTTGTGACTTAGTTCCTCCCTGCGTGCTTTGACTACATCCTGCTAAGGTCAAAGCGGCAGAAACAGCAATAAGTACAGTTAATTTACGTTTCAAAAGGATTCCCCTTTTCTTTAAAATACTATCTCTTTTTCATAATAATATTATAAAAAAGTATCTAAGCCAAATTTTTATAGCTAAATTATAGGAAATTTACAAATTACTTCAAACTAGCAAAATCGGCATCTTCATAAACCTTAGCTAATTCAACTGATTTCCAATAAGAGTTTATATAATCACCTGTATCTACACTATAAGTGACTACAGCAATGTCTTTTCCCTTCTTTTGAACAGAATATAGCAAGCCAAAATTCTGAGCATTCAAACTCTGAACGTGGTAGCAGTCTATTCCATTAATATTTTCTATTCTTGCTCTTGCCCATTTATCAGTCTGATCAAATCTTTCTGCTGCAATACCTGAATCAGCTATTTTATGAATTTCTTCACCATCGATTGTATGAGCTGTAATGACTAACTTTTTGCCTTTCCGGGTATACCAAGTGCCTTGTAGTTTCTTAGGAACATTTGCTAATCCATTATCACCCTTAACGCCATATTTATCAGAAGTAATCGAAGCCCCTACAGTAGTATTAACTGCTAATTTTTTGACAGCTGTACTTTTATCTTTCTTATTTAAATAAGAAATAATCTCATCTAAATTTGCACTCCCAAGCTTTTTATCATTATAAAAATCAACTCTTTAATCATCTATCGTATAAAAAGTTGTTGATTCTTTACTATTACCGCTAACTTGATAGATATATTGCTTACCTTTAACATTTTTAAAACCAGTTTGATTTTTTGTCGCTACAAGTAATCTATTGCTAATAGCACGATGATAAACATTTTGCCATGCTTTTTTATATCTCATAGCTGCATAAATAGTAATTGCACTTGCCTTTTCAGAATCCGAGAGTTTATTAATAGCTAGTTTTTGAGACATTTGGCTCTGAGCATTACTTATTCTATTGTGTTTGAGATAAGACTTTTGATTGCAAGCACTTAAACCTAATGCCGCAACTGATACAAAGATTATTGCTAATAATTTTCTACTCATTCAAATGCTCCAGCTTACGATACAACATAAAAATATCCCTAAAAGTCTCTTAGGGATACTATCACTAGTATTTTTTATTATTATATAGCAATTCTTACTCTTTTGCAGTGCGAATTCTTTTAGATTTATTAAAGTTTTAATATCAAAAATTTATAATGACATAAAAAAAGACCTCATGGCTTTTGCCATGAGATCTATCTTAATCTAATTACCAGTTCATGTAACGTTTACGTTCCCAATCAGAAACTGATTGTGAGTACTTAGACCATTCCAATTGCTTAGATTCAATAAAGCTATGAGTTAAGTGTTCACCTAATGCACTCTTAATCAAATCATCAGCCTTAAATGCCTTAATAGCATTGTGAAGAGTAGTAGGAAGTGGCTTAATGCCTGCCTTAGCTCTTTCTTCTTCAGTCATTTCAAAGATGTTTTCTTCGACTGGCTTCATTGGCATCTTGTGTTCCTTAATACCATTCAAACCAGCAGTTAAACATGCAGCTAACAATAAGTATGGGTTAGCAGTTGGATCAGCTGAACGCATTTCCAAACGAGTATTAATTTCACCGGCACTTGGGATACGAACAAGTGGTGAACGGTTCTTAGCAGCCCATGCAATGTATACAGGAGCCTCAAAGCCTGGAATCAAACGCTTGTATGAGTTAACAGTTGGGTTACCAATAGCAGTAATTGCACGAGCGTGTTCCAAAATACCATTCAAGAAGTAAAGTGCTGTATCTGAAAGGTGGAATTCGCCATCTTTGTCATAGAATACATTTTGCTTACCCTTAAAGAGTGACATGTTGTTGTGCATCCCGTTACCAGCTTGACCCTCAACTGGCTTAGCCATAAATGTAGCAAACAAGCCGTGCTTTCTGGCAATGTGACGTGCAACCATCTTGAAAGTTTGACATCTGTCAGCAGTTGCTAAAGCATTATCAAATCTAAAGTCGATTTCTTGTTGACCATCACCAACTTCGTGGTGAGCAGCTTCAACTTCAAAGCCAATGCTTTCCAAAGTTTCAACGATATCACGACGGCAACGTGCACCTTCATCATCTGAAGTCATATCAAAGTATGAAGCATGATCTGGAACTTCAGTAGTCCAGTTACCATCATCATCTAACTTGAAGAGGTGGAATTCCATTTCAAAACCAATGTCAAATGCGTCAAAGCCAGCATCCTTCATTTGTGCAATAACGCGTTTCAAATTGTTTCTTGGATCACCTGCAAAAGGCTTACCATCAGTTGTGTGAACTGAGCAAATTAAACGACCAATTTTACCACCGTGTTCGTCTCCCCATGGCAATACTGACCAGGTTGAAAAGTCTGGGTATAAAACCATGTCACTTTCTTCAAGACGTACAAAACCATCAATTGAAGAACCGTCAAAACGAATATCATTGGTTAAAACCTTATCCAATTGACTCTTTGGTACTTCAACAGCTTTTTCAGTACCGTTAATATCAGTAAAGCAAAGACGTAAAAATCTAACATCCTTGTCTTCTACTTCTTGTTTAATTTCTTCTGCAGTATATTGTTTACTCATAGTATTATCCACCTATAAAAACAAAAAATATTAAATTGGTATGGTCCTATGATTTATTTCTATCTCCTAGAACTGTCTAATACAATAGCAGACCAATTAAAAAAAGTCAAATTGGTCTAGTAGAAATTTTCAATCTTTACTTTTTGTTAAAAAAGGTATCGCGAACCGAATTAATAATAGCAACTTTATCATGTGCATAGGTTAATCCGCCCTGCATATATACAGCGTAAGGTGGTCTAATCGGACCATCTGCAGAAAACTCAATAGTTGATCCAGAAACAAAGTTCCCAGCAGCCATAATGATTTTATCCTCATAGCCCTCCATATGAACTGCTTCAGGCGTAACGAAGGAGTCAATTGGTGAATTCTTTTGCACTTCTTGTACAAATTTAACCATCTTGTCAGGATCATTAAAGATAATAGTTTCAATAATGTCGCTCCGCTTTTCATCCCATGCAGGAGTAACATTCATCCCCATTTTTGCAAACAAGGCAGCGGCAAAAATCATTCCTTTTTCAGCCATGCCAGTAACATTAGGTGCTAAGAAAAAGCCTTCATAGAAATCATGCAAGTGTCCAATGGTTGCTCCTTCGTCCGTACAACCGGGTGCTGTTAAAGCTAATTTAGCATTCTCAACTAAGTCTTTTTTACCCACAATATAGCCACCGGTCTTGGCTAGACCACCGCCTGCATTTTTGATTAAAGAGCCAGCCATTAAATCTGCACCATATTCAGTTGCTTCATGTTTTTCAGAAAATTCACCATAGCAGTTGTCAATAAATACAATGCTTTCTGGGCTAACCTTCTTAACAAAAGCAATCATTTCTTTGATTTGGTCAATTGTAAAGGTCTTTCTGGTGGAATAACCACGTGAACGTTGAATAGCTACTACCTTTGGATGATCACGTTTTAATATCTTTTCAGCAGCATCATAATCAACCACATTTTGATCATTTAGTGGCACATAAGAAAATTTAACGCCTTTTTCAGCTAATGTACCACGTTTATCATCAGTTAAGCCAATCACTTTTTGTAAAGTATCATATGGCATCCCCGTTAAATAAGTTAAAGTATCGCCATGCTTCAAATTGCCATTTAATGCAGTAAATAAAGTATGAGTACCTGAAACAAATTGCGGACGAACTAACGCATCCTCAGTTTGAAAGACCTGCGCATATATCCGATCTAATTTGTCACGTCCCATATCATCATCACCATAGCCTGTAGCACCATTTAAATCAGCTTCCGCAACATCATTATCTTGAAAAGCTTCAAGCACTTTGGCCTGGTTAAAAACGATCTGATCCTCAATCTCCTCTAACTTAGGAGCAATTTGATGATCGACTTCTTTAACAATTTTTTGTAATTTTTCTGGTAAATTATTCATTTTTCCATTCCTCGATTCGTGTGATAATTTTCTGCTCACAATTAGGATCATTTAAAGGATCAAACCAAGTAATTGGCAATTGATTTCTGAAATAAGTCAATTGTCTTTTAGCATACCGTCTTGAGGCAGTCTTTAGTTGCGTAACGCAATCATCTAAACTAGCTGTTTTTTCAAAATAAGGGAAAAATTCTTTATAAGCAATTGCTTGTAAAATCTGATGCTCATTCATGCGATGATCATAGATGAATTTTGCTTCTTTGAGCATCCCTCTTTGCATCATTTTATCTACTCGTAAATTGATTCTACGATAAATTTCCTGTCTATCCGAATTTAAGCCAATAATTAAATAGTCATATCTTGGCTCAATCTTTTTTTGCTGCTCCGAAAACTTTCTACCAGTACGATCAATTACAGTTAGTGCGCGCATTGTTCTACGTGAATTAGGTACCGGTATTTTCTTAGCCGCTACGGGATCCTTTTCATTCAATACTTGCCATAACTTTTCTGGTCCATAACGAGCCAGATACTCTTCCCATTTTTGAGAGGTACCTCGATCCTCATCTTTTTTCTCACCTAATTGCATCTTGTTTAATAAAGCATTGACATAAAAACCAGTTCCACCTGCCAAAATAGGCATCTTATGTTTAGCACTAATTTCTTTAATTGCTTGTTGTGCTTCATCTACAAAGTCTTTGACTGAATATTCATCAAAAACAGAGCGCGTATCAACTAAATAATGTTTGACTTTCGCCTGTTCTTCTTTTGTTGCTTTGGCAGTTCCCACTTCAACTTCACGATAAATCTGCATCGAATCGCCAGAAACAATCTCACCATTTAGTTTTTGTGCCAGTGAAATTGCTAAATCAGTTTTTCCAATCGCTGTGGGACCCACAAGCGCTAATACTTTTTGCATATCAACCATCTTTTCAAGAGATTATTTTTACATGAAAAAAGCACATTTGGACAAATCCTCCAAATGTGGCTTTTTAATTAATATTTAGACTTCTTAGTTCTGCCATCCCAGGTCTCAAAACCACCCTTAAGCCAGTGGATTGAAACAAAGCCCTTCTTCTTCAAGAAACGGGCAGCTCTTAAAGTAATTGTGTTTGAGTCTGAATAAAGATAAACAGGCAAATCACTTCTTAGTTCGCTATATTGATACTTAAGCATCGAATATGGCAAACTACGTGCACCATCAATATGCTTACGCTTGAATGGTTCTTTTTCACGCAGATCAATAATTTGTGCCTTGCGCATGCCCTCTTTAAATTCTTCATTGGTCAATTCTCCACCTAGAGATTTAGCTTGAATCTTATTCCAAGCCCAAATACCACCGATAACTAAAAGAATAACCAATAAAACTGTATCTAAGACAATTAAAAAACTCGACATAAAATCTAATCTGCCCTTTCATAAAAACTTACAAATATAATGATACCGCTAAACTAATTTACTTGCTATCCTTTTTCTGCTCTTTCTCTTTTTCTTTTAATTCTTCAATTCGATGTTCTCTTCGTAAAATCAGTTTAGCCACCATATAATCGTGCTGATCAATTAAACCTGCATGATTAATGTTATCAAGTTCAAGGGCCATTAATTCAATATCCCAGATGCGTTTACCAACATGAACTAAGATACCATATTTTTCTAGAAGCTGTTGTACATCGTATAAAGTTTTCATTAGAAATTAATAACCATTCCTATTCTAACAGTCCATACCACATAAAAAATCAAAGCAGCACCGGCTAAGACGCGCCATTTAGGATCATATTTTTTCATTACACGATCACCTAAAACTATTGCTAGCAAAAAGCCAGTGATTAAACCACCAACATGACCCCAAATATCAATACCAGGAATAAAAATATCTAAAGCCAGATTAATAATTGCTAGAACAAAAGCCTGCCGTCCTAAAAAACTAATCATTGGATTATGAATATTTCGTAAGCCAATGGCTGTCATGGCACCAAAAAGTCCAAATAAAGCAGTTGAAGCTCCTGCACTTAAGCCGCGATCAGCACTGAAGGCCAAACTAAATAGGTTACCACCTATTCCCGCTAACAAATAAGTTGCTAAATAGCGATAATGACCCATAATTGGTTCGATATATTGCCCCATGTAGTAAATAATTACAGCATTAGAAACCAAGTGCATTACGCCAATATGAAGGAACTGTGCTGTAAACAAGCGCCACCACTGGTGTCCTGCCACGACTGCCAGATTATTCATGGCACCCATTTTCATTAATACGTTAGTACTTTCTGAGCCACCGAGGAAAACTTCAACTAAAAAGACCACCAACAAAACAATTAAAATTCCAAGAGTTACAAATGATTGTGCAAGATTAACTTTTCGATTCATCTACTAATCCCCTTAACTTTGTTACTTGGTTTAATTCTAATAGATTTTGTCAGTTGTCACAATTGTTTGAATTGGCATATCCGTCTTTTCAATTGGCCATTCTGAAGTAGCAAATTGCATTGGCGTATTTACAAGGGATACGGTTTGACACTTATGTTTAGCTAAAAAGCGGTCATAATAACCGCCACCAAAGCCTAAACGAACATGAGAATCTAGAGCAAAAGCCAATCCTGGTACAATCACTAAATCAAGTTCATTTTTTACTGCTGCATCTGCATCAGCAATTTCTTCCACACCAAAACTAGACTTTTGCAGTTTGCTCATATAAGTATAATGCAAGAAATCCAAGGTATGGGCTTGATCATTTCTAGCCTTTGCCAAGTAAACCTCTTTGCCAGCGTCCCACAAGCGCGCAGTTAATTCGGATGTATCTACCTCAAAAGGTAAAGATGCAGTAATACCAATTGTTTGGCTATTTTTAACCAATTCGGTTTCTAATAATTTTTCTAATAAAATAGAGTCTTCTGTTTTTTTCTCTTTTGTATTTGCAAATTCTTTTAACTTTGCTGTTTGTTTTTTTCTTAATTCTGATTTTTGCATATTTTTGCCTAAAAACAAAAAATAGCAGGCATACAACCTGCTACTTTGATTTATTACTTAGTTTCACGGTGAAGTGTTACTCGTCTTTCAACTGGGCAATACTTCTTCAAAGATAAACGTTCCGGATGCTTACGCTTGTTCTTCTTAGATAAGTAACTTCTATCGCCACATTCGGTGCATTCCAAAATGATGTTATCTGCCATTTTTTTCACCACCTACACTTTTATTCTGACTGTACTAGAATAGCATTTTTCAAGCAATTTGACCAGTATTAATCTTTATTTTGTTGAGTGAAGTTTAAAATAATCCTGGATCATAGCCTTAGCAACCTGCAAAGTGTAGGTCCCTTCGCTATCTGGATCAAGCCCTGGGAAGACTACTGCTACCGCAAGTTTTGGATTCTTAGATGGAGCATATCCAATGAAAGTAGCATTAATTAATTCAATGTTGTGCTTCTTATTTGGATGTTCTGGATCATAGTAGAAAGTTTGGGCAGTACCAGTCTTACCTGAAATTGAAGGCTTAACATTCTTCAATGGGTGAGCAGTACCCCAACCGTTAGTACCGTGAACTACTCGCCAAAATCCTTCTCTAACAATGTTTAATTCATCAGGTGTCCAAGGAATTGCTTGTTGAACATTTGGCTTCTTGTTGTAATTGATATATATCTTCTTGCCATCTTTACTGGTTTTACCAACAGACTGAACAATATATGGCTGCATTCTATAACCACCATTAGCAATAGTTGAAACATATTGTGCTAATTGAATTGGCGTATATGCATCGTAGTTACCATAAGCCAAGTCAAGTACAGAACCAGATAAAATATTGCCTTTAGCATTAAAGGACTTACCTTCGATACCTGATACTTCTCCCGGAAGATCAACACCGGTCTTTTGGCCTAAGCCAAACATAGCAAAGTTTCTACGTAAGATATCAAATGAATCCTTTGGCATATGGATATAAGTTTTAGGTACATATTTAGCATGGACCCAATTCATTGCCAAGTGCATCATGTAAATGTTACTTGAAACTTCCAATGCAGTTTCTGCATCCAAAGAACTGAAAGTACCAATTGGATAAACAGATTTCTTAACTGGCGAACCAGGTAAGTAAATTGGCGTATCAGGTAAAGTATTGTTAACTGGCGTAATTACTTTGTTAATTAAACCACCAGAAACTGTAGCACCCTTGACAACAGATCCCATAACAAAGGACTGGTTGATTACACCCAATGCATTATCGGTTGTCTTACCTGAATTAGTATTTCTATTAATACCAGCTACTGCCAGCAAAGCACCAGTCTTAGGATTCATGGCTACAGCATACGCACCATTAGAGTAACGAGCTGCGCCAGCTGAAATAGCTGAGCTATAAACCCGCTTTAAAGCAGCTTGAACTTGTTTCTGATATTTCGCATCAATTGTTAACATCAGACTGGCACCAGCTTGACCATTATAAACAGACTTTGTTTGCTGAATATTGCCATTTGACTTCGTAGTTACCTTGTTGGTTGACTTAGTTCCTTTCAAAAGTGGTTCATATTCTTCTTCAAGATATGAAGTACCAACACGATCATTTCTTGAATAACCATTTCTTAAGTAATATTGCAAGTTATCACTAGGTAATCCTGATTTTTCAGTTGAAACTGAACCAATAATACTTTGAATTGATGAACCATTTGGATACGATCTTTGCCAATCAGTACCAATACCTACACCTGGCAACTCTGATAAGTGCTCACCAACTTGAGCAATTTCACGATCAGTTAAGCCCTTATTCTTAAGATAAATAGTCGATAGAGTATATGCTCCCGAAATCTTATTAAAGATTAAAGCGGCAGTCTTTTGCTTTTCATTTAATTTCGGATTCATCTTTTCAACGTAAGCAAGTTCTGCTTTATAAATCTCGGAATTTGTCTTTTTATTACCACCTGCATCAACTTTAGCTGATTTTGGCAATTCATTTTCTATTTTGGTGTTATTATCCTCATTTGCTAAATAGTAATCAGCTACCATTTGCTTTGTCGGCTTTTCATCGGTAATCTTAATATAATTACTCAATGCATTTGAGATCTTATAAATATCACTCGTAGTAGTCGAAGCACTCTTGGTATAAGTAATCGCATTCGTAGCCTTATTGCCTACCAAGACGCGTCCTTTTGCATCATACATAACCCCACGAGGCACTTGATTAGATACAACGGTTGAATCAGTCTGTTGCACTTCTGCCTTAAAACGAGAGCCATAGACCAATTGAAGATATGCCAATTGACCAATAAGCATCGCAAAAAGTACTAGAATTACACCTAGAATGATTCTCATTCTAATTGGAGTAGAGGACTGTTTATTTGAACCAGTCCCACTATTTTTTCTAAAATAATCCACGTATATCGTCCCTTACTAAAACTGTATGTATTTTAACAAAAACTGAACATTAATTCTACGATTGAGAATGGAGCTTAGTTAAATTTTAATTATGAATAAATTTTTTAATATGCATAGACTATCTTTAAATAAAGAAACTGTGCTTTACTTAATTAGTTTTATTTTACCAGGCTTAATCTTTTTAAGTTACTTCTTCTATACCAGAAATGGCGTTTTAACAGTCGACCTAGGTCAACAATATGTTGATTTTTTAGCATTTTTTAGACAAAACCTCTTTACTCACCCTCTTAAATTGATATATTCCTTTTCCAATGGCTTAGGCGGTTCAATGCTTGGAACAGATGCCTATTATCTATTTAGTCCTTTTAACCTAATTTTATTTTTCCTTCCGCAGCATTTTTTACCAGAAGCTATCTTACTTATTATTGCTTTAAAAATTGCTACAGCTGGTTTAACTAGTTATTATTACTGGCAAAAAAAGATTGAAAATAACTTTTACGCTTTAGCAGCTAGCGCAGCTTATGCCCTATCTGGCTACACTGTTGCTAATCACTTCAACTTAATGTGGCTTGATTCAGTATTATTCTTACCTTTACTTATTGATGCAATTGATCAGTTATTAGCTAAGCGAAAGGATCATTTATTATTAATTACCTTCGCACTCTGGTTCACCAACTTTTATACTGCATTCATGGCCTTAGCATTTGGTTTCTTCTATTTGTTGACCAAAATATTCTTTATTACCAAAAAAGAACGTTGGCTGCTTTTAGGTCAATATTTTAAAAAGAGCATTCTAGGTTCATTCTTAGATGCTTTTATGCTCATACCAGTTGCGGCAGAAATGTTGCAAGGAAAAGCCGCATCATCTGCAAGTTGGTCTTTGGGATTTCAATTTACTCCCTATAAAGAATTAGCAAAATTAGCTGATGGTGCATATGACTTTCATGAAATGCAGGAAGGAATGCCCAATATTTATATTACTCTGCCTTTCTTGCTTCTCACCATTCTTTATTTTTTAAGTAAAAAAATAGATTGGCAACATAAATTAGCTAACGGCACGTTATTAATATTCCTAATTACATCCCTCTTTTGGACACCTCTTGTTTTAATCTGGCACCTAGGTCAATTTCCAGTCTGGTATCCAGGTCGATTCAGTTTTGTATTAATTTTCTTCGCTTTAAATCTCTCCATTACTATTTTAAATAAAAAAGAGCAGATCACTCCATGGCAAATTGGCATTTTAGCTGCACTAGCTGTCGGTCTCATACTATTTATCTGTTTAGATGCTAAGTCTTTCGCGTTTCTAAGCAAAGATGCTCAAATCTCTTCTGCTGCTTTTTTAGCATTAGGTATTCTATTTATTGGCTTTATCTTTCATAGAAACGATTTTTCTGCCCCATTCTTTTGCCTAGTTATCGAACTAGAACTAATTACTAATCTCGTTCTTTCATTAGGTAACCTAGCTTATCAGAAAAATTACGATTATCAGAATTTTGCTAAAAACACCAATCAAGTAACCCAATATGAAGCTAGCCATGATAGCTATTTATACCGCACTGAGAAGACTTTTTATCGTTCTGACGATGATCCATTCACAGCCAATTATTACGGCCTCAGCAGCTTTAATTCGATCTCTGATCAACGCGTTCTTAACTTGATAAACAATTTAGGGTTTGTTAATAATAGTAATTCATACACCAACTTTGGTGGAACACCTATTACAGATGATCTTTTTGGCGTAAAATACTATATTCTGCCTAATAACGATATCACGCCTCTTAAATCAAAAAAGCAGATGAAATACGACAATCAAAACCAGCGAATAGACGTCGGCGATTATCAAATTGAAAAAAGATTTAATCAGCTTATTCTTTTAAAGAATAAATCTGCTCTACCTCTTCTATTTCTTTCACCTAATTCGACTAGAAGAATTAAATTAGATCCAACAGATATTACCAGCAATCAAAATAAATTTTTCGAAGCTGTTACTGGGTTAAAAGAGAATTTATTTCACAACGTCATTTGGCCTGATGCTAAAAAAATCAATGCATCAGGCTGGCAAGGTGGCTGGATGCAATACAGTCGAAAAAAGAATTCAAACGAAAGTCGGATTATCTTTAATTTTAAACCGCAAACTAATGATTCATATTATCTAGAATTGCCTGGTGATGTTGACGACAATTCCGTAGATATGTCCATTAACGGTTCGAGCGTTGACGTTAGCGTGCGTGATCAAAATACCCGTTTAATTAACTTAGGTAGTCGTCAACGCGGTCAAAGAATTCAGATTGTATTCACCCTTAAGAATAATGATTTAAATCTCAACGCTGCTAATCTCTGGCGCTTGGATACTAACAAACTTGAGCATCAAATTGCAGTATTCAAGCAAAATCAACCTTCTTTTAAACAAACCTCCGCATTAATTCTTAAGTCAGATAGTTTTACTACGAAAAAAGCCATGACTATGAATTCTACTATTCCTAATAACAATAACTGGCTTGTCTTGGATAACAACAAAATAGTACATAAAAATAAGACATTATTTATGAATACTTTTTTGAATTTCAAATTGGCGAGAGGCAAACATAGAATCACATTAATTTACATTCCTTGGGTATTTTTAATTGGCATACTTATCAGTATTATTACTTTTTGGTTTATTTTAAAAATTAGAAAATAATAGCTGTTAGCGCTAACAAAGAAAATAATACTAGACCTAATATACAAAAATGTAATAAAATGTATACGTTATCATTCGGATAAATTAATATAGAAAGAAGATTTAAATATGGCTCTTAAATACCAAATTGGTGTCGATGCAGGCGGTACCCACTCAACTGCAATCGCATATGATGAAAATGGCAAAGAACTCGGTCGTGCCGAAGGCGGTCCAGGTCAAATCAACGCTGATTATGAAGGCGGAATCAAAAATATTTCTGATACCATCAATGAATTACTAGACAAGATTGATGGCGACTGCATGCGCGTACTTGTAGGTATTGCTGGACTTTCAGTTGTTGGTAATGCTCCAGAAGTTGCTGCTACTATTTCATCAAGAATCAACAACTTACCTACTCGTGCAATTACTGACTCACTTTTAGCTCTTTATGCTGGACTTGAAGGTGATGATGGTGCTTTAGTTATTGCTGGTACTGGTTCTGTTTACAACGGCTTACAAGACGGTCACTTAATTGCTGTTGGTGGTTACGGCAACATCTTAGGTGATGAAGGTTCAGGTTATGCTATTGCTCGTTCAGCTATGCAATCAGCTTTACTTAGCTGGGATAAGCGTGAACATAATTCATTAATTGATATGTTCACTAAATTATTCAACGTAGAACACATGGATGAATGTAATGCCAAGTTCTACAAGATGTCCAATCCAGAAGTTGCTGGTATGGCAGTTCACGTTGCTAAGCTTGCTGATGAAGGCGATAAAGACGCAACTAAGGTAATTAAAGAACAAGCTCATTTATTAGCTCGTGATATTTTAATCGGTTTAGGCCGTTACGAAGATCCTAAGCCAATGAAGATTGCTTTAACTGGTTCAGTTTTAGCTAATAACGAAATGCTTAGAGGTTTAGTTGAAGATGAAGTTAAGGAACAATATCCTGACGTTATCTTCTCAATCTCAAACGGTGAAAACGCACGTGCTGTATTATTCGACAAGAGTAAGGACTACCGTTACTTCACTAACCACGAAGATCGCTAAAATAAATTCTGATAGTTACAAAAAGAGGAATCGAAAAAGTCGATTCCTCTTTTTTATTTTAATTTCTGCTTTTAATAGCAAGTAAAACCAGATAAAGCAAATTCCAAGTAAATAGAATTAATATTATCGCTAAAGTATCAACTTGCCAGATAAAAACACTGCTTGTTCCTACTACAAAAATTATTAACCATACAACTAAATCTTTTAAATCAAATTTGCAGATCTTTTTACTATAAACCCCATTAATTAAAAGGGCTATATAATACATACCCATTGAAAAAACTAAGAATAAAGATATAAAAGCAGTATTTATTTCTTTTAAGTTCAAGTAAATCGTTGCAGCCGTCATCATCAAAATTGCGACAATGATTAAAACATGCGAATACATTAATACAAAACCTTTGCTTATTTGATGATGATTAATAATTCTTTCCGAAAAAAGCACATAGCTAGCAAACATCATGGTCAGTGACAAAAACAGTAAAGCTGCATAAATCAAAGGCGTCTTATTATTAAAATAACCTGTTAGATTGACAATTGCTTCACCAAAAGCAATGATTACGATCAACCCAACCCGCTCAACCAAATGCGGGAAGTTTACCTTTTTGGCATTAAATTTATGATAAAAAGCTAGAGGCATCAAAAAGCCAACGAGATAACCAAATACTGCCAGATTAACGCCATAATTATATCCTACTAAAACCCCAGTTAATACTAATGCTAATTCCACACATAAAATTAAAATAAAGATATGGTTATCATTATCTTCATTTTTCTCAACACCTAGCCAATATTGCATGATCAAGTCTACTAGCATGGCAATCATTGCTAGATTAAAGTAATGAAAAGTAATGCGCCAGTTCGTATTAATATTATTAGCCAGGTAAGCTGCCACAAACATGTTAAAGATCAGGCCACTAATATCAAAGAAACGATTCTGACTATAACGATTAAAGTAAAGTGATTGGTAAAGCCATATTTGCATTACGACAATTACCACTAACGAAAACTGAAAATAAGTAACCACAGAAATACTGCCATTTACAGGATGATGAATCATAGCTGTAATTCTAGAAATTGCATAGACAAAAACTAAATCATAGAACAGCTCAAACATCCCTACCGGCTTAGCAATTATCTTTTTCATTTTTTCTCCATCATTCCAAATTACCAGTATTTTTTCAAAGGTGAATTATCGCGACCATTTCTTGTTTGATAAAGATGCTCTTCCACGATTTCAGTTAATACCTCTGCTAATTTATCAATCTGTTCAACTGTCGCATATTCATAGCGACCGTGATAATTACCGCCACCATTAAATAAATTAGGTGTAGGGATGCCCTTCTTAGTGATAAAGTTACCATCCGTACCACCTCTAAAAGTTTGTACATTTGGCTTAATACCTAACTTTTTATAAGCATCCAAAGCTAAATTAACGACATAAGGTTGATCCTTAATTACGTTATAGATGTTCTCATACTGGCGTCTCATCTTTAATGTAAAACGATCACCATATTTCTGATTCATTTCGGCAACTAAATCTTTAATCAGTTTTTCTTTGCCAGTAAATTTATCCCAGTCAAAGTCGCGGATAATCAAGCTAATATCCGCGTGGTCAACTGTGCTTGCAGTACTAAGTACCAAGAAATAACCATCATGATCCTTAGATTTTTCAGGAACCTCATCTTTAGGCAATCGATCCAAGAAATCATTCATTAAAGTCGTAGCATTCACCATTAAGCCGTATGCTTCACCAGGATGAACTACGGTGCCACGAATATGAACCTGTGCCTCAGTAGCATTAAAAGTTTCATATTCAAAATCACCCGGCCGTCCATTTTCCAAAGTATAAGCCAACTCTACTCCAGGAAAATCTTTAGCATCAAAACGGCGACCACCATAGCCAATTTCTTCATCAGGACCAAAACCGATATAAATATCTCCATGTTCAATCTTAGGATGTTCGGTCAAATATTTAAGCATACTCAGTATTCCGACAATACCGGCTTTATCATCTGTTCCCAACAAGGTATGTCCATCAGAAGTAATCAAAGTTTCACCCTTGCAAGTTGCTAAAGCTGGAAATTCTTTTGGATCTAGAAATATCTTTTCTTTTTCATCTAAAACGACCCTTTTACCATCGTAGTTGCGATGAACTTGTGGACGAATATTTACGGCATTAAAATCGGCCGTGTCAATATGTGAGAAGAAGCCAATAGGTGTCACGTTATCTTTTACATTGCTCTTCAAATGGCCGATGGCAAAACCAGTTTTATCATTGTAATAAGCATCTAACCCTATATCTTGAAGCTGCTTAGTCAATTCTTTACCCATCTTAATCTGACCAGCAGAAGATGGAACTTGATCATGTTTGTCTTCATAAGATCTAGTATTTTCTTTAGCATAATGAATAAAAGTCTTTTCAATAAAATCTAAATCATAAAAAGCCATAAAATCCTCCTTGTAAATGTAAAATTAAATTTTATTTAATTTTACACTTATTTTTAGGTAAAAAAAGGCCGAAACTTCTTTTTCAGAAATTTCGGCTTTTTAAGTATTTATTCTTTACTTATTCTTCAATTGCTTCAAGTGTTCCTTAATCTTATCAGCAGCAACTTGAAGTTGTTCACGTTCCTTTGAAGTCAATTTCAATTCTATGACTTGTTCAATCCCATCACGGCCAATAATTGCCGGATAGCCAATGTAAGTCTTGTATTCTGGATTATAAACAGATACAGGAGCATACAAACGTGAATCAGCAAAGATGGCTTGAATCAATTTGGTGGCACAAGTAGCGATAGCATAGCTAGTATAACCTTTGCCCCTTGCAACTACGAATGAATTCTTATTAGGTTCTTTATTTAACTTGCTTTGTTCATCTTCACTAAACAATTGAATCGCAATCTTATTGTTTACGCGTACTGTTGACCAAGCAATAAATTGAGCAGAACCATGTTCGCCTAATACCCAACCTTCAACATTACGTGGGTCTTGACCAAGCTTTTCGCCAACAATTCTTTGCATTCTAGCGGTATCCAAGAAAGTACCAGTACCTAATACTTGATTCTTAGACAAGCCAGTAGTCTCTTGCAAGATTTGACTTACAGCGTCACATGGATTAGAAATATTGACGATTACGCCTTTGAAGCCAGATTCTTTAATCTTTTCACCAACTTCTTTAGCATTCTTGGCATTAAGTTCAAATTCACCAAAACGGTCGCCTGTCTTAACGCTAGCTGCAATATCACCAAAAGCGGTAACAATAATATCAGCATCTTTTAATTCATGCCAATCTTGCATGGTGACGCGAACATAGTAGTTATTTCTAGCTAAGGTATCATGCAGATCATTATATTCTGCAGCAGCCTTATTTTCATTCTTGTCAATTAACACTAATTCATCTGCAATACCATGAGTAAACAAAGTGTAAGCAACAGTTGCACCAACATGGCCTAAGCCGATAATACCTACTTTTCTCATAAAAAATCCTTTCTAAAGCAAAAAAGGAGATAGATTACCTACCTCCTTTTTATTTATTCAGCTTCAACCTTGTTAATTACAACGTCAAATTTGCCACCAGGAGTGGTAATTGATACTGTTTCACCTTTCTTTTTACCAAGCAAAGCTTGAGCAATTGGTGAATCATTAGAAATCTTGCCATTCAATGGATCAGATTCATCACTACCTACGATAGTGTAAGTCTCTGGATCATCTGTACCAACTTCAGTATAGGTAACAGTCTTACCTACTGAAACTTCGTTAGGATCAACACTGTCAGCATCGACAACTTGTGCATACTTAAGCATGTCTTCAACTTGAGCAATTCTGTCTTCTACATGACTTTGTTCATCCTTAGCTGCATCGTATTCAGAGTTTTCTGATAAGTCACCAAATGAACGAGCAACTTTAATACGTTTGATTACTTCTGGACGTTTAACTAATTTTAAATTCTTTAATTCTGCTTGAAGTTTTTCTTTACCTTCAGCAGTCATTGGATAAGATTTTTCAGGCATATTTTTTAACTCCTCAGAAATTAAATTTACTTTGCACTGATCAATAATATTGGTTTACACCACTAAAGTCAACCTTTAACGGATTTTAATGTCAAGATCATTCTCAAGACCTGCTCTGATCTTGTCCATTGCATTATTAACAACCTTGTCAGTTAAGGTATCTTTTCTATTCAAGAAAGTTAAACTGTAAGCCAAACTCTTCTTGCCAGTATCAATATGATTACCTTCATAGACATCAATTACCTTAAGATCAACTAAGTATTTACCAGCATTAGACTTAATTACATTTTCAACTTCTTGATTAGTTACATTCTTATCAGTCAAAAGTGAAAGATCACGTTCAATTGCTGGGAACTTAGGAGCAGGTTGCGCAGTCATACCCTTGGTAAGCATTGGAATAATAGTATCCAAGTTGATTTCGTAGCCGTAAAGTTCACTACCACGCAAAGCCTTGTCAGCAAATGTTACAGCATGAGCAATCATACCAATCATACCTACATATTGCTTATCAATATAAATACCAGCAGTTCTAGTTGGGTGCATCCCTTCAATACCTTCGGCACGGTAAACTACCTTTTCAGGATCAATGCCAACTGCATCAAATAAGTTAGTCAATTGACCTTTAACGAAGTAAAAATCAACTTTTTGAGTCAAGTGTTGCCAGTTTTCTGCAAAAGTATTACCTGCATACAAAGCTGCCAAGTGTTCATGTTCATTGTAGGTACCACCGTCATGATCATAAACACGACCTTGTTCAAATAATGCCAATTGGGTTTGCTTTCTAGCAAAGTTGTAGCTAGCTGCATCGACTAAACCAGTCATTAAGTTTTGACGCATTACTGAACGACTTGAATTCAAAGGCCATTGAACCTTAACGATGTCTTTAGGATCTTTAGTATAACGAACAGCCTTTTCAGGTGAAGTTAATGAGTAAGAAATAGCTTCCATTAAGCCTTGTCCTTCGACAATTGCCTTCATGCGACGCATCATTTCTTCTTTTTCTGAATAGCCACCGTGAGTTTCTGCTAACAATGGTTGAGTTGACTTCAAATTGTCATAACCATAGATACGGCCAACTTCTTCAACTAGGTCAGCTGGAATAGAAATGTCCCATCTTCTGTTAGGTACGTGAACAGTAATGTCGTCACCGTCACGATCAACACTAAAGCCCAAACGATCAAAGATCTTAAGCATATCTTCTGGACTAATTTCTGAGCCTAAAACCTTGTTAATGTATGAAACAGTAGTCTTAACTGCAACTGGCTTGCGCTGAGTATCAGTAGCCTTGATAATACCTTCATCAACAGTAGCTTGGGCATCATTTCTAAGAAGTAATGCAGCCATGTTGATTGCCTTTTCTGTGGCATCCCAGTTAGTACCCTTTTCGTAGCGACTTGAAGCCTCGGTACGGTTAGCATGACGGAAAGCAGCTTTTCTAACTAAAGTTGGATCGAAAATAGCAGATTCAAGGATAACATCAGTCGTATCTGCAGTAATTTCCGAATTGAGACCGCCCATCACGCCAGCCATCATTACCGGCTTTTCACCATCAGTAATGATGATGTCATGTGGATCAAGTTCAACTTCTTTTTCATTAAGCAAAGTCAACTTTTCACCTTTGTTAGCTAATCTAACTTCGAGCTTGCCACCGGCAAAAGTCTTTGCATCATAAGCATGCATAGGTTGACCTGTCAAAAGCATGACATAGTTAGTAACATCAACTACGTTGTTGATTGGACGAATACCAGCATTCCAAAGACGTCTTTGCATCCAAAGTGGTGAATCTTGAATCTTAACGCCAGTCAACTTACGCAAATAGAACTTAGGGGCTAGCTTAGCATCAACTTTAGCATCAAGTGAATCAGTCCAATCAGGACCATCTTCCTTTAAGACAACGTCTTCAATCTTTGGCTTTTGGTCAACAATAGCACCAACTTCATAAGCTGCGCCTTCCATACCCAAAGTATCGGCACGGTTAGGAGTAATATCGAAGTCTAAGATGTAATCATCCATGCCAAGTGCTTCATAAACATCTTGACCTGGTTTAACATCGGCATCTTCTGGGAAAACATAAATACCATCAGCAAATTCTTCTGGTACAACGCTATCATTGAAACCAATTTCTTGCAGACCACAGATCATACCGTAACTCTCCATGCCACGGATTTTACCCTTCTTGATCTTTTCATTGCCAGCAATTCTGGCACCATGAAGGGCAACAATTACCAATTCGCCTGCAGCTACATTAGGAGCACCACAAACAATTTGCAATGGTTCATCTTCACCAACATCAACATGAGTTAAGTGCAAGTGCGTACCTTCAACGGCTTTGCAGTCTAAAACTTTACCGACTACTAACTTTTTAAGTCCCTCTTCTGGATGCTTAACGTCAGCAATTTCTACACCAGTACGAGTGATTTTTTCAGCTAAAGCGTGAGGATCTTGATCTAAGTTAAGAAAATCTTGTAACCAATTGTATGAAACTAACATATTTTACTTTTCCTCCTTGCGGAATTGTTCCAAGAAACGAACATCGTTAGTGTAGAAATCACGAATGTCGTCAATGCCATATTTCAAAATTGCAAAACGATCAAGTCCTACACCAAAGGCAAAACCACCGTAAACGGATGAATCTACGCCAGCATTTTCCAAAACATTAGGGTGAACCATACCAGCACCTAAAACTTCGATCCAGCCAGTGTACTTACAAATTGGGCATCCCTTGCCATCACAATTGAAGCAAGATACATCCATTTCTACTGATGGTTCCGTGAATGGGAAGTAGCTTGGACGAAGACGAGTAGCTCTATCTTGACCAAAGATATGCTTAGCGATCATTTCCAAGGTACCCTTTAAATCACCCATGGTAACATTCTTGTCAATTACCAAGCCTTCCATTTGCATGAATTGGTGAGAGTGAGTTGCGTCATCATCATCACGACGGTAAACCTTACCAGGACCTACCATCTTAAGCGGACCCTTTGAGAAGTCATGTTTTTCAAGGACACGAGCTTGGTCACCTGAAGTTTGACTACGCAATAAGTTTTCATTATCGATGTAGAAAGTAGCTTGCATATCACGTGCAGGGTGATCTTTAGGCAGGTTCATCATTTCAAAACAGTAGTGGTCTGTTTCGATTTCTGGACCTTGAACTACTTTATAACCCATGCCGATAAAGTAGCTTTCAAGGTCATCTAAAATAATATTGATTGGGTGCTTGGAACCTAAATGACCTTGACGACCTGGCAAAGTAACGTCGATCTTTTCTTCTTCAAGTCGCTTAGCCAAAACAGCTTTAACGATTTGTTCCTTTGCGGCATCTAATTGAGTGTTGAACAAGTCACGCAATTCATTAACTTTTTGCCCAACTTCACGTCTGTTCTCTGGTGCAACATCACGCATTGAGTGCAAAATCTTGGTTAATTCACCTTTACGACCAACCAATTCAACTCTAACTTTATTTAACGTTTGCTCATCAGTTGCTTTGTTGATTTGCTTAAGCCCTTCTTCATGGAGCTCTTTCAACTTATCAAATAAGTCCATTAATTCTTTCCTTTCAAAACAAAAAGCTTCGCCCCTCATAGGGACGAAGCGTCGCGGTACCACCCTAGTTTAGACATAATCTGCCTACACTTAAGTTTTCTTTAACGGTGAAATACCGGAATTGATTAGATTCTACTCCCAAGATGAAATTCACAATCGTTGTCTCAT
This sequence comes from Lactobacillus ultunensis DSM 16047, assembly GCF_001436305.1. Taxonomy (GTDB): domain Bacteria; phylum Bacillota; class Bacilli; order Lactobacillales; family Lactobacillaceae; genus Lactobacillus; species Lactobacillus ultunensis. The sequence continues at coordinate 51,021 of NZ_AZFO01000001.1, read as the reverse complement.
CTTCTCTCTCAGCTTTTTAAAGAAGATTCTCTGTCTGAAACACTAACTGTTACTAGTCTTGATCTTAGTAATTAATTAATATAATATTTCTTTTTTGGAATTCTTGCAAGTCCTTAAGCCCATTTATCAGCCCAGTGATGAACTTGATCAAAAACAGGCTTCAGCTCAGCTCCTTTTTGAGTCAGACTGTAAGAAATAATGCCGGTGTCCTGATCTACGCTTCTTTTAACGATTTGCTCTTGCTCAAGCTCCTTTAATCTTTCAACTAAAACACGGTCTGAGCAAGCCTCGATGCAACGAGCCAAATCTTTAAAACGCATATCTTGCGTGTCACATAATGAGCTAATAATCAACCCATTCCATTTTTTGCCAATTATTTGAAAGGCTTTAATAAAGTGACAACACAATTCATAATCTTCAGGTTTACAAGGAACGGTCTCCTTTTTTTCTTTAACTTCTTGCATAAGTAAATTCCTCCATCGTCATAAAATTCCAGTAAAAATATTATCATATTTTATTTTTATTGTAATTTCCATATACAATTATAGAAAATTCACTTACTAATTACAAGCGCTAAGCAAAGTGATAGATCATTATCCCAGCAGCAACAGCAGCATTCAATGACTCTGCCTTGCCCTTAATTGGAATGTATAATTTTTCATCGCACAAACTAGCAATAGTTGAACTAACTCCATGAGCTTCATTTCCAATAATTAAAGCTAGTTGTGGTACTTTGGCAAAATCTTGCAATTGCTTAGCCTTTTTATCCAACATACTGGCATAAACTGGAATAGCCACATCCTGAAAATCAGTAATAACGTCAGCTAAATCACGTTTAATTAAATCAATATGGAATTGACTGCCTTGCATAGCCCTTTGAGTTTTAGGATTATACAAATCCGCGCTTTCAGGCGATAAAACAACGCCATCAAAGCCTGCGGCATCTGCTGTTCTGATAATAGTACCTACGTTGCCAGGATCAGCTAAATTATCTAATAAAACCCATTTGCCATAATTAAACGGAAATTCCTTTGGCTGATCAATTTTAAGCACCATAAAAATTTCTTGTGAATTTTTGGTACTACTTAAATGACGGGCAATTGCCTTATTGATCAAAATTACATTTTTGCCACTTAAATCAACGTCATAATCGCTTTCTGCTTTATCTAGGGCTTCTTCAGTTCCTAATAAATACTGATATTTTTTACCCGCTTTAATAGCTTCATCAAATAAATGAAAGCCCTCAATTAAGTAACTATTTTCTTCATCGCGATATTTCTTTTGCTTTAATTTAGCTAATTTTTTTACTGTTGCGTTGTTAACTGAACTAATTTGTTGCATAATGACTCTCCTTTTTACTCTTCTTATTATAAAGTATAATTATTCATAGACATGGTAAAATTTAGAATAGAGTAAATTTTAAGAAGGAAAATAAAATGGAAACAAGAAAATTAATTGTCTCTGGCTTAGTTCAAGGAGTCGGCTTTCGCTGGAGCACCCAAAATTTAGCAAATCAAATGAACATCCCCGGTACAGTTAGAAATAATTCTGACGGTACTGTTACGATCTATTTGCAAGGCGATTCAGATACTATTGATAAATTCATTAAAAAATTACCATCCGCTTCTGGATTCGCTCATATTAAAAATATTGAACAAGAATCTGTCCCAGAAGTAGAAAAAATGCATGATTTTCATGTATTATATTAGAGATGCATATTTTATTGAAAATAGAAACTAAGTGGTGATTATTTTAATGAAAAAAATCAAAAAATATACAGGAGTCCTCGCAATTGTGTTGATTGCTGCTCTTGTATTAAGTGCTTGTGGTGCTACTAATAATCCAAATGTTACACCACACAGTGGTATTTACGGTTGGGTTTACCAATGGCTAGGCAAGCCTTTGCAGAATATCATGATCCATACTGCCCACATGATTGGTGGACAAAATGGCGCAGGCTGGGGTATCGTAATTATTACTGTTGTCGTTCGAGTAATCTTGATGCCCTTAATGCTTATTCAACAAAATAAGAGTGTACGTCAACAAGAAAAAATGGCTCGTTTGCAACCACAGATGAAATTAATCCAAGCTGCAATGAAGCATAAGGGCATTACGCCACAACAACAAATGACTTTATCTGGTTGGCAAAGAGAGTTATATTCTAAGAACGAAATGTCGCTCACTGGTGGAATTGGCTGTTTGCCATTAATCATCCAGTTGCCTATCATGTGGGGTATTTACCAAGCGGTATTCTACTCACCACAATTAGCTCACTCAACTTTCTTTGGTATTTCTTTAAGCCAAAAATCTCTTGTTTTAGCTATTATTGCTACAGTCTTCACGGTCATTCAAGGATATATTTCATTAATTGGAATTCCTGAAGAGCAAAAGAAGACAATGCAATCAATGATGTTGTTCAACCCAATCATGACTTTATTCTTCAGTTTATCCTTCTCTGGCGCTCTAGCTTTGTACTGGGCTGCTGGTAACTTAGTAATGATCGTTCAACAAATAATTGTTACATTTATCCTTACTCCACAAGTTAAAAAACATGTGGCTAATGAAATAAAGGATAAGCCGGTTGAAGTTGTGGTTACTAAGGAAAAAGTTGATTCACTATTCAACTCTGATTCTGAAAGCAGTACTTCAAACGAAGCTAAAAAAGAATTACACCAAGATTTACGCAAACGTAATCAAGGCAAACAACAAAAGCGAAATAATAAAAAATAATTGATAAGCAAAAAAGTAAGAGTATCAAAATTGATACTCTTACTTTTTTTGTCTTATTTTAAAATTCCATCTGGTAAATCATTCTTGTGTTTTTCAGCTTCAATCTTACGCAGCTTCGCTGCCTTCTTTTTGGAAAGAAGCGGGAATCTCATCTTAAATTGACTTCCCTGTCCTACAACTGATTCTACACTGATGCTACCTTTATAACTGTCTACCAACTTTTGTGCAATAGATAAACCTAAGCCATTGCCACCTTTTTCACGAGTTCTTGCTTTATCAACTCGGTAAAAACGGTTAAAGATCTTCTTTTGGTCTTCTGAAGCAATCCCTTCACCAAAGTCTTGAACAATGATACTGACTTCTTTTTTAGTAACACCAGCAGAAACATTGATTTGCTTTCGGTCAGTAGAATACTTAATCCCATTATCAATCAAGATTACTAATAATTGCTCTAAATGACCATGATAGATTTGTATTTCTGTATCATCTGGCAAATCATCTTCATCTAATTGAATATTAAAGTCGGGATGCACCATTGCCAAATCAGAGACAACTCGGCGAACCGTCTCATTAACATTAGTTATCTCATATGGATATTGAACATCAATCTGTTCAGCTCTAGTTAAATCAAGCATTTCTTGAATCAAGTGCTTCATTCGATCTGCTTCCTGCAGAGAAGCTTTAATAGATTCATCCAGAATTTGTGGATCATCCTTACCCCAACGTTCAAGCATATTTAAGTGCCCTTCAATTACGGCTACAGGAGTCCGCAATTCATGAGAAACATCCCCCACAAATTGCTTTTGTTGCTCAATATAGCTCTGCATTCTATCTAGCATTAAGTTAATCGATGTTGCTAATTCTGCTAATTCATCATCACGATTAAGCTTTTTAATACGCGCCTCGCTATTTGGATCAGCATTTACTTCTTTAGCTACCTTCGACATATCCTTAATTGGTTTAACTACGTTAATTACCAAAATATATGAAGTTGCCACGAAAACGATAATAGCAATAATTGAAATAACTAGCATCCAATGAAGCAGATTGCTCATCAAATGGTTATAATAGGTCATTTCATTGGCAACAACTACATAACCAGTCAGCTTATTATTAACTGACGAGTAAACTTTCTGATAGGTTAATAAAATCGTACGGTGATTTCTTTTAACTTTCATCACCTTCTGACTGCCCTCAAAAGTTCTAAACTTAGGAGTCGTTGTTCCGTTAGCAAAAACTACTTCGTTGTGTTTATTATAAACAGCAACATTGATATCAGGATTGGAAATTGATGAAATCAAATTATCACTAAACGCATTATTTCGGAGATCTTTTTCATTAATAGCAGGACTTCCCTTTAAAATTCGTCGAGTCGATGGAGATAATGACGGAATTACGTTAGAGATTTCAAGTTCATCTGGAATTGAGCTTAATGTTCTATCTAGAGTTACAACTACATTATTTGAAGTTTCTGCTTGTTGATTTAAAGACTGTCGACTAACAATCTGATAAACAACAACTGAAAATATGACAAAAGAGACCGTAATCGTCAACGCAACGATACTTACCCACCGTATAACTAACGATGAGTGTTTGGTCTCTTCAGTTTCTCTTTTATTCTTTATCATCATCTTCATCTCTTACCATATAACCGGTACCACGAACCGTCTTGATGTAAGAAGGCTGGCCTGGTACATCGATCTTATTACGTAAGTAACGAACATAGACTTCTACAACATTGGTTTCAATATTTGATTCTGGTCCCCAAATCTTATTCAATAGTTGATCACGACTGACAACATTATTTTTATTCTCAATCAAAGTCATCAACAAATTGTATTCACGTTTAGTCAAATCGATTGCTTTACCATCACCACGGTGAACAATTCTATTAGCAGTTTCAATAGTAAGATCCTTAAACTTAACGATCTTTTGCTTGGCAACTGTAACCTTAGAAGCATCTTTTTCAATCTTGACGCGACGTAGAACAGCACGTAAACGTGCAAGCAATTCTTCAATTGCAAATGGCTTAACGATGTAATCATCAGCTCCATGATCCAAACCAGATACGCGATCAATAACAGAATCACGGGCAGTCATCATGATGATTGGAGTAGTTTTTACTTGACGAACACGACGAGCAATTTCCAAACCATTTAAGTCAGGAAGCATCAAGTCAAGCAAAATTGCATCAAAATTTTGTTCAAGAGCATCATCTAAGCCCTTGCGACCATTATTTTCTACTACAGTTTCATAATTTTCATGTTGTAATTCAAGCTCGACAAAACGAGCCAAGTTCTTTTCATCTTCAATAATTAGAATTTTTGCCATGTTAATTCAATTCCTCATAGATCAATTTGGTTTTCTAATACTAATAAATTAATTAAAAAATGTTTTTATAATTAAAGGATACTTTAAAAACGTTCCTAAAACAAGATCAAAAAACAATCAAAGTTAAAATTCTTTGATTGTCACTTAATACTATTTTTTAAATTATTTATTATCTTTGTTATCTAACAGAACCTTTAACTTAGCAAAGGCTGGGTTAATTTGATTCTTCTTTCCTTCTTCAAATGCAGATTCAGAAACTACTTCCCAACCTTTGCCTTCAGGATAAATGTTCTTTGTTTTTTCCTCTGGTGTCAAAATAGTAGTTGGAATATTAAGCAACATATTATCTTCAACCGCAGTTTGCAAGTCAATGACGTCATTTTCAATTTGTACAATTGTATCGTTATCTTCTAATTCTTCTTTAGTAGGTTTACGATCAATGTAATTTTCAATAAAGGTAAAGTCTTCATGATAATCTACTGGCTTTAAACTTCTACTTGATGGTACTGTCAAATCTGCAGTGATATGAAAATTACCTGTTACAAAAGGTTCTTGATAAAACAAATCACCCGAAAGATGTACATTTTGAGCATCAATCAACAATTCTTTGCTTCTATTAAAGAATTCCGGGCGCATTTCAACATCACGTTCAATATGCGTCAATGGCTCTGCAGAATTCATAATTTTAGAAAAATTAATTTCTAACATATTACACCTCGATTGGCCGTTGACCAAAATTCTGATCAACACCCATTATTTGTTCAAATAAACGGTCTGTTCTTACTTGTAAGGCTAAAGAACCGCTCTTTGCACTTCTTTTATCAACCTTAGAAATAATCTCTGTTTGGAAATCTTTGCGATGTTCCTTCAAAAATTTACGTCCAATCTTACTAAAGCCCAATAGCATCAAGGACTCATGATTAAAACTGGCAATCATATCATCTTGAGTTACATTTAACAACGTATATAAGCTTAAACGACGTAAACGAGAATAAGTATAACGTTTAGATTTAATTCTGCGTAAAAACTCAGTAAAATCACGAGCAAGATGAATCTCTTGTTTCATCTTGTATTCTAATCCTTCACTCATTTGATAAATTTTTTGTAATTCTGAAATTGAAGAAGATTCAATCCGATATTTTAAAAATGGGTAAAGTAAATTCCAGTTAGGATAGACGCTCTGCTTACTCAAAATAGCTGCTTCAGCCTTGGGCATCCAATATTTAAGATTACTCGTATCTTCTCCATGCAACAACAAATTTCGGATTGCACTTGCACTTTGAACGACGCCACTACGTTGCAAAAGATCATCATGTCCTGCACCAATCCGATTTACAGGATGAAGTTTTAGCGGTGAACCTAAATTATGATTGGCCACTGCATAAGCCAAACCTAAAATAGCATTAGGCTGATTAATTTCATGACCAACTTCACGAGCAACCATTTGATTATATTGCGTCGAATAAGTCTGACTATAGTCCTTAAAATCCATATGATTTTGTGGAATTTCAGCAATTTTGCTACCAAGATAAGCAAAATTCAAATTGGCATCATCTTCTACACCAAAAACTAAGTCAGTTACGCCTAATTTAGCTAGTTGCTCAAGGTTGCCTAAAGAGAACAAATCTGCAGGTTCAACTGCAGTTGAAAATGGTGACTCAAACACCAAATCAGCACCCGATTGTAAGGCAGCTTTAGCTCTCTCCCATTTGCTCATAATAGCCATTTCACCACGTTGAACATAATTACCGGACATAATGACTACAATAGGATCATTTTTCGCAACAAGTCGAGCCTGATTTAACAAAAACTCGTGTCCACTGTGAAAAGGATTAAATTCCGCAATAATCCCAACAACGCTCATTTTTAACTAAGCTTCCTTTAACTCAACTTGCTTACCATTAGCCCAAAGTTTTTCAAGGTTGTAAAATTCACGAGCCTCTTTGGTAAACACATTAACTACAACGTCACCCAAGTCTAACAAAAGCCAGTTAGAATCTCTGGTACCTTCAATGCGGTAATCAGTGTAGTTATTCTCATGAGCTGCTTCGACAATTGAATTAACAATAGCATGAAGTTGACGGTTAGAACCAGCACTAGTGATCACGTAATAATCAGCTAAAATACTAATACCACGCATATCATAAGCTTCAGTATCTTCACCATGACGATCGCTAATTGCCTTAGTAGTAAAATCTAAAATTTCTTGACTAGTCAAATTATTTCTCCTTTATTTTTATAATTTCGTACTCCAAACATTGTATGCTTCAAGAGTACGTGGATAAATCTTATTTCTTTTTTCAACCAAAAATGCAAGAGTATGAGCTAATTGATAACCTACACCCTCATCAAGATTAGCATAAGTAATTTTACGTGCTTCTTCAACACCAGGAAAATCACGCCCTGGTTCAATAAAATCGGCCATAAAAACGATTTTATCCAACGTGGTCATCACAATATCACCTGTTGTATGACGACGAACCGCAGTTAAGATCTCAGCATCCCTGATCTTTAAATCACGTTCAATAAAGTAAGTACCTACAATGCCGTGCCAAATAGCGCGATTCCAGTTAAGCAAGTCTTTATCAAAATCTTGTTCCTTAATAACTTTACGATATTCTTCAACAGGAACTTGCTTAGCATAATCATGCACAAAGCCAGCTAAAGCTGCTTTGTCTTCATCGTAATTATTCAGTTTGGCCAACTTACGTGAAGTTTCACTAACCCGTACACAGTGTTGAAATCTCTTATCATCCATATTTGTCTTTTCTTTAGCAATGATCTCATCACTAGATAGAGGTGAATAGGTCTTCTTAAATGTTAGTTTCGTCAAGATAAAGCCCCTTTTCTTCAATATACTTTCTGACTGCTTCTGGTACTAAGTATCTAATTGAAGTGCCAATCGCAACTGAGCGACGAATAGCCGTTGAACTTAAACGAATATCCGGAGCATCTACCCAAATCATTGGATATTGCGGATCTTGTGGGTAGCCAGGACGGCGAATACCAACCAAAGTTACCATTTTAGCTAAAGTAGGTGCTTCTTTCCAAGTATGAAAACTATTTACTTGATCACTACCCATGATTAAGTAGTAGTCGTTTTGCGGTGCCTTTTCTTTCAAATAGCGCATCGTATCAACAGTATAGGATACGCCACCACGGAATAATTCCAGCAACTTAACTCTAAACTTTGGATTATCACGTGTAGCTAGATCAAGCATCGTTGCTCTATCTTTAGCAGAAGTAAGTGGGGCATTCTTATGTGGAGGAATATTATCAGGAATAAACCAAACTTCATCCAGACGTAATTTAGTCATCGCTTGTTCAGCCGCAACCAAGTGTGCAATATGAACTGGATTAAAAGTTCCACCCATAATGCCAATTTGACGCCCTTTACCATTTTCACGTTCCAATTGAGCTTTAACTTCAGCAGCAGGTGCTTTTTCAATACATTTTGGATTTACCATATGCAAAACCTCTAAATCAATGCACGACGAATTCCTAAACCAATACCATCTGGGGTATAAGTTTTAACAACGCATCCCTTAGGTACAGTTACAAAACCGATTCCACCGAATAAAAGATCACTCTTATATTCCGTTTTAAATTCTTGCCCTTTGAGTGATGCCATCTCATCATCTTTTGCCGGTGGTGCAAGAAGTTCACCTTTATGCTTTTCATAAAAAGCATCTGCATTTGTAGTCTTAGTCCGGTGAACATACATACCACGAGCTACATATACTGTAAAACTAGTTGATTCACCCTTAAGGTAATCAATACGACCTAAGCCAGCTAAAAATAGCGTATTACCTGGCAACAATTGATAAGTTGCTGGTTTTAACGGCTTTTTAGGAGAAATCAATTCCAAATCTTTAGCATTTAAATGCGTTGCTAACTGATTATCAGTCATAATCCCTGGCGTATCAATTAAGAAATGACCACTATCAAGTGGAATCTCAATCTGATCAAGCGTAGTACCTGGGAAACGTGACGTGGTAATTAAATCTTGAATATCGCCCATCATATCAATAATTGCGTTAATCAAAGTAGACTTACCAACATTAGTGGTTCCTACAAAGTAAACGTCTTTATCTTGTGATTGTTTATTAATATAGGCAATTAATTTCTCTAAATTTAACTTCTTTTTAGCTGAAACTAAGAAGATCTCTTTAGGGAATAATCCCATACGATTAGCTTTCTGACGCATCCAGTCCTTAATCTTGCTCTGCTTTGAATTTTTGGGGAATAAATCAAATTTATTTCCTACTAAAATGAAGTCATTCTTGCCTACAAAACGCTTCAGAGAAGATAAAAGCGAGTTAGAGAAATCAAATAAGTCAACCACATTGACAACCAATGCTTTTTTCTCAGAAAGTGAATTGAGCAAAGCTAAGAAGTCATCGTTATTTAAATCAACTGGCATAATTTCATTATAATGCCGTAATCTAAAGCAACGTTGACAATAAACATCTGTATTTTCTTCATTCTTTGCTTTTTCAAGGGCGCTTTTTGGTAAATAACCTGCCTTTTTAGGATCATCAGATTGAAGCGTTGCCCCACATCCAATACAAATAATATCCTCATCCATGTCGCAAATTCTCCTTAAAAGTTACTCGATGCGATAAATTAAGAAAGAAAAAGATAAACTTTTCAAAGAAACGATTAATTCGTGTGTTCCATTTATCTGTCTTAACTAAAGGCTGAACCAAAACAGTTTGTACACCAGCCAAATTACCTGCTTGCATATCAGTAATTAATTGATCGCCCACCATCATTACTTGATTTTTAGTAAGATGCATGGCTTCACGCTTACGGGTAATTGCAAATGGCAATGGCTTACGTGATTCTGAAACAAAGTCAATATGATAAGGATTGAGTACTTTCCCCACTCGTTGAGCATTATTATTAGAAATCACTACTAACTTAATATTCGCTTTAGCCAATTTCTGATTCAGCTTATCCATCTCTTTAGCAGTTTCAAACTTGTTCCATGCAAGCAATGTATTATCCAAGTCTGAAAATACTGCTTTTATTCCCATCTCATTCAATTTCTGGGGGTCCAGATTATAAATAGTATCTATTGTATATTTTGGTCTAAATAACATAAAAACTCTCCATTTTTTGTCACTTTCTATAATATCAAAAATGCGTTTCTATTAGAAATTTTTGTCTCAAACTTCTGAAAAAGTGATAAAATACTAAACAATTTAAGCAAATTCATCAATTTATCAGAAAGGAAATAGAATGAGAAAATTTATCGATTTACATCTTCATCTCGATGGTTCAGTCCCTGTAGCAACTATCAAAAAATTAATTAGTGAACATCATTATCCTATCCCAAGTGACGAAAAATTACGTCAAGAATTATCTGTTGATTCTAATTGCAAGAGTCTAGATCAATTTTTGGAAAAATTTGCATTACCCAATAAGTTAATGCAGACTAGACACGATATCAAGACAATTGTATATGATTTATTGGTTGAATTGAAAGAGCAGGGGTTAGTCTACGCAGAAATTCGATTTGCTCCACAACTCCATACTAAGAAAAGATTAACCCAAGAAAACGTAATTAAAGCCGCAATTGAAGGATTAAATCAATTTTTAATTGATCAAAAACAAGAAAATAGCAATCAACCCGAGCTTCATGCCGGCTTAATTCTATGCTTAATGCGTTTTGCTAACAATCAAAAAGAAAATATGGAGACCGTTGAATTAGCTAAAAAATTTTTAAATCATGGCGTAGTTGGTCTAGATTTAGCTGGTGCAGAGGGACCTATTCCTAATATTAAATACAAGCAATTTTTCGACCGAGCTCAAGAACTTGGAATACCTTATACAATTCATGCTGGCGAAGCAGCTGGTCCTGATTCAATCAGACAAGCCTTAGAAATGGGCGCTAAAAGAATTGGTCATGGTATTCGCTGTACTGAAGATAAGAAATTAACACAAGAATTAATCGATCGACAAATTATTCTTGAGTGTTGTGCTACTTCAAACATGAACACTAAAGCTTTTGATCAAATTGATTCATATCCTATCAAAAAATTATTACACAAAGGTATGAAAGTTACGCTTAACTCAGATGATATGACAGTTTCCAACACTAATTTGCCACGAGAATACAAATTACTTGAAGAAAAGACCAACTTAACCTCGGAAGAAGAAACGACACTTTACCTAAATGCAGTTGATGCTGCTTTCACTTCTCCAGATGAAAAAATTCGTTTAAGAGCTTTAATTCAGAAATGAAAAATATAAAAAATAAAGGTCAGGGAAATTCTCCCTGGCCTTTATTCATAGTGAACTATTAGTTCAATGCCTTCTTAGCAGTTTCTGCTAATTGTGCAAAAGTCTTTGAATCGTTGTAAGCAATATCAGCTAACATCTTACGGTTCATGTCAACACCAGCTAACTTCAAGCCGTGCATTAACTTAGAATATGAAATATCATTTTGTCTTGCAGCTGCGTTGATACGAGCGATCCATAACTTTCTGAAGTCACTCTTACGTCTTCTACGGTCGCGGAATGCGTACTTGTATGAAACAAATAATTGAGTACTTGCGGCCTTAAATTGCATGTGCTTTGCGCCACGGTAACCCTTGGCAAGCTTCATGACCTTCTTACGACGTTTACGTGTTACAATTCCACCTTTAACTCTTGGCATTTGAAATTCCTCCTACTATAGTCTTTTCAAGAACAAATAATTAACGCATTTGAGCAAGCATTTGCTTGATACGCTTCATATCACTGCGTGAAACCATAGCAGCTTTTCTCAAGTGACGACGTTGTTTCTTAGTCTTACCGTGGAAACGGTGACCAGTAAATGCATGGTGACGCTTTAAACCACCATTTGCAGTTCTCTTAAAACGCTTAGCAGAAGCGCGGTGTGTTTTCATCTTTGGCATATTTCTATTTCCTCCAATTAACTACTTTTTCTTTTTGTCCTTTTCACTCTTAGGTGCGAGCATCAAGAACATTGAACGGCCTTCCATCTTAGGTCTGCTAATAACACTAGCAATATCTGAAGTTGCTTCAGCCATCTTTTCAAGTACTTGTTGACCTAATTCCTTATGAGTGATGGCACGGCCTCTGAAACGAATTGATACACGAACCTTGGCACCTTCCTTGCTGAGGAACTTACGAACATGCTTCAATTTCGTATCGAAGTCGTTGCCTTCAATTGTTGGACTCAAACGAATTTCTTTTACACTGACTGTCTTGGACTTTTTACGGGATTCTTTAAGTTTCTTTTGTTGTTCGAAACGATACTTCCCGTAGTCCATGATACGTGCTACAGGTGGTTTAGCATTTGGTGAAATTAAGACAAGATCAAGACCAGCATCGCTTGCACGACGTAAGGCTTCCATCTTGTTCATAACGCCAACTTGCTTACCATCTTCATCGATTAAACGAACTTCGCGTGCGCGAATTCTTTCGTTTAGGATTAAACTCCTTGGTATGACTATTCACCTCCGTGTTAATTTGAGGACAAGAAAAAGGCGGGATAAGTATCACCCGCCTTTAATCAACAGAAATTATCGATCAGCCCAGAGGTTAATTTAACGTAGGCGAGAAGCGGGAGCTTCTTCTTGTTCTCAACTAGAAATAGTATACTCGTTTCTATTATACGCGTCAATAAAATATTGCTATTTTATAGTAGAATTTTCAGCTATTTTACTAATTTCTTATTGTGATATGCATAGCTAATGAAGAAATTGCCAGCGCCTTCGCCTACACGCAAAGCATTAATTTTCTTTCCTTTAACCGTCCTTTTCACTGGAACATAGTAATATCCATCACCGCCACCAGCAAGCCAGCCGTTGGCGTTAAAGCCAGTTACGCCATGAAACTTAAAAGTATAAGCTTCAAGTTTAGAACTGGATACCTTATCAGCAAACTTATAATCTGCTTTCTTATCTGCAACCATTAATCTTTTGAACCATTTGACTTCTTCTTTACCTTTTAAAACCTTGTATAATTTGATTCCATTTACTGCATGAGCGGTAATCTTTGTTCTGACTACTCTCCCATCTTCTTTATGATACCAAACGCCGCGAGTTCTTTTAGGAGTTGTAAAAACCTTTTTGGCACCCCAACTTGCAGCATTTACCGTTGTTGCCTTAACATTAACCACACCTAAAACTACTAAAAAAACAGTTAAAAATAATAAAGCCTTTTTCTTCATCTTTAACATTCCCCTTAAAATTTATATATATATTATGCCACGAAAAATTATAATAAGAGGACATAAAAAAAGCTTCATAACTGTTAGATCTCTTTCTAACGGTTACGAGGTACTTTAAATCGCATCTCAATTTCAATTTTCATGAGTTAAGAACTGCTTTCTTTTAAATCTTTGTTTTAACAATTTTATTCAGTAACAGTCCAGCCATTGTTCTCAAATAGCTTTTTGCCATCTTCAATGGTTAATTTGTGATCTGCAAAATGAATACCGTTTAAATCTACATTACTTTCTAACATGTCAAACATAATTATCTACCTTTCAATCTTAATTTCTTATTACTTTTATATCTCTCAACACATTTATAATAACACTATGTATTTTAAAGTAAAGTCCAAGATCGTTGATATGACGGCACTTTGCAAATTATATACAAGTATATAAAATAACATATTTTTGACAATAAATTGTACAAGCTGATTTAAAATATAGGATATAAGTATCAAAAATAAAAAAAAGAATATACTTTATATCACCCTTTATAGGCTATAAATTGACAAAAAAATTTTTTATTTTTTTGTTTTTATTATTCTATTTATAAATAGATTTAGATAGAAAAAGGGTAGTAGACAAATATTGTCTACTACCCTTTTAATTATTTAACTATTTTAATTAGTCGTTTTTACGTGAGTATGACTTAACGTCAGCATCAATTTCCTTAATAAAGTCATCTAAGCTCTTAGAAATTTCTTCATCAGTACCGTAACGACGAACATTAACTTTACCGCTCTTCATTTCGTCATCACCTAATACCAAAGTGTAAGGTACCTTTTGGGTTTGTGATTCACGAATCTTGTAACCCATCTTTTCATTTCTGTCGTCAACTTCTGCTCTGAAACCACGCTTAGCAAGTTCTTGACGAACCTTTTCAGCGTATTCGCCGTGAGCTTCATTGTTAACTGGGATGATTTCAGCTTGGATTGGAGCAAGCCAAGTTGGGAATGCACCCTTGTAGATTTCAGTAAGGTAAGCGATGAATCTTTCCATAGTACCAACAATACCACGGTGGATCATAACTGGACGGTGTTCTTCACCATCTTGACCTACGTAAGTCAAACCAAATCTTTCTGGAAGCATGAAGTCAAGTTGAATAGTTGACATAGTTTCGTCGTTACCCAAAGCAGTCTTAGTTTGAATATCAAGCTTTGGACCGTAGAATGCTGCTTCACCTTCAGCTTCAACATAGTCAAGGCCAAGGTCATCCATAGCACCCTTAAGCATCTTTTGACTTCTTTCCCACATTTCATCGTTTGCAAAGTACTTTTCAGTGTTCTTTGGATCACGGTATGAAAGTCTGAAGTAGTAATCAGTAATGTCGAAGTCCTTGTATACATCCATGATCAACTTCAAAATCTTAGCGAATTCATCTTGAACTTGATCAAGTGCTACGAATGTGTGACCATCGTTCAAAGTCATTTCACGTACACGTTGAAGACCTGACAAAGCACCTGATTTTTCATATCTGTGCATCATACCAAGTTCAGCAACACGAAGTGGTAAATCACGGTATGAACGAATGTGGTGCTTGAAGATTTGAATGTGTGATGGGCAGTTCATTGGACGAAGTTCAAGCATTTCACCATCACCCATGTCCATTGGTGGGAACATGTCGTCACGATAGTGTGCCCAGTGACCTGAAGTCTTGTAAGCATCAAGGTTCATCAAAACTGGAGTGTAAACATGATCATAACCGTCAGCTACTTCACGGTCGATGATGTAGCGTTCAACAACACGACGAATAGTAGCACCCTTTGGCATCCAGTAAGGAAGACCTGCACCAACCTTAGGATCAACGAAGAAGAGGTCAAGGTCACGACCGATAGTTCTGTGGTCGCGTTCCTTAATTTCAGCACGACGCTTTAAATCGTCCTTTAATGCTGATTCCTTGAAGAATGCAGTACCAAAGATTCTTTGAAGCATTGGGTTTGATGACTTACCTAACCAGTAAGCACCAGCAACTGACAAAAGCTTGAAGTGCTTAATCTTGCCAGTGTTTGGAAGCAATGCATCAAAACCGAAGTCAACAAAGTCACCTAACTTGTAAGCATCAACCTTGTCACCTTCAACTTTGTTCAAAAGTGCACTCTTATATGGATCATCCTTGTACATATCTGCAAGTTCTGATTTAGCCATTTCAACGTGTTCAATTGCTTGACCACTCTTGATCAACTTTTGCATAGCTTTTTCAAGATCTGGCAATTCAGTAACCTTAATTTGATCCTTCTTATCAGTATCTACGTAAAAGCCGCCTTCATCAGCAACATGTTCACCCAAGTGAAGTTCAGGATACTTCTTCTTAGCAACTGCTTCAAGTGCAAATGCTGCAGTAGCTCTTAAGATGTCTAAACCTTCTTCATCTTTATCAGTAAGGATTGCAACTTCAACGTCACTGTTAATTTCATAGTCAAGTGGCTTAACCGCACCATTTACCTTAGCACCAACAGCTGCCTTTCCAAGAGAAGTAGCAATTGATGAAGCCAAATCCTTAACTGAAACAGCTTTATCAAAATCTTTCTTTGATCCATCTGGCAAAGTGATTGAAAAACTCATATTTTTACCTCCAAATAAAAAATCCCAGTGCCTAAAGCACTGGGACGTTAATTGCGTGGTTCCACCCAAAATTCAGGCTAGCGTAAATCTAACCTCTTAACATGGATTAATAAAGGTATCCGACCTAAAAATTTTAATTTTGGGAATAAACGATTGGGGTGATTCTCTAATGAAGAACTTCCAGAACTAGGTTCTTCTCTCTGAATCGAGAACCATCATGTCTCGTTTAATTAACTACAATTATACGCATTCAAATCTTTGATGCAAGACTTTTTTCAAATTAATGCAAAGAATTTCTACGATCAGGACCAGAAACTACAACTTCCTTAGCTAAGAAGCGAATTCGTTGCATTAATCTTCTGGCTTTGACAGGATCAGTTGCATTTCGTGTTTCTTCAAAGTGTGATTGCAATGCATCCATATCTAAATTGGATGAGAAAAATGTTGGCAAAACATTATCCATTCGAGCTTGCAAAATAACGCCTAAAACATCATCTCGAGACCACTGGCTGAGGCTCTCAGCTCCAATATCATCCATGATAAGCAAGTCGCAGTCTGACAATCTACGAATCTCTTCCTGCAAGCTCATTCGACTATTATCATCGAAATGACTAGCAAGCCCCGCAATAAAAGTGGGAACATGTAGAAAAATGACATTCTTATTGAAGTTAGTAACTACATAATTAGCGAGTCCCGCTAAAATATAGGTTTTACCAACGCCAAAGTCACCAGATAAGTAAAGTCCCTTTTGATGTGGATCTTTTTGATATTTTTTCAAGAAATCATAAATTAAAGTTAATACTACCTTCCGATCATCAGTTACATCTAATTGACTTAGACTCACATTATGCAGACGCGGAGGCAGGTCTATTAATTGCAAGCGTCTTTGCGCGGCTAGTTTACGATCTTGTGCCACTTTAGCTCGAGTAGGTGAATAACGAACATCAATTACCTTTCCGTTTAAAAATAATTGTGGAGCATAACCTGCCATGACCTTATTAGGATGCTTCTTTTGCGTATAAAATTCATACAAATTAGGCATACTATTGTCGACTATTTTTTGATCAATTCTATCTGCATGCTTGTTAAGAAAAGCACGTACATCTGGATCTTGTAAAGTTTTCTCCTTCAGGTCCTTGGCACTCCCCAAATTACGTTTTTTAACAATTTGGTCAATTACTTTTCCAATTGGTTCCATTTTTTCACCTACTTTTTATTTTACTTATTATTTAAATCTTTAAATAAATCTTTTAGCTTTTCAGTTGACATACCAGCACTTGTGTCAGCTTTTTTCTTGCTCCAGTCTGTCCCCTTTTCAACACGCTTAGTTTGATAATTCCGGCTAGTTCTTCTTTTACCAAAACTATCACGCCGCTTTTTTATATATTGCAAAGCCTGAACTGCTGTAGCAACCCCATGTTGCAACCAATCATTAGCAATTTTATAGGCTAGATTAGAACTAACCACAGTATCATAGGTCAGACAAGTATAGGTCAAAATATTTATTAGATCTTCGGGCAAACCATACTGAGTATGTAAATTGTCAATAATATGTTTTTCACCCGCACTAGTAATTCCGCCTTTTTGCGTTTTTAGTTTATACAAAAATTCAGCTGGCGAATTTTCATTGGCTTCTTTAAGCAGTTTAATATCGTTATCGTCCATGCCCTTAATAGCAGCTAATGCTTTTTCGTGGCTTTCTTTCATCTTCTTTTGAATATTTTCACGCGTATTAAGACGCTTGAAATTTTCGGCCAGCGTATTACCAATATCACGCATATTCAATTGGTATGAGCCATGCAAACAAGGTAAGCTTTCATCTACAAATTCTTTTTCAGACAAGCCATAAGTTTGCATTAAGCTGCGAATTTGGTTCTTCTTAAGATCAATTTCACTCGCTGGAATTTGATAAATTGCATACTGCTCTTTAATCCATTCCCAGTCTATCCCATCTTTATCATTGACTTTTGCTTCTTCAACCTCATGAACTTTATTCTCTTTAGCAGCTTCAACCACATCATTTGAAGGAGTAATCGCTTCATCCCCCGGTAAACGAAACACATCAAAAAAGTTTGCTGACACATCTCTAGCATTTTTAATGGGCTTTTCTTTCAACTTAGCTTCTTTCGCAAAAGCGTGACTCAATTTACGAAAAGTGGGGACGCCTACTTTTTCTTTAAGTAAACTAGCTAATAAGGGTGTAGCGAAGAATTTATCCGCATTGGGTACTCTCAACAGTTTAAAAACTAATATATTGTTAAAAACATTGTCAGATAGGTATGTTTGGACTAACCCCACAGCCTCTAACTTATGTAATGACTGAAACATTTGCTTTAAACTGCAATCCATTTGCTCCTGCAAGGAATAAATTCCTTTGGAATCAGAAATGATGCCATAAGGATTATAATCATTAATCAAAGTCTGATATAACGCAATAGCTATACCACCAACCAAGGGTTGGTAAAGTTTGATCAATATTTCTTCATTTTCAGGAAAAAGCGTAATTTTATTAGCCACATAATAGAGATGCTTGGGATTAGAAGTCTCAAACATGATTAATTACCTTTCCCCTTTTTGGCCATCATATCTTCCATTGTTTTCATAAAGCTAGACATATCTTTAAACTCACGATAAATAGAAGCAAATCTAATGTAAGCAACATCATCCAAATCAGCCAATTCATCCATTACATATTGACCAATCTTTTTAGATGAGATTTCACTAACTCCTTGTTTTCTAACTTTATTTTCTACATGATCAACTAGTTGCTCAAATTGTTCACTACTAATTGGACGTTTTTGACCAGCAGCCATAACACCATGCAAGATTTTCTTTCGACTAAACGGTTCACGTGTACCATCATTTTTAATAACCAATAATGGTGCAGTTTCAATTCTCTCAAAGGTAGTAAAACGAAAACCACAATTTTCACACTCTCTGCGTCGTCTGATTGCACGGTTTTCATCACTAGGACGTGAATCAATAACGCGGGAGGCATTTTGATGACAATTTGGACATTCCATAGCTATCCCTCTTCTTTGATTTTAATTAATAATTGTTCTAGTTTCTTCTCTAGTTCTTTTATTGTACCAGTATTTTCAATGACAAAGTCAGCCATTTCAGCTTTTTTAGCTAATGACATTTGACTATCAATTCGTATCCTTGCCTCCTTATCCGTTAAACCGTTTCTTTTTTTCAAACGAGCCAACTGCATTTTTTGAGGTAAAGTAATGACTAACACGCCATCAGCTAATTTTTTCTTATCCATTCCAGATTCAAAATACACTGGAGCATCAAGAATGACCAGCTTTTGCTTCTGATACTCTTTTATCTTTTGTATTGTTTTAGCGAAAATTAAGGGATGAGTCAACTGATTTAACTGATCAAGTGCATTTTGATTGCTAAAAACCAACTGCCCCAATTTCTTGCGATTAATTGTTTGATCCGCATTTAGATAAGCAGGGCCAAAATGTTCTTTAATTGCTAACCAAGATGCATTCTGTGGTTTCATTAAATCATGAGCAATTTGATCACAATCAATCACGGGAATATTTTTATTCTTAAAAAACTGATCCGCTGTACTCTTTCCCGTTGCAATTCCACCTGTTAAGGCTAATACATATGTCATTTATAAATCACCTGACAGTGAGGACAAAATGTTGTCCCTCTCCCTGAAACTTTAATTTTCTCAAGAATAGTGCCACATTTAAGACACTTTTCTCCAGCATGCCCATAGACTTTAAGCATCTTTTGATAGCCACCAGTTTTGCCATTAGCATCAAGATATGTATGGACAGTAGTACCACGTTCTTTTGTCGCAACTGTAATAGTATGATTAATATTTTGGCGCAGCTGTTTAACTTTTTCTTCTGGAATCTTATTAGCCGCACTTAAGGGATGAATGCCGCTTTGCCATAAAGTTTCATCAACATAGATATTACCCAGACCTGCAACAGTTCTTTGATCAAGCAAAGTATTTTTAATATTTTTCTTTTTGCGTTTCAGACTATCTATAAAATATTGTTCACTAAATTCTGAACTATTAGGTTCTGGTCCTAACTTGCCAATGCCAGTTATCTGTCTTTCAGTACCAGTTAATATCAACTGCATCCGCCCAAATTTGCGCACGTCATTATAACGTAAAGCTGTACCATCAGTAAAAATAAATTCAACGTGATCATGTTTATCTTTAGGCGCATCTGGTGTAGTCAAATGATATTTACCTTCCATCCGTAAATGTGACACAATCGTCAAATTATCACTTAAACGAATGAGTAAGTATTTCGCATATCGATCGATATCAATAATTTTCTTGCCCGGTAACTCTTCAACAAATTTATCATGATCCGTAGCTACAATCTTGGGATACCACAAAATCACTTTTTTAATTGTTTTCCCTTTTACTAACGGCAATAAAGTTCTCCGAACAGTTTCCACTTCGGGCATTTCAGGCATTTTATCACCTACTTTGCATCATACCAATTGTGACCCCAGCCAGAGTCTGCAATCAGTGGCACATCAAGTTTAACAGCTGATTGCATTACTTCTGGGACAATCTTCTTAATCGTTTCAAGTTCATCCTTAGGTACATCAAAGATCAATTCATCATGAACCTGTACTACCATCTTGGTTTTCAGATGCAATTCATCTAACTTCTTTTGCATATTGATCATGGCAATCTTGATAATATCTGCAGCTGATCCTTGAATTGGTGAATTAATAGCGGTTCTTTCAGCGAAAGCACGTACCGTGTACTTCTTAGCATGAATATCAGGCAAGTATCTGCGCCTATGCATAATTGTTTCTGCATAACCCTTATCGCGTGCTTCTTGAACAGCTTTATTCATGTAATCCTTAATTTGTGGATATTGTTCAAAGTAATTATCGATGAATTCCTTGGCCCGTTTTCGAGAAATACCTAAGTTCTTGGATAAACCATAATCTGAAATTCCATAAACAATCCCAAAGTTAACGGCCTTAGCATGACGACGCATGAGGGGTGTAACTTGATCTGGTGAATCCAAGTGGAAGATCTTCATAGCAGTGTGTGAGTGAATATCATAGCCGGTCTTAAAGGCTTCCTGCATATGAGCATCCCCAGACACATGTGCTAACACACGCAGTTCAACCTGTGAATAGTCACAAGAGAAAATATAGCCGTCTGGTTCACTAGGCACAAAGGCTTTTCTAATTTGTTTGCCTTCTTCAGTACGAGTTGGAATGTTTTGTAAATTTGGATCAACACTAGAAAGTCGACCAGTTGCAGTCAAGGTTTGCAAATAACGCGTATGAACACGACCATCAGGCTGAATTACATCAAGCAAGCCTTTGACATAAGTAGATTGAATCTTCGCTATCTGACGATAATCAAGAATTTCACTTACAATTGGGCTTTGCGTCTTCAATTGGTCCAAGACTTCTACTGAAGTTGAATAACCAGTCTTCGTCTTTTTCAGAACTGGAAGCCCTAGCTTTTCAAACAAAATATGACCTAATTGCTTAGGTGAATTCAAATTAAAGCGTTCGCCGGCTTGTTCATAAATCTTGTCTTCTAGTTCTTTTAACTTAACCGCAAATTCATTTTGCAATTGGATCAAGGTGCTGGCTTCCACCTTCATCCCATTCATTTCCATTTTTGCCAAGACACGAGCAGTCGGAATTTCAATTGTATCAAATAAATCATCTTGCTCATGTTCCTTCAATTTCTTCAAAAGTGGTTCTTTCAATTTTTCAATTGCATTAACTTTAGAAGCTAGGTGGTTGAACAATATATCATCATCTGGAATATGTTCACTCTTACCCTTACCATAGACTTCCATGTCGGTTTTAACCGAATAATCTCCATAAAGATGAGCAATTTCACCTAAATCATTAGAGTTGTTTTCATTATTAACTAGGTACGAAGCAAGAAGCATATCGTAATCCAAGCCATGAGCATGAATGCCTAAACGATGTAAGCCTACTGTTGTTCTCTTTAGATCAAAAACATTCTTTTTTATTTTTTCATCTTCCAATAAATGCTTTAAATTATCTTCTTCAAGCAGTTCGACATCTTTGGAAACGTAAATTTGATCATTAATCTTTAAACTGAAGCCGACAAAATCTGCCAAATGATAATTTGCACCGAGCATCGCTAAATAGAATTCAACCTGATCATTTTCTGTGACTTTAACATCTTTAAAATTATGATCATCGAGTACCGTATATTCCACTTTTTCAGTAGCAGTATCATCTTGTCCCTTACCAGAAGCATTCAATTCAGCTAAGAACTTGCGGAAGTTCAATTTTTCATAAAACTGGCGCAATTTTTCATAATCAACTGGTTGTCTCTTAACATCATCAATATCAATGGTAACAGGTGAATCACGATCAATCGTCGCTAACTTCTTAGCTAAAAATGCCTTATCCTTGTCATTGATCAAGTTTTCCTTTAGCTTCGACTTCTTCATTTCATCTACATGTTCATAAAGATTTTCAACTGAACCGTATTTTTGAGTTAAACGAGAAGCAGTCTTAGGACCAACTTTAGTTACGCCTGGATAATTATCTGAATTATCACCCATTAAGGCTTTCATATCAATGAATTCAGTTGGTGTAACACCATTAACTTCTTTCATGTGTTCAGGTGTATAAGCTTCAAGTTCAGAAACACCAGACTTGGTTACTTCAACAGTCGTTTTATCTGAAGCTAATTGGGTCAAGTCGCGATCACCTGTAACGATAGTCGTTTGAAAACCATTTTCTTCACCCTTAGTCGCAAAAGTACCAATGATGTCATCAGCTTCATAGTTTTTTAGCTCATAAGTTTTAATACCTAAATCATGCAGCATCTCTTGAATATAAGGCATCTGTTCCAGTAATTCTTCTGGCGTCTTAGCACGACCACCCTTATATTCGCCATACATCTTAGTTCTAAAGGTTACTTTGCCTGCATCAAAAGCTACCAAAATATGAGTTGGCTCAACATCCTTTAAGAGAACATCAAGCATATTTTTAAAAGCATAAATGGCATTGGTGTGCAGGCCATCAGGACTCTTGAAAGATTCTAGTTGACGATAAAGAGCATAGAAAGCTCTAAAAGCTACAGAGTTACCATCGATTAGAAGTAATTTTTTATCTGCCATTTTATCTCCCTTTTAAATAAATAGTTCTATCTTTACTTATCTATTTTACCAGTTTACTAGCTATTCTTTCAGCCTGATGTTTTTAGATAAAGAAAAAGTAGACTAATTTCTACAAATTAGTCTACTAAAATCTATTAATCTTTTTTATTTCCTATATATTTGAAGAACAAAACCAAAATAATTATTGCCAAAACAAATAGAAAGATAAACGCATGTTGCGTACCAATTGCAGTTGGATAACCAACCTTAGAATGCAACTGACTTTGACTTAAAGCAACAATCGCTGAAGTAATCGATGTACCAACGGCACCAGCAAATTGTTGTACCGTATTCAAAATAGCATTACCTTGCGTCGTTTTTTCCGGATCAAGTCCGGCTAAGGTATCGGTCATCACGTCACCCATGATCATACCCATACCTGCCATATAAATAATATAAATGAATAAAATCATAGTGTTATTCAAATGCAATGAAAGAATTGAAAATAGAAGCAATTCGATCAGGATTAAAAAAACGCCACTAAGGATAGGCTTTCTAGCACCATGTTGATCTAACAAGCGACCACCAATTGGCCCCATAATTGCCCCAGCAGCTCCAGCAGGCAAAACAATCAAGCCAGCTGCTAAAGCAGAATTGCCATTCACCAATTGAATATAATTTGGCAACAAGAAAGCATTACCAAGAGAGATCAGCTGTATCATGAAGAAGCCTAAAATGTGAGCACTAAATCTAGCTGATTTAAACAATTTCAAGTTTAAAATTGGAGTTGTCAGATGATTTGAACGCCAGATTAATAAAACTAATGCAATTAAAGCAAGAATAATTGAACCGCCAACCTTAAACGACAGAAGCGAACCAGAACTAAGATTACTAAAGCCATAGATCATGCCAATGAAGAAAACAGCAATAAATAAGACGCTTAGTAGATCAATTTTGACCTTCTTAATAGCTGACTTTTGTTCAATCCCCCAGATTCCTAAGAACAAAGAAATTAGGATTAATGGAATCAAAAAATAAAAGACCCAGCGCCAGCCGAGGGATGCAATTACAATACCACCAAAAGTTGGTCCAAGAGCGGGTGCAATACCGGTAATCATATTGCCAACGCCCATCATTGTACCAATTTTTTTCTGCGGGACTTGTTCCAAGATAATGTTAAACATTAGTGGCAAAGCGATTCCAGTACCAATACCTTGAATTGCTCTCCCTACAAGCAAAAAGCCAAATGCAGGCGCTACCGCATCAATGATTAAGCCAACCAGGAATAAGATATTGGCCACTAAAAACAACTTTTTTATCTTGAAGTTGCTCTTCAATGCAGCTGATAAAGGTACCACAATGGAGATCACTAAGAGGTACATCGAGGTCATCCATTGTACTGTATTAGTCGAAATGTTGAATTGACGCATCAAAGTTGGGAAGGCAATATTCATTGAGGTTTCAACTATAACTCCACAGAATGACATAATTCCTGTAGCAACAATCGCTGCAATCACTTTTTTAGGTATCTTATCTTCATTCATTCGCATTTTCCTTTTTAATAAAATTTAAAACCCTCTTTGTAATTTCCAATTCTTCTTTTGAAAAATACTGCAAGAGGTCAAGATCATCATTTTTAATCGTTCGCTGAATCTTAGGTACTAAAGACAATGATTTTTCAGTTAGTTGCACCATCTTTTTTCGCTTATCAGTTGGATCAACGATTCGTTGAATCAAATTTCTCTTTTCCATTCGCTGCAACATAATTGTTGTAGTTGAACGCTGAATTTCAAATTCATTTTCGATAGCAGTCTGCGACGCAGCATTATTCTTTTGATTAGCTAAGAAATCAATCACAGAGAATTGCACGCCAGTTATACCAAAGCGTTTAGCACGTTCTTCTCTTAATTGATCGATTCGCACTCCTGCTTGTTTGACCAATTTTTTTACAGGTTCCATAGTTTCTCCTATTTGTTAGACAACTAACAATTATTTTAGCTACTATTTGTTAGATGTCAAACTAATTTTAAACAAAAATAAAAGTGCTCCTTAACGAAGCACCTTAATCATTATTCTTCTGTAGAATCTTTTTGACCACTTGCATCCCAAACTTTCTTCAAAGCTGGAACCTTACCCAAGTCAGTCATCTCATCTTTACCAACAACGATCAAATTGTTAGGACCTTGAGCCAATTGATTGAAGCTATCCAAGCTTTGGTTTCTGAAGTAGCCTTCTCCTGCCTTAGATAAAGCATCTTGCATTTTTTGTACCCGATAAGCATCGGCATCGGCTTGAGTCTTAACTGCTTGTGCATTGGCCTTAGCAGTGGCAACCAAAGCATCGTTTTTAGCCTTGGTAGTCATTTCAATAGTACGAGCTTCCCCTTCAGCCTTGGCAATGGTAGCAGTCTTTTCACGATCAGCTGTTAATTGCTTGTCCATCGCACGTTGAATCTCGGGACTTGGTAAAAGTTCATCAACATTCACACGTACAACCTTGATACCGTAGATATTGGTCAAATCACCAGTAGCAGTAAACAATTGATCATTAATTTCCTTAGTAGAACCAAGAGCTGAGTTTAAATCCATACGGCCAATGATATCACGCAAGTGACCACGAATTAATTGCACCATTGATTCAACGGAATCGGTGTTGTTATAGAAGTAACGGTATGAATCAGTTACTAAATAGTTCAAAGTCAAAGAAGTGGTAATTTCTGCGTTATCTTTAGTAATGATTGAATACTTAGAAATCTCAAGTGGTTGCAGGGCTAAAGGTACCTTGCGAATACGTTGGAAAAGTGGCCAAATAAAGATAAAACCAGCCTTAACGGTCTTAGAATATTTACCTAAAGTTTCTACCAAACCTTCGTTATTCTGAGGCACAATTCTAAATCCACAACAAATGTAAGCAATGATTAAAACAACAATTACTCCCAGTAAAATCTTCAACATCATGTTTTTACCTCAAATGTTAATTATCTTTCTTTTTATCTGCATCAAGCCGCTTAGCTATATCCCCTAATAAATCTTTTTGTCCACTTAATGTATTGAGGCGTTCGTCAAGCAACTTAGTATATTCATACCTGTTCATCTGATCTAAATTGTCCCAAGCATTCGGAATTTCTACTCTAAATGGAATCCCATTATGCAGAATAATTTGATCATAAAACATGTTGATGGCAGTAGCCGAATTCAAGCCCAGCTTTTTCAAAATTGCTTCTGCTTTTTCTTTCTTCTCTGGATTCATTCTGACATAAAGTCCAGTTGTCTTCTCAGCCATAGCCATTATCTCCTTTCTAATTCATAGCTATTATATATTATATGTATATCGTTTGTATATAAATTTGTAAAATATTTTCGAATAAAAAAAGGTAGAAGAAATCTTCTCCTTCTACCTTTTGAAACTATTCTGTTATAAATCTCTAATATGAAAAATCTGATTCTCCAATGTACGCAAGCTATACTCACCAGCTTTAACATATTTTTGGTGGTAAGCTACAGTCAAATAAATGTCATCCGGTGCATTAACATGGATGCTTTCCAATTCACTATACCGATCTGGCAAGTCAATCCCATCAACCATTGCTACATTCCAGTTAGCATTATTGGTTTCACCCCATGGGAACTTAACAATCTTGCGTGACCAAGTAGTTACTTCACCTGTTGTGTGATTGATCCTTGGTGATAATTGATTAGAAATATAAATATTCTTATCATCATCGATTGCATAACCCTGAACTGAATCAATCACGTTCGGTTGCTCTTCATCTGGAGCAAGTCCTGAATTATCAAAATTATCAATATGAAAAGCACTTAAGCAATGCAAATCAGTAATTGGGGTATTTTTAGTACCATTTTGATCTAATTTTTGATTAACTTCATCTAAATCATATAAAGCAAAATGTCCCGAATTATCATTCCAAATAGCAGCGATCATAAAATACTTACCATTAGGTGATACTGCAGCTTCAACACGATGCAAATGATTGTGTCCATCATAAGCAACATCGGTCGCATGATTTAAGTGCGATAATCGTGGTAATTGAGTATTAGAAGTATAATTCTCTGATAACAATTTAGGATATTTTACTCGAGCTATTTGAGTTGTCCAATTATCTGAATTTGGTTTAGCACCCACAAAATATTCATCTTTATCATTAGCTGGCACCCAAGTTTGAGTATGACCAAAACCGGTCATTACTAAATGTGGTTCTGTATAATCGATATTCTTAGTAATTCCCTCATGTTTTCTATAAACTAACACATCATGAGCACTATGCAACAACTGTAATGCAAAAACATGCTTGTCATTTACTGCACCTACCTGTGCAACTACATGATGCATCCCGTTCAATCGATAAACTAATTCTGGTGTTATGCTTTTTACCATTTTCTATATCTTCTTTCTCATTTCAAAACTCATATGCTCATTATACCCTAGTTCAGAAACTTATCTTCTAATTTCGAATTGTGTTCTTTCCTTGTTCTTTCTATAATTGAAATCATCGGAGGAAACATTTATGAAGAAGAAATTAATACTTGTGTTATCCAGCTTCATCACATTCACAGTTCTTTTAGCTTTCAGCCCACATGTACAAGCTGCCGCTGACCCCACAATCAGGGCAACAAATTATAAAATGAGCATCAAGCTAAATACACGAAAAAATCAATTAACGGAAAAAATTACTATGCATATTGTTAACAATGGTAACGAATCCGTCAAAAATTTACTTGTTAGAAATATTGCATATGGCGTATTAAAGTATGACCATCAGCATTTTAAAGCCACGCGAAATGCCAAAACTACTGTCAAAAATATCAGTTCTAATGGTGAAAAACTGACTTACACTACTGGCAAAGATAAAAGCAATTTATTTGTTAACAAAAGCTTAAATGCTGGTCAATCAACTGATCTTACAGTAAATGTTGTAACTGATGTCCCTCAAAGAAACGATCGTTTTGGTTATCAAAAGGTAAACAACGGTAAACTATATAATCTTTCCTTCTGTTTTCCTTATTTAAGTGATTATCGCAATAGTAAATGGAATTACCATCCCTACTATGATCCGGGTGAGAATCGTAATAGCGCCATCAGCAACTTCCACGTTAACCTTTTCGCTCCAAAATCTTATAAAGTAGCAGCGTCCGGTCAAAATACTACTAAAAAAGGTATGACCACAATTGATGCTAAAAACATGCGTGAAGTTGCTATCGTTGCCTCAAATAAGTTTAAAGTATCGCATACCTCTGCTAACGGTATCAAAATCAATAATTATTACCTCTCAGGAAAAAACAGCAAACAATATAACAAACTAGCTTTAATGACAGCCAAAGATAGCTTCAATTTATTTACTAAAGATGTTGGTACTTATCCCTACCAAGAACTAGATATGACTGAAAGTTTACTAGGTAAGGATACAGGCGGCATGGAATATCCTGGTTTAGTAATGATTGATGGCAGTGGATTTATTAAAAAGACTAGAAAGAAAAAGACTATCAAAAAGCATAAGAATACTGCTCCAATTACTACAGATAAATATACTGAACTAACTGCAGATGTCGCTCATGAAATTGGTCATCAATGGTTTTATGGAACAGTTGGCAGCGATGAATATATGGAACCCTGGCTTGATGAAGGCTTAACAAGTTTTCTTGAAAATAGCATTTATGATTTAACTTACAGTAAGAGTAAGGTATATTGTGCCAAGCTAGAACATAATAAATACTA
The DNA here is from genome assembly GCF_001436305.1 of Lactobacillus ultunensis DSM 16047. GTDB lineage: Bacteria > Bacillota > Bacilli > Lactobacillales > Lactobacillaceae > Lactobacillus > Lactobacillus ultunensis. Next base: position 22,335 of record NZ_AZFO01000001.1, on the reverse strand, counting down.
TAATCGCAAAATGGTTAGGCGAGCTAACCAAGCCCTTGCTAGTTTTATTAAGAAAATCATCAATCAACCCAATGAAAAAACTACTTATGTTAATCGCCCTGTAAACAAACCTCAAAAAGGAATAGATACAGATGACATGGCATACGATATTGGTAATATTTTCCCTCTTGCCTTGATGGAAACGATGGGTAAAAATAAGTTCTTTGCTGCTTTACATGACTATTATCAGACCTACTACCTAAAGCAAGCTACTACGCAAGATTTTTTAAATATTATTCGAAAGTATGATAATTCTAAAAAAGTAAATTACATCATTAATAGATTTATAGATTCTAATTATTTACGTTAAAAAACCAAGCAATTTTTATTAGATTGCTTAGCTCTTTTTTATATAATCATGGTAAGCTAAAAGTAAGAACTTATAAAAAGAAAGGTGAATCCTATGAAAAGATCTATCAAATTGGCAGCTGTTGCTGCAGCCTTTTTAACTATGGCTCCAGTTGCAACCGCTGTAAGTACACCTATTACTACTTATGCTGCTACTAAAGCAGTTAAGCTTACTATCATTCACAATGCCTATATCTTTAACAAGAATGGCAAAAAGCTAAACAACATGTACTACAAAAAGGGTGCTAAAGTTGCTGTCTATGGCGATGCCATTAAGATCAAGGGCAAGTACTACTATTCAGTCGGCAACGCTAAATATGTCAAGCGTGCCAACTTTGCTACTCCAGTTAGTGCCAATGCCTTCCAATTGCCAGCAGGCTATGCAGATGCATTAGAAAACTACAATGATTTGCAAACCGATGGTAGCGAAAATAAACTGATCAGAATTTCTAAACAAGGTGTTAAGGACAATGTTTTCCATGCAGATAACAAAGCTGATAGCAAAGAAAAGGCAACTGCTCCAACTTTAACTACTGCTCAAATGAAGGAACTCAACAAGTATGCCTTAAAGTTGCTCAACAGCGCACGTAAACAAGCTAAATCTACTCAAATCAAGACAGATTACAATATTCAAAGCAAGTTTACTGACGAAAATGATTGGGATCAAACTACCTATACTTTCCAAGTAAAGAACTATCCTAAGACTATGACTGGTATGAAGAGAGTTATCTACAATAGCTTAAAGAAAATATTATTCAATGGTGCCTACTCTGATTATCATTCATATGATCGTGCTAACATGTTGCTCAGACACAGTAACACTCGCGCTGGCATTTGGTTTAGCGGCAACAGCAAAACTGCAGTTTTAAACTGGGGTGTAGCTAACTTACCCAGTGAATAATTAACAAATTAATATTTAAAGTAAAAAAAGTCTCATTGCCCAACGCAATGAGACTTTTATTTTACTTATTTTCAATTAAAGCAACTTTTCAAAAGCATCTTCGTACTTAGGAATATCGCCAGCACCCATGAAGACAATGACTGAGTTTTTATTCTTAGTCAGATCAGCAATGTTATCCAAGTCAATAACTTCTGAGCTCGGAATATTCTTAACTAAATCATCACTAGAAATATCACCATTCTTTTCACGAGCTGAAGCATAGATTGGAGTGACATAGGCTTTGTCTACACCACGTAAAATTTCTTCGAAGTCCTTTTGATACTTTTTAGTTCTTGAGAAGGTATGTGGTTGGAAGACAACAACTAACTTCTTGTTAGGGAACTTTTGACGAGCAGCCTGAATAGTTGCACGCATTTCAGTTGGATGGTGAGCGTAATCATCAATAACGGCAATGTCGCCAAAGTCTTTTTCACTAAATCTACGCTTAGCACCTTTGAATGTAAGAAGTCCATCGCGGATATCATCCATTGGTACCTTTTCAGTGTAAGCAACCGCAATAACAGCAGTTGAATTCAAAATGCTGTGGTCACCAAACAAATGGATTTCAAATTGACCAAGATCTTTACCGTGAGCCAATACATGGAATTTGGAACCAGTAGTAGACTTTTCAACTTGAGTAGCTTGGAAATCATCGGTATCTTTAAAACCATAAGTATACTTAGGAATATCTGTCTTAAGACTTTGCAAACGCTTGTCATCGCCCCATACGAACAATGCCTTCTTAGTTTGATCAGCTGCAGATTGAAATGCACTCGTGTAATCGTCTTGATCCTTGAAGTAATCTGGGTGATCAAAATCGATGTTAGTCATAATTTGGTAATCTGGGTGATATGCCAGGAAGTGACGACGGTATTCATCAGCTTCGTAAACGAAGAAACGTGAATCTGGAACACCTTTACCACGACCATCACCGATCAAGTAAGTAGTTGGTGCAACTTCACCTAAAACGTGTGACAACAGACTAGTAGTTGAAGTCTTGCCGTGAGTACCTGAAATGCCAATTGAAGTGTGCATTTGTACAATTTCTTCAACAGTATCTGGATAACTTTGCCACTTTACGCCTTTATCAAGGCATGCTTTAACTTCTGGATTGTCTTCTTTAAAAGCATTGCCTTTAACAATTACTTGTTCATCATTTGACTTGATATTTGCTGGATCAAAATTCTTAACTTCAATACCAGCTTTTTCAAGTGGAACTTGAGTGAATGTATACTTCTCAATATCACTACCAGCAACCTTGTAGCCTAAATCATGTAAAAGCAAAGCAAGGGATGCCATACCTGTACCCTTAATACCAATAAACCAAATTTGTTTGTTCTTATCTAACATAATAAATCTCCATAATGTTAAAAATACTCGTCTTTCATTTTAACATTTTTTCATTTTTCCGTAGCAAAATCAGAAAACTTTAGAAGTACTTTTTTGGCACCATTACCAGGAAGCAAATAATATCTTGTCTTTTGATTGCCTTTCCATCCTTCTGCAGGATAATATCCTGGCTTATGAGCCCACTTTTGATATACACCAACTACAGCGTGAGACCCGTTGTAAGCTTGACGCATTACATTTAAGACTTGTTGTGCTTCTATTGGTGTCAGATTATTAATATCCTTAACTTTAACCTTAGCACCCTTCAAATTTTTCTTTGCAAAATCAACTTGCCACAAAGCCTCTTTTACTGCAGCCTTAGTTGCATTTTTATCACTAGCAACAGTTCTAGCATTTTCTACTGCTTGGTTATACAAGCTACGATTTACCCAATTATCTAGACGATACTTAATTGAATTCTTAACGCTACTTGCATCGGAAATTGAACTGGTAAGCGTAGCCTTTTCACTAGCAGTGGCCAATTCGCTATCTGCTTGCGCTTCGGCTTCCGTATTGCTAGTCTTGAGTTTTCGACCACTAATTGTGAATTCACTAGCCTTTATATAAAGATTGCTAATGGCAGTGTTTTGACGCTCATCTTCAGCCCCAGCTTGATAGACTAATGAGTTTTGAACATGGTAATACAATTCAGCCTTATTTTCTTTAGCATTCCAAAGATAAAGCTTCTGGTTAACGGCCAATTCATCACCACTAAATTTATAATCGACTTTCTGTCCATTCACATTGTAAAAGACACCCTGACCTTTCTTAAAATTGGCTACAGTATAACGCAATTGGTAGTAATCTTGACTGCCGAGATACTGCTTAACCAAGGTTGAGTTATTTTCGCTTTCTTCGCCACTCCAAACATAAGGGCCTTCAATATAACTATCTTCATAAAGCCTTGTATCAAGGTAAACCGGATTCTTGCCACCTTTTACACGATAATAAGAAGTGGTATAGTCACCATCTCCAAATCTAACCATCTGATCAGCGATCACAGTTTGACCTTTCTTATACAACTTGTCAATCATTTGGAGATCTTTATTATAAGCATACGTATCTGCAATGATTTTCACTTTGATAGGACCCTTAGTATAAAGAGGATTACCATTAATAGCATTCACATTATTAGCTTTAATATATTTATTCTTACCAATTCTAAAGTAATAGTTGCCCTTAATTTTGTAATTCTTAATCGAGCGAACATGATTCTCATTATCGTTAGCTACATAGAAATACTGGCTTGACTTATCCCGAACTTTGCCAGCGTATGGTACTAATCGACCTGCTTTGATTACTCGTTTTTGACGTTGACCACGAGAGTTATAAACGGAACTATTTTGGGAGACAAACAAGACGCCCTTGCCGTTTACTTTGGCTATTTGATCACTCTGAATATAAGTATTCTTGCCAATATTGTAGTAAGTATAAGGTGTGCGGTAATATTCATTGCGAACTCCTGACTTAATTTGGGTATTAGCAGTCAAATAAGCGCGTTTACCACGGAAAGTCTTTAACCTCTTCCCATTTTTGCCGTAAATATATGAATTATGAGTCAACACATATGTGTTTCCCTTCACGGAAGCATTATCTTGTTTAATGTATCCGCCATTACCTAAATAGTAGTAGCGACCCTGATTAATTAAATACGATGTCGTCGCATTAATATAAAATACTTTCTTGCCTTTAGTTAAAATAGGCTGACCGTAAAATTTATAATTCTTAATTTTGATTTCTTTATTAGCATTGATAAACCTGCCTTTTTGTCTAATATAAGGCAATGTCATATAATCATAACCTTTACGAAGCGTAATGCTTTGTGCATGAACCGTTTGAGTAGTCAATAGACCCAGTGATAGCGTTGCTAAGATGGTTGCTGCACTGGAAAAAATTTTATTATTAAGACGCATTTGTCTCACTCTCCTTGTGGTTTACTTAAATAACTCGTTATGGTTCTATTATACCTTTGTTTGATTATCCCAAGACAGCAAAAAAAGCGCTGAGAACTAATCCAATGTCTTAACTTAATGACATTGGGAACTAATCTCAACGCTTCTTTTATCAAAATTATAAAGTGATTTCGCCACTAGCAATTAATTCATCGCACTTAGTTGGTTCAAATTCTGCACCAACTTTAAAGTTATCAGGAACAACCATGATACCACGCTTTTGTGGAGCATGTGGCAAACCAAGTTCACGAGCTGAACAAATCATGCCGTATGAATCAACGCCACGTAACTTGCCTGGCCAAATTTGTTCACCATTTGGCATCAAAGTACCAGGAAGTGCAACAACTACTTTTTGACCTTGAGCAATGTTAGGAGCACCACAAACAATTTGATGTTCTTCATCATCACCAACTTGAACAGTAGTTACATGAAGGTGATCTGAATCTGGGTGCTTTTCACAAGTCTTAACATAACCATAAACAAGAGTTGGCTTACCATATGCAAGTTTGTCATCAAAGCCAGCTTCAGCAAGTTTCTTGTTAAGAGCAGCAAGTTCATCATCTGAAAGCTTAACTGGACCATTTGGCAACTTGTCGTAGTCCATAAATTTATTAACGTTGAAGAAGTTGAAACCGATAGTTTTACCTTCATCGTTAGTTACGCGAGTAACGTCATCTTTTTCTTCAAATGAGCTACGACCTTCGTCATGACCCAAAATAACGATCAAAGTATTAGGATAAGCTTCTTTATTAGTACTAGTAATCATGCTTTTTTAAATCTCCTCTATTAGTCAAGTGATCGTAAAAATTTTTCTACTTCATCTTTTGTTTTACGGTCCTTATTTACTAGTCTACCAATTTCTTTGCCATCTTGGTAGACAACAAATGAAGGAATTCCCATAATCATTAATTTTTTTGCGACATCAACTGAACCATCACGGTCGATTTGGTAAAATTTGGCTTCTGAAAAGTCTTTTTCAATTTCTGGCAAAAATGGATCAAGGAAGCGGCAATCTGGGCACCAAGTTGCTGAGAATTCTAAAACAACACGACCAGATTTGGTGATTTCTTGTAATTTATCTTCAGTTAATTCTTTAATCTTTTCCATTTTTTATGCCTCTATTCTTTCTTACTTTTTATAAGTATTATACAAAAATGTTAAGTTTTTGCAAACTACTTTGTTTTATTTATAAAAAGTTATTTCTTTTAAATTATAAAAATCTTTCCAGGTTTCACAAATTTCATCATAGTTCTTTACAATAAATTTTGTTACCAGCTTTATTTCTTTGCGAGATAGTTCTCCTTTGTTATTGGCTTGTTGGCAAGAACCATCTGATAATATCCAGAATTTTGTCGAAGATAATGAAGGCTTACCATGTGCAACATGCACATGGATAGGTTCATTCCCTTCATTTGACCAAAAATATAATTTCAGTCCCAAAAAAGTGAAATAATTAGGCACGTTTTTTACTCTCCTCTTCTGACACTTCCCAGATCAGTTCGGCATTGTTATGAAGAATTTTTTCATTTCTTTTTGTTTCTGAAGGAGAGAAATCTTCATTAAAAATCATCTTATAATCTGGTAAACTATATCTCGCTTCTTTAAAACCAAAATCAGTTGGCATTTCAAAATTCACCAAGATTTTCTTTTTTCCTTCAACTTTCTCATCATTGATTATTTCTGAACAAGTAACAATTAATCTACCAGGAAACTCAGCATACGGATAAAGCATTTTTCTTACCTCTTATTATTTTGTTTGAAAACTGGCATGCAATGCATAAATCGGATTGCCCTTGGCTGCGAATTTATGCTCGTATTCTGTTTCAATATTCTTTTCCACAATTTCTGGTTTTTCATGATGTAAATCAACAGAAACAAAGTCAAAGTGCATCCCAAAATTATTCATACTTTGAACTGAGTATGCAAACAAACCTGAATTATCAGTCTTAAATTCGATATGACCTTCTGGCTTCAATACTTGTTTATACTTGCTTAAAAAGCTCTTATAAGTTAAACGACGCTTTTCGTGGCGAGTTTTTGGCCATGGATCACTGAAATTCAAGTAAATTACATCAGTAGTATTTTCATCAAAGAAACAATTAATATCTGCTGCATCCCCACGCAAGATTTGTAAATTGTCTAAACCCTTTTCCAGCTTTGTCCGCAAAATAATTCCAGCTGCAGTCGTTTGCAATTCCAAAGCTACGTAATTCTTATCGGGATGCATCTCTGCCAATGTAGTAATAAAATGTCCCTTACCAGAACCTACTTCAATTTCAATTGGATGATCGTTGCCAAATCTTTCAGTCCAATCAATCTTTTTTTCAGGATCAGGATTTTGTAAAACACTTTCAGGATGTTCATTAACCAGTTTTACAGCCCAAGGTTTATTTCTTAATCTCATTCTCTATATTTTCCTTATCTAATTCCAAAATTCTTTTGATTCATTTTCTTAACTCGGTTTGGTAAATATGCTGCAGTTACTAATGCTGTAAAGACTAGTAAAATACCTACAGCTTCAAACAAGTTAAGATTAATTGGCAGGACAATTAGCCAGCAAACACTAATTAAAAGCCATTGAATAAATAATCCTAGTGTCAATACTTTAACTAAATCTTTGCCCCGATTTCTACGTTCAATTGGATAAACGCGATACATAAAGTTGCGATCAAATTCTGTAGCCATTGGCAATAATTGGTAAACTGTCAAGAAAATTACCAAGCAGGATAATCCAAGTGCCCAGCGCCAATCCTGTACTAGCCAAGAAATCAAAATAGCAAACACAGTCATTCTAACTAAGAGATTCAGGTATTCTGGATTCCTAAGCAATGATCTTCTATATAAGAACAAGTTTGGATTTTCTTTAACAATTGATCGTGGCAGAAGAAAGTCTAAATACTTTCTGCGCTTAATATTTACTTGTTTTTCTTGTACATCGGTAAACATACTGAAAATTGAATATACACGATCTTTTCTAGCCTTTTCGTTTTCAACAGCATAACGCCAATCAAAGAGCTGTTTATTTTTCTTGTTGCTGAAGTAAGGCACATACACAATTGCAACTACACCAAGTACATCGCCAAAAATTGGATAATAAGCAGAAATCAAAGCGACAACTAAGGCAACTAAGCTGACAGTCAAAAAGCCAATTTTTTTACCAAAATGCAAATTGTTTTCTTCAATATCGAGCTCAGCAGCTTTGATAAAAAGCATGGCAATAACAAGCAGAACATAGCCTGAAACACTCACTCCTGCTTTAATCGTAGCAAAAGGAAATACTATACCTGCTAACAATATTTCAAGAATAAATGGCAAGGTTAAGCTATAACGATACATCGGTTTCAGATATTCTTTCATCTGTTCATCCTGTGTAAACAGGAATTGCATATCTGCTTCTTTAATTAAAGTAACCAACCGTCCCGTTAAAAGCGGTAACCACAAAATAAAGCCAACTAAAGGCTTATAAAACCACAAATTGCTGGGCATCGTCTTCATTGCTTCGGCATACCAAAACATGAGTGCACCAACTAAAAAGATCAAAGCCAAAATAAAGAAGTCATTAAACACCAATGTTAGATATTTAATGGATTGTTTAAGGTTCTCATTCAACCTTTTCTTAGCTAACTCACGCATTGCTACGATCCTCTCTATTCAAAGCTAAATATAACTTATCAAATGGATCATCAGACTTTAAACCATAATGTTGGCGAATATCTTGTAAACTGCCAATTACTTCAATCGTGCCATTATTTAAAACAGCATAGTTAGAAATCGCTTGCTGGGCATCGGCTAAAACGTGTGTAGTCATCAATACCATTTTGCCATTGGCAATTGCCTTTTTGATCAAATCGATCAAGTTAGCTACGGCAAGTGGATCCAAACCGGTAAATGGTTCGTCAATAACTAGCAGACTAGTATTAGCCAAGAAAGCAGATACGATCATTACTTTTTGTCGCATCCCTTTTGAAAAATGGATTGGCAACCATTCTAACTTATCATCAAGACGAAACATTTTAAGCAACTCGTGAGCTCTCTCCCATGCTTTCTTTTCATCCAAATGATAGCTAAGCATAGTCAACTCTAAATGTTCCTTTAATGTCAATTCAGGATACAAAATTGGTGTTTCGGGAATATAAGCAACTTCTCGTTTAAATTTCGTTGGTTGTTGCGTTAAAACAATATCGTTTAATGTAATTTTCCCTTTTTGTGGACGAAGCAAACCTAAAATGTGCTTAATTGTAGTTGACTTACCAGCCCCATTTAATCCAATTAAGCCAAGAGCTTCACCAGGTTTAATTTCTAAATTAATATTTTTAATAACTGGAACTCCAGTATAGCCTCCAGTTAAGTGTTCAATTTTTAGTGTCATTTTAGTATTCTTTCTAAGCATTTACCCAATCATATCTTTGCAAGAAAAGATTAGTCTTATGCTTGTTTTTATCTATTTCATTATTTTGCTTAGCCATATGTAACTTGTAGTGAGAATCTAATGACAATAATAATTCACTAGAAATACCCATTACTTTTTCAATTCTTAAGGCCAATACTTCATTAATAAATCTTTTTCTTTTTAAAATATCTGAGATATTCTTTTGACTCACACCTAGTCTTTTAGCTAGATCCGTTTGAGTAATATCATAATAATCCATTGTTTCTTTAATCAAATCAGCTGCTGAACTAGTATGATACTTTTTTATCCTATTTTCTCGGTGTAACATACGTAATCAACTTTCATAATCACTACTTTTCCTTAGTAAACTATCACATTTTATAATATCATGGATGTTAGTAGAAACTAAAGTTCAAACACAAGAGGTATTTTAATTATGGAAAAATTAGTAGACGATTGTTTATTTTGTAAAATTATTCGTGGTGAAATCCCAAGCTACACCGTTTTTGAAAATGATGATGTTAAAGCATTCTTGGACATCTCACAAGTAAACCCAGGTCACACTTTAATGGTGCCAAAAAAGCATATCGTTAACTTGTTTGATTACACTAAGGAAGATGTACAACAATACTTGCAATACATTCCCGAAATTGCTAATGCAATTAAAAAAGCATTCCCTAATGTCACAGGAATGAACATTACCACTAACAACGGTAAGTCAGCTAACCAAGTGGTTATGCACTCACATATTCACTTTATTCCCCGTTTTGAAGGCGATGGCTTGAAGTTAATGACTCGTAACAATGCCGACAAATATGATGAAGCAAAATACACCGAAGTAGCCAACAAGATTAAAGCTCAATTTTAAGGAGTAATAAGATGAAACGTTTTCTATTAGGTTTAGTATTTGGCTCTGCAGCTGGTTTCGTTTTTTCATGTTTAAAAGATAGCAACGGAGATCGTCCAGGTAAACCTTTAAAGGAAGAATTCGATGCAGTAAAGCATGAAGCTGGTCGTTTCAGTACTGCTTTGCAAAAGGCAAAAAAGGCAACGCAAGAATTGAATGAACAAATGCCTGCTGCTCAAAGAACCATTAGCGATTTAAGCGATAATGTCGAAAAATATTCTAGACATATCCAACCTACAGTGGATCGTATTAAACAAAAAGGTGACGAAATTAACCAAGATTTAAATTCAATTACAGGTGAAAATACTGAAATTAAAGAAAAGAAATAAGAAAAATTAAAGAAAATTTGATTTTTCTATGAATATTGGCTAATTAAAAAACGATTTAGTCATTTTTATGGTATATTAGTTGACAGTTACTTATTTAAGGATGTGGAGATTTAATTATATGAAGAAGAGTTATATTAAGAAAATTGCTGCAGTCGCAGCTGTAGCTGGTGTTGCATTATCAACTGCTGCTTGTTCTAACAGTGGTAGCAATTCTACCGTTGCTTCCTACAAGGGTGGTAAGATTACTCAACAACAATACTACGATGAAATGAAGAAGTCACAAGCTGGTAAATCAACTTTAGCTAACATGATTATCAACCGTGCCTTGGAACAACAATACGGCAAATATGTTTCATCAAAGAAAGTTGACAAGCAATACAACAACTACAAGAAGCAATACGGCTCACAATTTAGTGCTGTTTTACAACAAAACGGTATGACTGCTTCAAGCTTCAAGGAAAACTTAAAGACTAACCTTCTTTCTGAACAAGCATTAAAGCACATCAAGAAGGTTACTAAGAGCCAAGAAGAAAAAGCTTGGAAGAGTTACCAACCTAAGGTAACTGTTCAACACATTTTAGTTGCCAAGAAGTCAACTGCTGAAACTATCATTAAGCAATTAAAAGATGGCAAGAGCTTCAGTAGCTTAGCTAAGAAGTACTCACTTGATACTGCTACTAAGAACAAGGCTGGTAAGCTTCCTGCATTTGACTCAACTGACAACACTCTTGATTCAGCATTCAAGACTGCTGCATTCAAGCTTACGACTGGTGAAGTTACTTCAACTCCAGTTAAGTCACAATCTGGTTACCACGTAATTAAGATGATCAACCACCCAGCTAAGGGTAAGTTTGCTGATCACAAGAAGGCTATCGATGATGAAATTTACGCATCAATGGCTCAAGATCAAGCAACTATGAAAGACGTTATCTCAACTGTTTTGAAGCGTGCTGATGTTTCAATCAAGGACAACGACTTGAAGGATGTATTATCTTCATACGTTTCAACTAACAACGTTACTAAGTAATAATTAACTTAGATAAAATACAAAGGTGTTAAGAGATTTTTCTCTTAGCACCTTTTTTTATTTCAACTAGATAATGTCTACATGATTAATTTCATCAAGATCTATCCAAGTACCAGAAATCACAATTGTAGATTCACCATTATATCCTTCAACAAAGCCAATAATATCTGCCGATAAATTGCCATTTTCATTCAGCCTTTTCAATTGAATACGTACCTGATAATGATTGCTAAAAGCTTTAAAAAGTATCATGCTAATCTCTTCTTGTGTCATCTCAGATCTCTTAGGATAAACAATTGATCTTTTAGCTTTAGCGTGATTAATCTTAGCAGTATGATCACTTGGAAAAAAGCCTGCCCACTTTTTCATCCCTCGATCCTGATAATTTCTAAAAAATGCATCTACTTTTTTATCAAAATCAGACATCGGACGCCTATTCATAGGCATTACCACCATTATGGCCGCCAACCAGATTACTCCGTTCAATAGCTGTAGCGCCTTGAATCAAGCTTGAAGCTTTAACTAATGCAGAAAAACCATACTTTTTTCTAACGCGATCTACTACATGATCTAGCTTATACCGTTTAATTTGTAATTCTGGACTTTCCAAAATATTTAATTACATGCAGCGATCTGGAACTAACCGACCATAATTAACGCCAATGCACCGCACAGCTTGTCCATGCCAATTTTGTCTAAACAAAAATAGCAAACTCCTCACCAAATCATGATTTACATTCGTCGGTATGATCTTCTTCTGTACATTAAAGCCAGCCCGATGTTCACCATAATCAATTTCTTCTAATGAATAACCAATGAACAAATTGACACAAGATGTCTGCAAATTGTGCGCTCTAATTCGCGCTGCAACTTGTTCCCCTATTTCTCTAATAATCACTTCAATCTGGCGCTGATTAAAATAATCTCGTTGTAAAACTTGAGAATTACCATAACTTTTCGATCTAGGATGGTATTTATAACTAATAATACTGCGATCAACACCCCAGCTCTCGGCGTAAAGCTGCTCGCCAATTACGCCAAACTCTCTTTTCAAAATATCAAGATCAGTATGTGCTAATTCATACATATTATTAATCCCGACTCGACGCAAATGATCAGCGGTTCTAGTATTAATTCCCCACACATCTTCTAATTTAGGAATCTTCCAAATCGTATCCGGTACATCTATATAATGCCAAAATGCAATCATTGACTTATTATGTTTAACTGCATTATCCATCGCCAGTTTTGCCAAAAGTGGATTTTCACCAATGCCACAAGTCGTGTACAGTCCAATAGTATCTCGAATATCTTCTTGAATTTTTCGTGCAACATAATAAGGATCATCATCAAATAATTTCCAGGATTTGGTCATGTCAATCATCCCTTCATCAATTGAATACATGTGAATATCTTCATCTGCCGCATATTTACGAAAAATATCTAGAACTTGCATGCTTCGCTTAATGTACAAATTCATATGAGGATCTACCAACATAAGATCTGGTGCTTCTTTTTTAGACGGCAACTGTTTTGCGCGCATTACATTATGAAGACCATATTTTTTCTTAGCTAAAGGAGAAGCTGCCATTATTAAGCCTGAGCCCCAATTTGCACCCTTTTGTCGCGAAATCACGGCTAAGCAAACCTTCATGGGATTAAGTCCCAATCGTAAAGCTTCGCAGGAAGCAAAGAAACTCTTATTATCTATCATAAAAATTATTCGGTGTTGCTCATATCTATAATCGTACATTGTATCTACACTCTCATTTGCACGTTTGTTCGTGTTTATATTTATATTATATAAACATTTGTTTGTGCAAACAAGTGTGTGGGTAAATGTTTTAATATTAAAATTCTTACATGAGATAAAATGTAATTAAGTTATTTTAGAAAGCGAGCTAAATCATGGAAAATATGAATCTATGGACATTTTACGTGTACCAACTTCTGACGAAATTAAAGTTACTTCTTTCAGAAAATGGATCAAAGTTTATAAACCCGATAAAAATGAAAAATAAACCAAAAGAACAGGTAACTCGCACAATGCGAATTACCTGTTCTTTAGTTATTCCAAATGTTTAGCATTATCAAGCGCTGTATCTCTCTTAGGACGATAGTATCGCTTGCCATCTTGACTAAGCAGTGGTTCTGTAAACGTACCCTTTGGGGTATGCTGCAAAGCATTTGTTATTGCATAAACTGCTGCATCTAAATCATCGATACGATGAAGCAATTCCGCTTCAAGCAAAGCTGGCAACTTAGGGGAACCATATTCAAATCGACCATGGTGAGATAAAACCATATGCCGTAATAACAATAAATCTTCTGACTCTAGATCCATCTTTAAATCCTGAGCTGCCAGCATAATTTGTTCATCGATTAAAACTAAGTGACCTACCAAATTGCCTTCTGGCGTATACTGCGTTGCTGCTGGGCCAGTTAATTCTAAGACTTTACCCATGTCATGCAAAATACACCCAGCATAAAGCAACGACCGATTAACTTGCTCATAATTATCAGCCAAGCCCTTAGCATCCTTTAACATTGATAAAGTATGAAATGCCAAGCCACCACGTACTGCATGGTGATTGCTCTTTCCTGCTGGATAATCAAAGAATCGTTTACCCCATTTTTTAAGCAGATACTCTACAATGGTCTTCCAAGTAGAATTCTCAATTTGCATTACAAAATGTTCAATCTCATTTTGCATATCACTAATTGGTTCCGGAGCAGACTTAACAAACTGATCAAGTTGATAACCCTCACTTGGACTCACTACTCGTAAACTATAAATTCTAATTTGAGGACGACCTTGATACTCTTCTCTTTTACCATTTAATTCAACAATAGTGCCCGTACTAAAAGTTGCCGCATCTTGATTAGTTGCATCCCAAAAATTACCACGAATTTCACCTGATCCATCACCAAATTGGATTGCTAAAAATAGCTTATTTTTCTTATTATGGCGCAACTGTGAATTTTTAATTAAGACAACGATGTCCATTTCCTCGCCATCGTTGTAATCTAAAAGCCGTTTAAGCATTTTGTGTTCCTTTCGTAAAAGTTAGAGGTTCAAGTCCTAATCTATCTACTAAATTCCCTTGAGCTGTGAAAATAAGTACTTGATTATTCTCACTAATCTCCTTAAGTAATTTTTCAATATAACCAACGCGCCGATCATCGAAGTTTACAAATGAATCATCAATCAAAATTGGTAGATTAATCTCATCCTTAATTTGTTCAATAAAGGCTAACTTCAAGGCAAAGTAAAGCTGTTCGGCTGTTCCGCGCGATAAATATTTCACGTCACGCTTTTTACCATCTTTCCTTATTACAGTTAACTTCTTACCTAAATCTAAATCAACATAGCGCCCGCCTGTAAGCAATGCTAAATATTCCTTAGCCGCTTTTAACATCTTAGGGAAACGCTCATTAGAGGCTAAATCAAGCGAACGGCCAATCCATTTAGATGCTAATAAATTAGCTAAATATTCTTTACTACTAGTTGCAAAATTGGTTTCAGTATTAGCCAAATTTTGTTTAGCTTCAAACACGGCTGTTGAATCAGCTAAATTATTTAACTGAACTTGAATTTGAGCTACTTCTTGTTGCAATCCATTAACTTCATTATTAGCCATGTCAATTTGTTTAGCTAATTCTTGCAAATGATCCGTCAATTCATTGGGCTTTGCCGCTGTCTTCTTTAACTCAATTAAATCATCATGCAAGCTCTTTTCAAGCGCCTCAACCTGCGTTTTAATCTTGGCTTGTTTAAGCGAATCTTGATATAAAGCATCATAGCCTGCCATATTTTCCACATTTGCTTGAGCAAATAAAGCCCTTAGCTTCAAGCCTAATTCTTTTAAATCCTGCTTATTTTGATTAAGTGAGGTCAATAAACTAGATCTTTTTTGAGTTAATTCTTGCGCTTCACTCATTTTTTCTTCTAATTCATCTATTCCATTCAAAATATCACTAAAATCATTCTCTATAGGCTTTTTCAGTGCATTTTGTACATTTGTGGCTAATTGAGCGACATCTTGATTTAATTCACTCAGCTGGTCATTATTAGCCTGCTCAGCGGTCTCTTTCAAATGATACTGATTAGCACTAGTAAGTAAATTATCCAAATTTAAATTATCTGGATTTAAGCCATACTTATTTTGAAAAGCTTGACGTTTTTTCAAAATAAGTGCATCTTGTTTACTTTGATCGGAGTTTTTCAAATAACCAGCTGCAATAACCCCAACTCCAGCTATTAGGACAATCAAGCCAACTATTCCCATCATTGTTAACAAAGCTAAGCCGACAACTGCTAGAACTCCACCAACAATGTACCAAAGCTTATCATTATTATTGACAGCACTATTTACTTGCTTAGGTAAATTTGAATAGTCAGCTTGTAATTGTTTAATCTGCATAGAATCCAAATCAAGCAATTGCTTAATATCTGGCGCTAAAGTTAAGATCTGTTCTTTTTCTTGCTCTAATTCAGCAGTCTTTTGTTGACAAGCCCGATATTCCGCTTGCCACTGAAGCAATTGAGGCTTTTGCCGAATCAACTTCTTATTTTCAATTACATTATCTTGATTATCAACATCCAGATCTGCCAGCTGTTCTTCTAAAGATTTAATGGTTCGTTGTAAATTACGACCTTGAGCCATAATGTCTTGAGCTTTTTGATAGCTTTCACTATCAAAAGCTACATCTTTAACCTGCTTTTGTAATTCAAGTAAAGTTTGATAATTTCCAAGTTCTTTTTGCAGATCTCGCAAGTTTTGCTCTTTAGCATGCAAATCTTGAAGAACTTTTTGCCTCTTTTGAAGTTCTTCAGCCTTGTTAGTTAGATCTCGATCCAGTTCTTCATAATTGTTAAATTCATCTTGAGTTTGGGTAAGATCTTCACGATCAGTTTCTAATTGTTTTAAAAGTTGGTTAACTTCTGGCTTTTTCCCTGTTTTCTTAAAAAGCTTACTTGCTTCTTTAGCAAAATCATCACGCATTTCAAGTAACTTGCCACTATCAGCTGCACCTAAGTAATAAATACGTTCAAGAAGATCTTCCTGACTAAGGCTGCTTACTTGACCCAGCATTTCCTGATTGAAGATAAAACTATCAGCATAAAATGAACCATCAATATTTTCAATCTGATCAAAAAATAAATTTTCAGGTACTACTTGACCATCTTTTTTAACAGTCAAAATACCACGCTTAGTCTTATCTCCCTTGGCATATAGACGTTCTAACTCATATTCGCTGCCATTAACATCAAAAATCAGGCTACCGCCCATTGGACTAACATGTGCCAGCGGTGTGTAATCTTCAAAAAATGGCGAAGAATTGCTACGCAAATGAAACCCAAACATAATTTGCTTAATAAAAGCAACTGTAGTACTTTTACCAGCCTCATTTGCACCAAAGAAAACATTAATCTTATCACTGGGTAAATCAAAAGTCTTATTTGAGAACTGCCCAAAATTGATCATCTTAATTTGTTTCAGTCTCATCATTAATTCCTTTCAATCTGCTCATCAATTTAACCTCTGTGAGTTGCTTGACATCATCAATAAAATCTGCATTTTCAGCTAACGCTGCTGCTTCAGGATCTTTCTTTTTCCAATCGTTTACAATTTTACTAAATTCATCGCTAGCAAAAATCTCCGCTTTAGCCTTGTCAAAAGCTACGCGATCATTTTCATTCAATTTCAAACTAGCATTAATTTGATAACGCACATCAACAAGTTGTGAATCAAATGGCAGACTTTGCGAAATTGTTTGCCAAAAATCAGTATCTTGCGTTAATTCACGCTCTTCTTCAGTTAAGAACTGCGCACCCTTAATGGTTAAACTGAAATAAGTCTTTTGCTTGACTTCACTTAATACTGAAACAATCTTTGTTTGCAAGTCAGTCTTACTAATTTCGGAATCAAGATTAATTTCTACGCCTTGCCAAACAATTGGACCGGTCTTTTTAAATGAAATACTAGTCTTACCAGTATTTTCATCAATCTCGCCAAGATAGCATCCCTTTTCACCCAGTTCATTAATATGACGCCCTTGAATATTACCAGGATAAACAATCCATGGCTTTTCACTTAAATTCATACGAGCATGAATATGACCTAAAGCAAAGTAATCATAATTAAGATTCTGAATCTCACTGACAGAAAATGGAGCGTAAACATTATTAGTTTGTGCCCTTTCCTGCGCATGCATTAAACCAAAAGTATAATTTTTACCTTTTTCTGGAAAATCAGGCACCATATCATGAGTAATATGATTATTTAAATAAGAAAAGCCAACGACATCATAGTCAAAGCCATTTCTAGTTTTAAAAGTAGCTTGTTCGACTTTTTCGTTATTACCCAAAAGCTTGAAATATGGGGATGGACTAACTAACAAATCTTCCTGCTTCATATGATCGTGATTACCAAAAATCATCACCACTTGAATATTTTGATCTGTTAATCGTTTAATCTGCTGAGCAAAAAACAACTGGGCACGTGGAGATGGTTTATCACTATCAAAAGTATCACCAGCAATTAATACTAAATCAACGTTTTCAGCTAAAGCCAAATCAACAATTTTTTTCAAAGATTGATCTGCAGCTTGATATATTTGTTTAAACTCTTTAGATGGCAAAAAAGATAGCCCACGAAATGGACTATCTAAGTGCGCATCCGCAAAATGGATAAATTTCATCGCGAATTCTAGTTTCTAAGATCTTCATAAAGATCAGTAATTGGTTTAGAATAAGTCTTTTGAATATCATTGAGCAAATTATACAAAGCTTGTTCGGTCTTAAGCATTGTAACGATCTTATCGTTCTTTTGCACCTTTTCATTCAAGTCTTTGTAAGCCTCTTGATCTTCTTTAGAAAGTGATTGACCAGCTTGTTGTGCCTTCAAGATCTTGGTTTGTAATTCATCCATCTTCTTGAACATAGCTGCGCTTTCTTCATCTGCCTTAACATCCTTAATAGCATCTGCTAAAGCCTTATATTGATCAGTTTGAGTTAAATCTTCTGCTAACTTATTAGCTGAATCATAAACGTTAACCATTAATGTCCTCCTAAATTTTATTGGCCTAATAGACCTTTCACATCATTATACCATTCATTAATCTTCTGTCCTGCAGAACCTATGCCATCTTGAATTTTTTGTCCCAATCCGCCAGTCCAATCAAAGTTCGAACCGTTATTCTTAACAATCTGGTTAGGTGCCTTTTCTGAGAATTGCGTTTGCGCAGTATATGGCAAAATACCTTCCATTTCAGCCTTATATAAACGCGTAATACCCGTTTCAGAAATTCCTTGCATATAATGCTGCTTATTGGTTCGATCAAAACCAACCCAAGTAGCAAGCACAATATCTGGAGTATACCCAACAATCCATTGATCCTTTGTACCAAAACCATACGAATTAGGTACTTCTGTAGATCCAGTCTTTCCGGCAACACGATAACCACTTGGTTGAGCAGCTTGACCGGTACCATTGGCAAAAACCCCGAGCATCATTGTAGTCATTTCTTTTGCAGTGTTTTCGGAGATAATGCGGTGCGTCCCCGGATTATTGTTTTCTGCTAAAACATTACCACTAGCATCTGTAATTCTAGTAATAAAGAATGAATTATTAGGCAGGTTGCCTTTATTGGCAAAAGCAGAATAAGCATGAGCCATCTGTAACGGAGAAACACCAGTTGACAAACCGCCTAAAGCTAAAGCCAAGTTTCGATCACTCTTTGGTACCTTTATGCCAAAGTTTTGAACGGACTGCACGCCTTTGCTTACGCCAATTTTATCAAGTAGCCAAACTGCAGGTACATTTTTACTCTGTGCGAGAGCTTGATACATTGGAATCTTATCAGAATAACCGTTGTCAACATTATGCGGCTCATAACCATTTTTACCAAATTTTTGCAACTTGTTAGAAAGTTGTGAATCATAGTGATAGCCTTCTTGAAGCGCTGGTGAATAAACAGCTAATGGCTTAATTGATGAACCTGGCTGACGCTTCATTTGCGTAGCTCGATTGTAACCGCGGAATACATGTTGACCACGACCACCAATAATTGCACGTACTGCACCAGTATTAGGATCCATAGCTACACTAGCACCTTGACACTGGGTACCATCTGCGCCATTTTGTGGGAAAAGCCAGCTTTGCTCAAAGGTATCCTGCAACTTGCCTTGATAATTTTGATTCAAGGTCGTATAAATCTTTAACCCTTTATTCATAACTTGTTCTTCAGTCAAGCCATACTTGCTAATAGCTTCATCAACCACTGCATCGAAGAAGTAAGGATACCGATAGCCATCCTTATTCTTGAACGTATTCCTCAACGTCAAACCTTGTTTAGAATAAGCTTTAGCTTGAGCTGCGGTTAACTTATTGTTATCGGCCATCAAGGTCAAGACTAAATTACGCCGAGACAACGCATTAGCCATATGATCAATTGGGTTGTAATAGCTAGGATTACGCAGCATGGCAGCTAATGTAGCAGCTTCTCCAACCGTTACTTCACTAGCATTTTTACCAAAGTATCTGCGACTAGCATCTTGCACTCCCCAAACACCATTACCGAAATACGCGTTGTTCAGATACATAGTCAAAATATCTTTTTTGGAATAAACATGATTGATTTCAATTGCAAAAAACAGTTCTTCCAATTTACGTGAGAAAGTCTGCTGCTGAGTCAATAGAGAATTCTTAGCTAACTGCTGAGTTAAAGTAGACCCCCCACCGGTAACTTGACCATGATGAATGATTAGACTTAAAGCAGCACGAGCCATTCCCTTAATACTGAAACCTGGATTTTTCCAAAAAGTACGATCTTCAGTAGAAATTACGGCATTTCTGATATTAGGCGAAATCTTATCATATTCAACAAATGACCCTTTTTGTGAATATAAAGAACCAGCTTTTCGACCTTTATAATCATAAATAGTAGTCGTAGTTGAAAGAGATGCTTTTAAGTTTGAAATATTCGAAGTTTTAACTTTAATTGTATAATATGTACAAGTTAAAAGCATAAGAGTGAGCAGGATTAAAATAATCCAGCGTCCGATAAAGAAGCGGTTATCTAAACGATGCCATGCACCTTTGAAACCACTTCTTTTTGGTTGGTCGTTATTCATTAATAATGCTCCTTACAATTAGAAACAAGAAAATTGTATCACATTGTAAAAACATGTGTTTAGAATTGAAAGAGACTTAGGAAATTTTTATGGTTTATCATTTTACGCTTTTTTATCCTAAAAATCTTGATCCATTACCGGTAAATGAAGTTTTACGTAAATTGCTTATCCCTAGAAAATGGCGGCATTATTTAAGAATAGAGCAAAATATAAAAATTAATGGTCAATATCGATATTTTAATATGAAAGTTTTTCCGAATGAACAAATAGATATTTATTTAGATCAAGTTGAATCTGATCAACAAAATTATCCTGCCAGTGGTAACTTGCCTGATGTAGTTTACGAAGATAAAAATTTATTGATTATCAATAAGAAAAAAGGACAAAAAACACATCCCAATTTAAATGAAACAAATACTGCTTTAAATGATTGTGCTACTTATTTGGGCAGCAGTCCTTATATCGTGCACCGCCTTGATATGCTTACAGGTGGTCTTCTTTTAGTAGCCAAAAATCCCGCAGTCGTACCAATTTTAAATAGAGAATTAACAACCAAAATTTTTCATAGAAATTATTTAGCTAAAGTAGATCATGCAGAAAATCTAAAAGATACGGGCACAATTAATGTACCTATCGGTCATGATCCAACTGATCAAAGAAAACGAATGGTAAGAAACGATGGACAAAAAGCCATTACTCATTATCAAATTTTGGAAAGAAACAATAATGGTAGTGCAATTGTACAACTAACGTTAGAAACCGGCCGTACTCATCAAATCCGAGTACATTTAGCATACTTAGGCGCTCCTATTATTGGAGACCCTTTATATAATCCTAACTTTACTGGAGAAGAATTAGCTTTAGATGCATACGAAATATCCTTAATAAAACCCTTCTCTTTTGAAAGATTAAATGTCAAATTGCCACAAAACAAAATAGAACTATAAGCAAATTTCTTGCATTTTTTAAAATAACCATACCTATTTTTTCAGTAAAGTGTATAATTTTTGGTTGTACTATTTTTCATTTATTTTTTCTACTAGAGGAGTAAAAAGTAATTATTATGGAACATACTTGGATGATGAAATATTTTGCTGAATTTTTCGGTACAATTATTTTGGTAGTTTTAGGAAACGGTTCAGTTGCGAATTCAGTATTACGTGATACTGGTGGTAATAGTCGCGACGGTCAAGCTAATGGTGGTTGGCTATTGATCGCATTTGGTTTTGGCTTTGGTGTCATGCTTCCTGCAATGTTGTTCGGTTCAATCTCAGGTAACCATTTGAACCCTGCTGTCACCCTTGCCCAAGCTTGCTCTGGCGTTTTCCCATGGGATCAAGTTTTGCCTTATATTTTGGTACAAATGATTGGCGCAATTGTTGGACAGCTTTTATTAGTAGCAGTCTACTGGCCATACATTAAGAGAACAGCCAGTGATGATGCTGTTTTCGCCAGTTTTGCAACAGGAGATTCCGCCAATAGTAAATTAAACGGATTTGTTACCGAATTCGTTGGTACTGCTATTCTATTGTTTGTAGCTGTTGGATTATATCGTGGCATGTTCTTCAAGCAATCAGAAGACATCGCCAACATTGGTGTTGGTTTCTTAATCACCGCCTTAGTTATGGCCGTCGGTGGTCCGACTGGTCCTGCATTGAATCCTGCAAGAGACTTAGGTCCGCGAATCGTTTATGCATTCTGCCCATTGCCTCATAAGGGTTCAGCTCACTGGGACTATGGTTGGGTGCCAGTTGTTGCGCCAATTGCAGGTGGTATCTGCGGTGCATTGCTTTACAAGCTCGCATTCGGTTTATAAAAATAAAATAAAAAATCAAAGCGTCGTTCTTCAAATTTTGATACATTCCCTGTCAAGTA